>NZ_JASPKB010000003.1:0-296968 GCF_030232515.1 Corynebacterium sp. MSK004 | reverse complement strand
CCGCGAGCTGCTACCAGATACTCACTGAAGCGCTACCAGATAGTCACGACACTGCTACCAAATAGCCGGTCGCAACAGTATCTCTTCCGAAATCGCCTACGCCTTGCCGCTAGGGGCTTCTACTTGCTTGAGCTGACAGACAACAACCGGCAAGGCGCTACCTCAGTCTTCAATGAGTCGGCGTCTTTCTATATGACAAACCTAGACTGAGCATATCCCTATTACTCTTTAACTCCTCCTTTTAGCTGATGCAGCAACTGAAAGAGCTATTCCTAGAAGGGCCATAGGAAGCCCAAGATTAGTAAGCCGAGTTTCCCAAAATAAGCCCGCTATACACAACAAAGCGCCTGCAATGAGAATGACAAGGGTAAAGACTTTAAATAGTTTCATTTCCGCATCTTCCTTACAACTTCCGTCATCGCCCGAAGGCAGGAATCCCCATGAGAATAACAATTCTTTACTCACAATTGATCCCCCCACCTAAATTTGGAACTTTCGTATACTCTTCTCGGGTTCTATGGCTTGAAGAGTGCATGAAAGGGAAAATAGGTGTATGCCATTACTCGGCACTGTGGAACTCAACCACCCGATCAGCAAAGGTTCACTCCCCCCCCCGACCCGTCGGTGGTAACGATGTACGATTCCGCGATTTTGTCGAGCAGTTTCAGGTACTCGTTTGAGCTTTCACGCAGGCACCAATGTCGGGCGATGACGTGCGTTTCGGTGCAGGCTACCAGCAGGAATTTCTTGTGAAAGTAGGTGCCGTCGATAAAGAGCTGGTCATAGACACGATAGGGATCTGCTGCTGTTGGCACGATGATAAACCACAGCAGCTTAAACCACCGGGTCAAAGTCCGCCTTGTTATCCCAAGGCGTTTGGCCAAGTGGTCTGCGGATTCCCCAGAAAGGACCCAGTCAATAAAGATTTTAAAATGCCGAATCTCACTGGTGTGCGCGGGTGTTAATCGATGAAAACGTTGCACTGAGGGCATAGCCGGCCTTGGGGTCCTGCCGCAGTTTTGTTGTTCTTAACCAGAAAGTGGCCGCACATATCGCACGACAGCCGATTCCTATTAGCCATATGAATTGGCATTACCGCACCAGCAGCAGTCCTCCCACCACAGGTCTATGGCTATCCGATGTCGATTTCACCGATCAGGCTGTTGGAACCGATTCAAAATCAAGATCACCGTATTATCCCAGGCTGCCTTGGGAATCCGTATCGGTTTATCCACACGAAAAGTCCCTTAAGCCGTTAATTCTCAGAAGCCGATTTCTGCGAAGCAGCAAACTGACTTCACCACGTATAGAACTCCAAGATGTTTCCGTCTGGATCCGAAATGTAGGCGGAATAAGAACCCCATGGCATTTTCTTGGGTGAGGCAGAAGTCTCGCGATAGGAATCTGGAAGTTGACTCCAGTACTCGTCGACGTCCTCAACAGAGAATTGGATTACTGCTCCGCCGGGGGTTGCCGGACTAGTGTTAGTGGCTGAAGCAAAAACTGAAGAATCGAATACGCCAATTACGCTGTCATCAAACGACACTTCAAAATATCCTTCTTCAGCAGACAATGGCTTTGCTTCGGAGTTTGGAAGTTGATGGTAGAACTCCCATGAGGCTTCGATATTGCGGGTCAAGATGGTCAAATGATCGAATCGCATGATTGGCATAACCTTTCTCGCTGGGCCAAAGATTAGTCGCGATTATTCCAAATGCCCTTTGCCCGTGTGCGGTATTAGAAATCGAGGCTATTGGATTCTTCATGCGGTGGCTTGGAGCCTTCAAGCAAAGGAACCAAAGCAAAGGCACCATTTGCGGGGCCCAGGATGGAAAACCCCAGGTGATTGCATGCGGAGTTTCGCATAAGGTGCCAGTACTTTGGTTCCTTTGCGGCTGGGGGGGCACTCGAGCTGGGCACCTCATCGAACGCCCATGGTCAACCGCCCCTAATCGAACTCGGGGGCCGCGAAACCGTCTTCCTTGAGCCACTCCACGTGCGGCGGGGTGTTCATGCCCCACTCGGTGCGGGCGAGCAGGAAAGCCTCTTTCACCTCGTCCTCGCCATAGCCGCCATCGCGCAGGAACTGGCGGAAGCCGCGGGGGCCAGGTTCTTTGATCCACAACCAGACGTAGTCTTCCAGGGTGTGGTCGCCCAAGATGTCTTCCATGCCTTCTGGCAACAGCTCACGCCCGGCGCGCACGCGCTCCTCCAAGTCAGCGTCGAAGAAGTCGTAGAGGTAATCCAGGCCGTCTTCCAGCTGGGCGTACTCATAGGCGTCCATTGATTCGCTCCTCTCGCCCTCATTCTTAGTCACGGATCAGCACTCCCCTCAACTGTGTTTCTTTGCGCCGAGGGACATCCGGTCGACGTCGGCAAGCACTTCGTCCACAATCATCGGGTTGAATTCCCTATCGCGGCGCAGGCGCAGCAACTCTTGTTGGGCGCCGGCGAGGGCTGTTCGCCGTGCCGCGAGGGCCACCTCACGGGCCTCGATGGCCATGCGCAGACGAGTTGTAGCGTCCTCACCGTCCTCGTCCTCACCGAGGCGATCCTCAAACCACTGGGCGATATTTGCCGCAGTGTCGGGGTCCAGTTCCTCATACTTCGCGCGCATCGCAGCAATGCCGGCTTTACGCGCGCGGGAGGTAATGGTCGCGCGCATCTTATCCGTGGCTGCCTGCGAATACGTAGTGAGGTCGAGCTGACGCATAAGCCACGGCAGCAACAGGCCGGGAATCACCATGGTCATGAGCAGCACCACGAGGGCGATAACGGTCAACTCGTTGTAGAAGCTCAATCCACTTGGAACAGACAGAACCAGCGCAAGAGTCACCAAACCGCGCATGCCGGACCACGTCATAAGCAGCACTTCTTGCAGGCGCAGCGGCGCCAGGCGTGGCTTCCCGCGGCGCCTATTAATGAGATAGAAGGCGTACATCCACACCAAGCGCACGAGGAAGGCAACAACGGACAGGATGACGCCGATGATGACCGCGTGCCAGAGGTCCGCACCCGCGGCGTCGATGGCGCTGAACACGGTCAGGCCGATGAGGCCGAAAGCCACGCCCGTGAAAAGCAGCTCGACGGTCTCCCAGAATGACTGGCCGGAGAGGCGGTCCTCCGCTTGAATCGGTGCGCGGGAGTGCAGTTCCACCGCGGCAATCACCACCGCGATGACACCGGAGGCACCGAGTTCCTCCGCGGCGATGTACACGGCAAAAGGAATCACCCACGTCAAGGCATTGCGAGCGACAACCTCGTGAACCGCGCCGACGAACCACGAAGACACGCGCCCCACGACGAGCCCGAGGATGGCGGCTACAGCCGCGGAGTAGAGGAACCGCGTCACCGCCTCCCCGGCGTGCATCTCACCCGAACTCGTCACGGCTTCCAAGGCGAGGTGGAAGGCCACAATAGACGCGGCATCATTGAACAGGCCTTCGGTCTGCAGCACGGAAATGATGCGTCGCGGGATACCGGCAGGTTCTGCCACGGCCTCGACGGCCACCGGATCCGGCGGGGCAATCGCGGCGCCGATAAGGATGGCGGCAGCTAGCCCCAAGCCTGGCATGAATGCGCGAGCGGTGAATCCCACCGCAAGGGTCGTAGCCACCACGAGCAGCACGGACAGAGCCAGGATGGTCATCCACTGCTCACGAATAACACCCCACGATGTTCTCCTTGCCAGCGCCCACAGCAATGGCGGCAAGAAGATCGGAAGAATGAGGTCGGCGGGTACGGCGAACTCGAATGTGCCATTCGAAAAAGTGGCGTATACCGAAACCGCCACCGCCGTGAGGATGGTCAGAAGCGCTGGCCAGGGAAGCCCGATCTTGTCCCCCACCGCCATGACAATGACGGTCAACAGCATCAGGCCAATAAGGACAAATAAAACTTCCATACGCGCTTCTTTCCCCGTTTAAGTTTTTCTGTTCTCAGACTACCGTTGTGCGGCCGGCGAGGGAGAGGAGCTACACAGCGCCATCCCAGACGAAGGCCTCCCGCGATAGCTTCTCCGCCTGAAACTGTTGGCACAGCTCCTGTACGGAAGAGGCCTCATACCCTAAGGATTGGGCCAAGAGCTTGACGACGTCCCCCGCATCCCTACCGTGCCCCTCGAGCAGCTGACGCAGGGTCACCGCCCCATCGCGCTTGGACAAACGCACACCCTCAGCGTTGAGCACGAGCGGCACGTGAACGAACTCCGGCTCCGGATAGCCCAGCTTGTGCGCCAAGTATGCCTGACGCGGGGCAGAAGACAGGAGATCATCGCCGCGCACGATCTGATCGACGCCTTGGAAGGCATCGTCGACAACAACCGCCAGGTTATAGGCCCAGTCCATGCCCTGGTTCGGATCCGCCGGGGGCTGGCCGCCGCGGCGCAGGATGAAGTCATCCACTTCCCCGGTGTATTCGCCGGCGAGGTCGTCGTGGATGGTGAAGGAGGAAGCGTCGGCACGCAGGCGTATGGCTGGCACGCGGTTCTGGGCGGCGAGTTCGGCGCGTTTGGCGGCCCGCTGATCGTCGCTAAGCGCACGGCACGTCCCCGGATACTGCCCAGGGATGGCATGCGGCGCGCGGGAGGCTTCCTGGATATCTTTGCGCGAGCAATAGCACTCGTAGGTAGGAAGCTGCGCCAGGGCCTCCTCATAAGCCGCGTAGCGATCCTGCTGGTAGATGACTTCCCCGTCCCAGTCCAGGCCGAGCGCGGCGAGGTCCTCCAACTGGCGCTGCGCTGCCTCCCGCGAGGAGCGCTGCGTATCGATGTCCTCCACGCGCACAAGGAAGCGGCGCCCGCTGCTCCGGGCGTAGAGCCAGGCCAGCAACGCCGTGCGCAGGTTACCCAGGTGAAGATCGCCGGACGGGCTCGGGGCATAGCGTCCGGCGGGGCTAAGAGAATCCATGGCCACCAGTCTACGAGGAGCCCCGCGCGCACCGGAGTCCTCTACTAGACTCTCCCCCATGGCTTCTGATGCGACGTATCCCCTGCTTGATTCTGCCGACGCCGAAAAAATGCTCGCCTATGCGCGCGCCCAGGCTCCCGGGCTTTCTCTTCCCACCGATGAGTCCGCCCACATTGATGAGCAGATTAGCCGAGTACTCGCAGATGATACTTTCCTAGGCAGCCTGGAAGATGCCGTTCCCGCCGCCCTCTACTTGGAGGCCCGGGAGACCCTCCGCGTGGCCGCCGGCACCATCAAGAACGTCGACGATTCCTTCACCATTGCCGCACTCGGTGCGCTGACCGGACAACCATCGCTGGTGGCCGCAGGCTATACCCGCGTCGCCCGCGCATGGATGGATCACAACGACACCGAGGAAGCAGAGAAGTTCGCCGCCAAGGCAGCCGCGGCTGGCGATGACACGGCGTTGAATGAGATTGCCGCCGCCCGCATCGCAGCAAGCCACAAGGACTTCTCCGAGTCCGCCCCCGCCAGCGTGGATGCTTCAGCCGACGCCAATAGCCCATCCTCGAACTTCGGCAACAGCGTCTCGCTGGCCGAGCTCCAAGAGCGCCTAGAATCCGCCAAGAGCGGCGAAGCGAAAGCACACGCTGCTGAATTCGTGGCTATCAACGACGCCGTGACGGCAGGAGAATTCGACGGCGCAGGGGCCACGATGGGGGATATCCTCCGTACCATCCTCGAATCCGCCGTGGGCGCGCTGTGGGCATCAGACTCTGCCGCCGACTGCGAGCGCGTTGCTGCGCAATCCTTCACCATCCTGTCCAACGCGCGCGCGGATGAGGAATACCAGCAGCTCCCGGCACCGATGCTGGCCCGCTTCTACAACGATGCTGCACAATACTCAACTGCGGATATGGAGCAGCGCGTGGCCTGCTTCACCGCTGCTGCCCGCGAGTATCAGCGCTACGGAGACCTCGACGGCGAGCTCCGCTCGATCCTCAAGACCGTGACCCTCGACGTGCAACACCGCGCCCCTGAGGAAGCCTATGACATCCTGGCCTCACGCTACGTGGATTCGCTCAAGCTCCAGAGCCTGCCCGTGTCCGCTAAGTGGACCGTCCTGTACTCCGAGAGCCTGCGCTCGCAGGCGCAGGACATGTATAAATCCACCCAGGTTCTGCTCAATTTCTTAGACCGGCACCCTGACACCGAGGCCACGACACCTTCGGAGCACAACGCCCTCGCGGAAGTCGCCGAGCTCCTAGGTGATCGCCACGCCTCCACCGGCAAGGCCGACCTCGCTCGCAGCATGTATTTCTTGGCCTACAACCTGTTTGAAAAGGCCCACAATGTCCGCGCACTCGAGGAGCTACGCAAGAAGGCTTAAACCACAGTGCACGAGTTCTAGCCTCATCGCGCCTGGCCGCCGAACCACTGCCGGTTCGCCGGCAGCCACAGCAGCACAATGACCACCGCCGATGCGATGGACGCGGGCATGACCGAACTCGCCGGAATAAGCAGCACCACGATGGCGCTGATAACGGTCAGCGCAATCCGCGCGGACTGCTGCGCGTGCA
The DNA here is from genome assembly GCF_030232515.1 of Corynebacterium sp. MSK004. Classification (NCBI taxonomy): domain Bacteria; kingdom Bacillati; phylum Actinomycetota; class Actinomycetes; order Mycobacteriales; family Corynebacteriaceae; genus Corynebacterium; species Corynebacterium sp. MSK004. The sequence continues at coordinate 290,481 of NZ_JASPKB010000003.1, read as the reverse complement.
GGACATAGGTGGTGAGGACGCACACCAAAAGAACCAGCGCGCCAAGCGCTACTCCCAGCTCGGTGGAAAGCTGGTCCGTGCGGGTTACCGCCGCCGGACTGTTTTCAAAGGCAATGAGCCGGCAGATGTTGTAGACGGTGTAGCTCGTGATGAAGACCTCCAGCACCGCTGCGATCTTCAACGGCCACGGGGCCCATTGCGCCTTCATATCGGCCGCGCGGCGGGCCTGGCGGACGGTGTCGCTGACCTGCCCATAGCGATAGTCCGGCGCGGGTGCAGCAGGCGAGCCTGGCTGTGGGGTTCCTGGGGACTGCGGGTTGCCGAAGGTCATGACACATCCTCAGCAAAGACGCCGCGTTGACTCAGCAACCAGCGGATGGGATCCAGAACGCGATAGGGCGCAATGCCGCTGCGGGCTAGCTGGCGGCCCGTCGGGGCCTCACCCAACGCCGAGGTCACGAAGAAACTACCGCCACTCGGCGCTGCCGAATAGATCTTGTTGATGAGGTCGTTGGCACCCAGGAAGCGCAACAGCGATTCGGCTTCGAGGTGAACCATCCAGCGGTCCGAATCGCGGAAATTCCACCCGGTATCCCGGCGGAAGGCGGAGCCGCGGTTGGCCATGAGCTTCTTCCAGCGCACGTCATCGACTTGTTCCAGCTTCTGCACCGTGTCGAACTTCGAGATGGTCACGGCCAGCGGCGGCGGAGTATCCGTGTCGAGCAACGCCAGTAGGTTATCCAGGACCCGCAAGGAATCCGCACCGAGCTCACCAATATTGGGGATCAGCCCATGGATAAAATCCTGAATCTGTTGCACGCGCAGCGGGTCAAAGAGGAAGATCACCAAATCTGCGTGGGAGAAGAACGCAAGATTCTCGCGGTCGGCTTCGTTCTCCGGCGGGTTCTCCAGGTCCTCGCCCGCAACGTCGCGGAAGACCAAGTAATTCATGCGCTCACGGCCCTGCTCATCGGGCCACTTGCCGAGCTCAAAAATCAGCGGATCGCGCTGGTAAGCGTCGGTAGCCACCGCGCTCGGCGTGGGGTCCATGGCCCGCATCTCCTCAAAGAGCGGCTTTTCATAAACCTCGGCGTAGCGCTCGCGGGTGGATTCATCCGCCGCTTGCACGGAGCGGTTGTGTTTGTGCGCCAGCTGCTTGAGCTGCTTAATCATCACCGCGGTGTACAGCGACTTACCGGAGTTACGCGCGCCCGCCATGGCAACGCAATGCGTCACGGCGTCGGTCCATCCCTGCGGCAGCTCCCGGTTGGTGTAAGGGCTCACCGTCACACCGTCCTCGAGCGGTTTAAAGGTCCATGGGCAACGTGCCTGGCTCATTAGTTCCTCTCCTTCAGCATGGCGGTGACGCGGTCAGTCAATTCCGAAAGCTCAGTGTTGGCGCCGGATTCGAGCTGCTTGACGACGTCCCCGTCGATCACCGCATACGCCACATGAGCCGGAGTCCCGTTGATGCGCGCGAGCTCGAGCTCCTGGCGGCCGATGGCGCTGGTGATGAGCACAACGGTGGGCACCTGGGTCTCCAGCATGGAGGCCACGGGAGAATCGGTGACGTAGATGACCAGCGAGGACGTGGAGGTGAGAGTCGGCAAGCGCCACGGCCGCTGGCCTACGCGCTCCGCTCCACTATCAATCACACCCGCGATGAAGCGGGTGAGCTCATCCACCTTGTGGGTCTCGATGCTGTCCTGCCCGTCAGTGGCGCGGAAGTGCCGGAAAGCATCGGAGAGCGCATCGATGTACTTGGCGGCCGCTTCAATGATCTTCGGAGTGACGTTGACCTGCATGGAGGCAGAGCCATCGATGACCACGGTGACATCATCGAGGCCAGCGACATCCAGCTCCGCGCGGCGCATCTTGGAGCGCACCTCGCGGGCGGAATCTGTGATTCCGGCGCCCTCGGTCGTGCCGAATGCTTCCAAGAGGTAGCTCCCAGATTCCGGGGTGACCTCGGCGAGGCGTTCGGCGGAGTCCTCGGCGGCGTCGATAAGCACGCGCGGGAACGTCACCGAATCACCGGCGTTGCTTACCGTCAGGCGGACCTCGCTGCGCAGGCCGAAGGTCCCATTCCGCTTGGGGCGCACGACGATGGTGGCGCGCTCAGGCAGGGAGTGCACCATGATGGAGAGGTCGTGGACGCGCACGGCATCAACGCCTTCTCCCATAATCGCCAGCTCCATCGAGGCGCCGCCAGTTCCCATCTCGAAGGCTTCAACGCGCAGGATGCCGTCTGAGCCGATGCGGCGGGACTCTCCGTCCCGCAGTGTGTATTTAGCCATGACGTTTCTTCCCTTCTCTTACCTTCCGTGGAATCCCGTGTTTCGACCGTGTTCGCCTAGTCCTCCGTGAACTGCTCCACGGTGCTGCCACGCTGTATGCTGCGCAAAATGCGATGGGGCGGGTTGCTGCTGCGCGCGCGCCGAGCGCTCCGCGAGCAACTGTGTCGTGCGGTCCAGCACCATGGCAACGCGCCCCGTGGCATAGCGCTCGCAATGCTCCGGCACGAATGTTCCCGCAAAGTGCATTGCGGTGAGGTGCGCGATGTGCTCGAGCTCGCGGTCCTCCCAGAGCCGCAGCGCATCCTCTGCTAGGAGGTTGAAGTCCCGCGGGAAATAGAACACCCAAGAGGCAACGATTGCGGACATCAGTAACTTGTCCAGCCCCTCACCCAACGAGTTTCTGTCGAGGTAAGCCAACTGGATGGCGCGTCCGCGGTTGGTATCAAGGTGCTCGATCCACCAGCGCGGATCGAAATCCTTGAGCCTATGCCATTCCTCGGCGCTGAGCCCAGGAACATTGGCGTTGCCACCCGATGCCGCTGCCGGCTGCGGATGTGCTTCTTCAGCTGCTGGTGCGGCTTCTGCACTTGGCGACGGCGCCGTTTCTGCTGTCGTGGCGAAAGGGTTCTCCTGCGACGTACTCGGCGCGGGGGTATCGAGGGGATTCGGCGGAATACCCGCAGGGCCATGACCCGGGGCCGCAAAAGGCGAGGCGTCTGGGATAGGCGCTCCAAAATCAGCTGGGTCTTCGCCCCAGGAGTCGTCGAAGCTGAGTGCTGCACTCTTCTCAGGCTTGCTGGCTGTTGCAGCGCTCTCTTCCGGTTCCTGTGCTGCACCCGTGCGCTGCTCGGCCTGCTCGTGCTGCGACTCCGGGGCCACGGCCTCAGTTTCTTCCGCAGCACGTGCTTCGTACGCGCTGATATCTGGCAGGGCCTCATCAAGTGCAAACACGACTGGATTGCCGGGGATCGCGGTTTCCTTAAGACGCTGCTTCTCGCTGGGTGGTACCACGAGCATGGTGGACGTACTCAGCGGAAACTCGTTGATGGCGGCGGCCTTCTCAAAAGTGGAGAATCCGAAACCATCCTCCCCCACCTCGCGGGCGGTGGCAGCAATCCACAGCGCTGCCTGGTTATCGGGCACCACGAGAATGACCAGGCCGTTGCGGGAATTCAACACCGTAGCCATGGCGGTGACCAGCGCACGGTTGAAGGTGGGGTTAGGGTTCGGGGTCACGGCTTTGAACGGTGCGGGCAGCTTCTCTGGATAGCGGAATTCGCCATCCAGAAACTCTTCCAACAACACGTCCGAGTGCAACGGTCCGCGCGCCGAGATCTTTTCCGGAATCTGCACCTTATCCACCTCGTAGATGGAAAACGGCGCTGGGATATCGGGAGAAAACAGGACCGTCGCCGGCGCTGGCGGAGTGCCCGTGCGCGAAATGGACGTGTAGGTGAAGACGTTTCCGCCGCGGCCTGTCGCATCTAGGCCTGCGGGGACGGAGACCATAGTGACCCACTTTTCCGCCTCAGGAGTGAGAGCAAAAACCGCGGTGCGGCGGACCAGCTCCGCACGCTGCTGGGCGGAAGGGAAATCCGGTATCGTCGTGCCGTTGTTGAGCGAAGTCGGCACGAAGGACACCAGCTCAGCCAGCTCCTCCTGGGTAATATCGCCGGCCTTCTGGCCCACTCCCCAACCACCGGCACGGCCATTGGCGCGGGAAAAAGATGCATAGCTAAAGGCACCGCCCATAACTACTGGCCTCCTTGGAAGTACTGGTCTTGAGAATAATCCTGGCCATAGTTGTGCTGGTCATAAGCGTTGGGCTCATATCCTTGTTGGCCGTACTGCGGGTCATAGCTGGGAGCTTGGTTCTGCACGGGTGGGGGCAGCATCAATTTGTAAGACACATCGCCTTCCACCACCACGGCTTTATCCAATGCACTCAACGTGGAGGAGGCATCGCTGTAGCTCTCTGAGAAACTACTAAAGACGTCCTCACCGCCGAAGCTGTCGAAAGAGGTATCAACCTGGCTATCAAAGCCTTCGACGGCGAACAGACGGATGAATCCCCTACGTTGAATTCGCTCGCCAACTGACACCGTGAAATCTGGGTACTGCCCGCGCATCGGGCCCAGTCCTTGAGCCACGTGTGTGGTGCTCTGCAGGTTGGTCTCCACAATGCCGAGTGCCTCGCCGTCTTCGGGGAAGAGCGGCAGGCGGTCAGCACGGTAGACCACCTGGCAGGAGAACTGGCGCTTGTCGCCGTTGCCCAAGCTCCAGAGGAACACCCCGATCTGGCCCTGAGCGTAATCAACCTCAAAGTCATAGGTAACTGGGCGCAGGCCCTCGTACTGAATCACGCGTTCATCGCCCTCAGTGCGTTTGCCCGCGAAGACTGCATAAGGCTTCAGGCGCACGGTATCGCCGTGCTGATCGAGGTGCAGGCGGATTCCTCCTTGAAGGTCGTAATCCTCCTCGCGGATCTGATCGTGCTCGCGATTAGTGGAGTACTCCACTGCCGTCGCGCCCTTCGGCCAATCAAATGTAATGAGCTGGCTGTCCACGCGCTCGATGAGACGGAACTGGTCATCTTCGATGGACTGCACGCGCTGCAGCACTTTGGATTCGCCCACCCAGGCATCCGCGTCGTTAAAGTTCACCGGGGTGATGTAGACCTCGTACCAATCCGGCGGCCACGGCACCGTGGTGGTTTGGAAAGAGCCCGGTTCAGACACTCCACGGGTCTCACTGATGGCGCTCGATAGCGCACTTTCGACGTACGTCTTTGGCACCGCGGACGTGCGCAAGTCCGCCTGCGGGGCGTTGGGTGTCAGATAGATCTTTACCTCGCCGGTCTTGGGCGAGTACCAATCAACCTCGATGCTGTCTTGTCCGTATTCGCTGCGGCGCTCACAGCGTGAGAGCTCCAGCTTCTCCAGCTCGCTGGCAAGTTTCACGGAGCGCTGGACGGCGACTTCGTCCTGGCTCTGCTCGGTAGCGCCGTGGAACTCCGCTTGGCCCAGCAACGAGATGACGACGGTCTGCCCGGCTTCCTGCACCGGAATGGTGGCCTTGCGCCCACTGCTATCCACGTCTTGTTCGAAGCGCGGGGAGAGCTTTTCCTTCTCGCTGTCCCGGCAGGCATAAACCATGGCGCTCGAGTGCCCCGGTAACAGGTCCCAGGACACCTGGATGGCGCCCTTGATGGTGGATACCTGGACGTTCACCGGTGGGAAGACCACGCCCGTGTCTCCCATGAATACCGGTTGGCTATTGATGAGCTCGCGAAGATCCCGGCCCTTGTACGCCCACACCGCGTAGTGGCGCAGACCTGCCTCGCCCGGGGTGTGATCACGGTAAGCAGTTCCTTTTGTGTAAACGAGGGTGTCACCGGCATCCGGGGAGGCCACCATTTCTGAATCATTGGCCACAACCCGGTAGAACACCACCTCATCCGGCGAGTGCTCAAGCTCGGGCCACCACAGGCGCACCGGATGGCGAAGGTCGGTATCCTCCGGCTCCGGTTCTGGTTCGATGCCATAGCCAAAGTCCTCGTGAGAATCCTGCGCCAGCGCGTCCTCTTGCGGCACCTCAACTTCAAATTCAATGCCGGGAGCTTCCCAGTTCGGGTCTTGGCGGAACTGATATTCCGCCTTAATCCCAAAGCCCGGGATAGTGATGTAGTCCTCTTCGTTGACCTGGGTTTTCTGCTCTTCCTCGGCCTGCAGTGCCTCCCACTCGGCAAAGAAATCATGCGGCTGTGCCGCTGGCTGTGCTGGTTCTGGTTGAGGCGCGGGGCCTGCCTGCGCCACGCCACCTGCTGCGGTACTAGCTGCAGCGGCACGTTGTGCCTGTTCCCGCTGGCGGGCTTGTTCTTCGGCTCGCGCTGCCTTTTCCTGTGCCGCGCGTTCTTGCGCGGCACGTTCCTGCGCGGCACGTTCTTCCTGGGCCACTGCGGCGTTGCGCGCCTGTGCGCTCAGCTCTGGGTGGGCCACCTCTTCGCCGTTATACGCGGCGGCAATCTGTTCGGCGAACTGCCTAAACGGTGCCGATACGGCCGCGCGCACATCATCGGCGTTCACGCGCTTGAGCTGGTGCAGGGACTTAAGCTCGCTCAGCGGCATATCCGTGATCGAAGGTTTCGGGTTGTGTGTCATCAACGTTCCTTAAGGAGGTCTCGTCAGAAAGTTTCGTCGAGGTCTGAGAGGTCCGGTGCCTCCGGCCGACCAAACGGCGGCTGCGTAGTCGGCCCTTGGTTATCCCCCTGCACCGGCGATTTAAAGCCCATGTGGTCCATGTCATCCAGGTCGTCGAGTGAAAGATCCGCAGGATTCACAAAGGACGGGGCATTCGACGCCGCGTCGGGAATCAGGTACTTGAAGTCAGTGATCTTTCCGTACTGCACCACCGTCACAGAGCGCGAAAGCTGGCTGGTCAGCGCGGTCTGGCTGTCTACCTCGACGATGCGCGTGCGGGAGCCATCGATTTCGGTATATCCTTCAGCACCACCAGCGCTGGTAAGCGCATTCGGGCTAAAGGCCTGGAGGGCTCCCTTTTCCTGGTTCATGCCGTCGAGGAACTCGGCGGTGCTCTGAACGCGGCTGCCGCCTTCCTCGCGGAAGGTGACGCGGCTGAGGTATTGCTGCAGGCTGCGGGTCATGCGCGGATCCGTGATGACCTTCTGCCATTCCTGCTGCTTGTGATCGCGGTCCTGCATGTAGGGGTGGTCAAGGCTGCGGGACAGGTTATCCAACGCAGTGCTAGAGCCGAGGCCAGCCATTCCCCACATCTCATTGAGGGCCACAGCCGAGTGGCCGGTGCGGTTGCGCTCAAAGGTGTCATTCATATCATCGAGCAGTGACTTAAGCGAACGGTGTGCCCACTCCGTTTGGAAAATATGGGAGCGGATTTCATCCGTCATGCGCACGGCATCGTCACGGTTGAGCACGGCCTGGGCAATGCGGGCATTCTCCGGAAGACCCGACTGCGGCGTCCGCAGGTGATCGCTCGACGTTTCCTTACGCCCAAAGGGCGCGTAAATCGCGCGGCCCAACAGCGCCGACCAGCTCAGGAACTGGTTATAAGCGTTGGAGATGCGGGAGATCTCCGCAGAGGCCGTGGCCAGATTCTGCGCGGCGATCTCTTGGTTGCGGTTCAGCAGCTTTCGCCGCTGCACGTAGTCGAAGATCTCACGCTGTGCCTTGGTAAAGACCGCCCAAGAACACACGAGGAAAAGAAGAACAACCACGATGATGCCCACGACGTACCACGGCCAGTCGAACCACTGCAGGTACTCACCCAGCGGCAAGTCCGGGTTATAGCGGCCAGCCACCATGTAGGTCATCAGGGCAAGCACCACGAAGAGGACGATCCACATCGTGCGCAGCTTCCGGGTCAGTGCTTTGTTCTCCGCGTTGAAATCACGCGCCTGGAAACTATTGGCCAGTTCTTGCAGCTCGCGCGCCTTGGCGTGCGCGTCGCGGTACTTCTGCTGGGCGTGCCCCAGCTTATCCCAGAGGCCCTGGCCTACCTTCCACGCGAAGGTGGTGCTGTTCTTCGCTCGCCAGGAGGCAAACTCGTGCTTCTTGCGGCTGACCGCTTCATTGCGGGTCTGCTGACTGGTGTACTCGATGTCGGCGGCAAAACGCTCAGCGCCCACCGGATCGAAAGGCGCAACGGTTGCTTGGGACTCGTGCGTATAGCCCAACGTGCTGGTCATGAGCGGATGGAAGCCCTCAAAAGAAGTGCTGACATCCTGCACGGACTGGCCACCGTACTGCACGATGTACATGTTGCCCTGGTTATTGCGCAGGCCCTTGGTATCGATGCTGTCGCGCCAGGAGCCGTCGACAAGCCCCAGTGCGTAGTCGTGGTAGGCCTCCCACGTGCGCGAGAGCTGCGGTTCCTGGCCCAAGGAAAAGTGCTGTTCCCGGGCGACTCGCATGGTGTGCTCACTGGCTTGACGCAGCTCGTCGACGCTCGTTGCGCCGCTACCCTTGCCGGAGTGCCCAGCCAAGACAACCTCCACGCTAGAGTCTTGGCCATAGAGCATCTTCTGCAGGAAGGTGGCGGCGTTCTTGTTCATCGCACCGCGCTGGCCCTCGACCCAATCCTGCGGCTTGCCCACCACAGTAGACCAGTACAGGCGCAGATTATCCTTCAGCGCCGCCCAGCCGCTGACCTTGTGAGATTGCAGCTCCTCATAGGCAGTCGGGGTGCTCACCAACGGGGAAATCTCCTGGTTGATGAACATCTGAGCGCACTGATCCGTCAGCTGTTCCGGATTGGCGTAGTGCACGGCGCGCGAAATGTTATTGACCTGCGGTTGCGGCAAGCGCTGGCTGGGATCGAAGACGGCCTTCCTGACCTTGTCCTCGATATCACTGGCATCGATGGTGCGGTGGAAGGCGCGCACCAGACGGAAGCGCTGCCGGTCTCCTGTTTCGATGACGCGGTGAGTTTCTGGATCCAACACCGCAGGCTCGGGCATCCCGCGCCATAAACCAAAGATGCTGGCTACGGCCGGGGCTGCGAACTGGGCAAGCTCGAAGCCATCTGCGGTGCGCTTGATCGGGCGAATGCGCGAGGAGGCCGGGGTCCCGCCCTCTTCTGGGGAGAGCACGAGGTTGCTCCATCCCTGCAACGGAGCGATGTCCACACTCTCGCGCGGAAGGGCTGACAACAACAGGCGCACGCGCAGGTTGGAGGCCTGAATCAGGCGCTGGTCGACGGCCCCGACCCACTCCGTGAGCTTGTCGACGTCCTGCGGTTGTTCCGCATCCATCGGGTCAATGGTGGCGAGGAGGACGTCCCCGCTGAAGCTGCGGAGGGCCTCGTCGAGCGTCGACAAGCGCGCCGTGCCCTCCTCCGTAAAGGAGCGCACAACAGCTCCACTGGTGGGGTGGGCGTAGTCGATCCAGAGGAAGTCCTGCAGGAGGCCGACCGCACGCAAGTCACAAAGGCGGGAGCGGATGTCATCCGCGGTGGCGCCGTGTCCGAAAATAATTACGTTCGTCATTAGAAGGTGTCATCCAGGTCGTTGAGGTTGAATTCCGGAGCGAGGTCCTGGCCAAAGCCAGAATCGGAGCTGCGCACCTGCGGGGCAGGCTGGGCGACGGGGTTCTCCGCCACCGTCTTGGCCTGATTCAGGTAGTTGCGGATGACCGGGACCATCTCGATGACGTCTAGCGCCAAGTCACGGTAGTACGGCGTATGCGAGGCGACTTCGCGGGAGCGTACCTCCGCAAAGGGCTTTTCCTTACGTCCCTGTCCCGGCAAGGAGTTGGTGTGGCCCGGCACGAAGTGATCTGCGCCGCGGGCGAACTTATCCAGCTCCTCCACGAAGGATTCGTAGCGGTCCTGGATGGAGGTACCCATAACACCACGGTTCGGGGCTTCACCGGATGCCAAGAACTGCGCGAGGCGGTGGACCACCGGGTGCGTGGACGCACCGGAGTGGGCGAAGTCTAGGCCGTCGTCGAAAAGCCCGCGCAACAGCTGGTATGGGTAGAGCGAAGAGGCAAAACCATAGTGTCCGGTTTCCTGCACCTTCGCGTAGGCGATGAAGATGGACTCCAGAACCGAAGGCATCCAGTCAGACTTCTTGATCATGCGGCGCGGCGAGATAAGCAGCGGGTCTGGGAAATCAACCCATCCATTCACGCCGCCATCCGTGTCATCGAAGATGTGGGCCGCTGCGTTGGCTGCATCGGCGTTGGAGATGTAAACGCGGCCGGTAATGCGTCCGATGATCCAGCCGGCCACCATGGCCTGGCGCTCCGTCTTCGTCAGCGGCAGGGCTGCTGGCAGCGGGCGGGTGCGGCGCTCCGACCACCAGGAACCGTCGAAATTGTCCTGCTTCTCGATGTCCTTGGCGATGTAGTTAAACATGGACGAGAAGACGATCGGCGAGTAGTTGGGGTAGGAACCGAAGATCTCGATGTGCTGAACGTGGTCTGACATGTTCAGCGAGTTGCGCAGAGCCACCGTGGAAGGCCCGTCAATCTCCGGGCGGCTAAGCACCGACTCCAGCTGGGAGGCAATGCCGGTCTCCGCAGAACCCAGCTCCGCAAACGGGATATCGGAGAAGGAGTAGGTGTACTGCACGGACTTGCCGTGGATACGCTGAACCATGTCATCGTTGACGGCAGCCAAGGGGCGGGCATAGCTCAGGGCCAGCTGGAAAGCCTCGACGAACCGGCGCTGACGCTGCGCGTGCTCGACCTCGTTGATATCCGGGGTAAGGGTGAGGTAGCGGCGCAGATCCACCGAGTTGAACTTCTGGAACTCATAATCACGGCGGTTAATCCACTGGCGCGAGCGCTCCAGCAAATCAGTTGGGCGAATCTTGGCGCGGTAGTGCGCGCGCTGGGATTCGCGGGATTCACCACTTTGCGGATGGCGCGAGAGGTACTTGGACACCCAGCCAGCACGGTTGGAGTAAGCATCATTGGTGCGCTTCTGCGGGGCCAGGGTGTCATTCGGCGCCTGGGCCGCATCGAGCGATTCCCATTCACCGCGGATGACCGCACGCACCGCGAAAGGATAAGCCTGCTCGTAGTTAGTGACATCCGAGGTGGACTGCTGGCCCTGGATGGTACGCAGCATCTGGTCACGGTAGTCCGAGATGAAGCTGTTGACGTCGGTCAGCATGATTTCGTTCTCGGCGCCCTTGAAGCGGGTTTCCACGACCTCATCGAGCTCCGTCGGCCACGAGTTGACCTCGTCAGTGCGGACGTCAGCCAACTTGTTGGTCTCCGGGCGCTTCGACACGGCCTTCTCAAGCACCGCGTGGGCATCTCCCAGCTCGCGCTTGAGGTGGAAGAGGTTCTCATCGGCGTAGTCCTGCAGGACATCCTTGAGCAGGTGAGCAATGGCCATGAGGGCGTAGCTGTAGAACTGGTTGAAGTACAGGCCCATCAGAGCATTGACCGTAGGAGTCGGGTCCGTCATCTGGCCCTTGCCGGTCAACGGGCTGAGGATAGGGTCCGCGCCTTCTGGCTTCGCCAGCACGCGGGTGTTTTGGTAGTAGCCGGAGTACTCAGCCAGGCGCGGCAGGAGGCGGTCGGAGTTGGTGAGCACGTCCGTGATCTTGGAGAGCATCTCGCGCACATAGGGCACGCCCACCGCAGCGAGCTCCGACTCCACGGTGGCGAGGACACCATCGCTGAAGAAGTTGGCGTAGCGGTAAACAATGTCATAGGCGGCATTGTTCAGAACAGATGCGATGGCCTGTTCATTGCGAGGATCGGCCATGTTGCCCTCGAACTCTTCACGCCATTCGTTGACGTTACGGCCCTGGCCCACCGGAATGAAGTTCTGCAGGTGCTTCGCAGCACTATCCGCGGCCTGCTGGGCCTGGCCACCAAAGACGCTGTTGAGCCAATTCCACACGGTGCCGCTATCAATCTGGCCGCCTTGTGCCCAGGAGGGATCAAGCGTCATAGAGCTAAAGGCATTGGGCAGACGCTCCTCCAGCTTCTTAGCAATCTGCATCTCGCCGGCCTCGGGGTTCTGCGGGTCGAGGTGCCCGTTGAAGAGGCGCTCGAAGGCGCTGCGGGCCAGACGCTGGGAAGAGTATTCGGCAAAGCGGTCGCGGCCCATCGAAACCTGGGCATAACCCAGCGAACCCCAGGGCAGGCGACCCCACGGCGTCCCGTCTGGGCGATCCCAGCCGAAAAAGCGGCGGCCGCCGTCACCGGCCGGAGTATTGGTCAGCGCGTAGGACACGAGGTTATCGCTGGCCTTGGTGGAAGCCATCAACCCCGCCAACGCGCGGCCCAGGCCGCGATAGATGGACATGGCGGAACCATCGCCGAAGCGAGCGCTGGTGGTGCCCATCTTGGAACCGATGGGGAAAATACGGCCGAAGGTCTGCCCCTCCGGCGGGGTGCCCATGTCGAAGGCCTCGAAGATGGCGCGGTCATGCTCGTAGGCATTACCCATTTGCGCGGCGACGACCTCACCGAACATGGCCAGCGAGTTCGGCCATGCACCGGCCATGTCATCCGCCTTGTTATCGGCGAAGATCTCCGGGGTGTACATGAAGATGAGGGTGCCCTGCGGGTTCACGTTCGGGATGGTAGTGAGCACGCGGCACACATCCAGGAACATCGAGGCGCCCGCGCCACCCGCCATGGAGGAGACAACGAGGACAACCGGCTGGGAATCACCGGTATCAGAATCCAGCTTGGTCTGTTTGTAGTTAAGACGGTTGAGCTCCTGGATCGCCTCCTGCGTGAACATCTCATCCACCGCTTCCTTAAGCGACTGGCGGATCTTCTTGAGATTCGGCAGCGTCAGCATGCGGCCAATCGCGCGATACTGGCCGGCACCATCAGCCAGCTTCACGTCGTTGGTGGAGGGGTTGCGCGTGGCCCACGTTGCAATCTCACCGAGCTTGCCGGCACGGCCCAGGGTGCTGGACACGCCTTCGTCGAAGGAGTTGTAGTTCTGGCGCGCACCAATGCCCACGTAGTGGCCACCGTTTTGGGTGACATTCGGCAGCTTCTGCGGTCCAGCCTCCTCTTCGAGCGGCACGTCGATGTTGACGAACTGCCATGCCTTGGGCAGCTCGGTCATGTCCGGGTCAATGCTTCGCAGCTCGGCCTTGAGCTGATCCATCATGAACGCCAGTGTCTTGGCGCCGGAGCCACCGCAACCGACGACGAGGAACTTCTTCATCTTTAACTACCTTTCGAAGGGGAGGTTCGCTTCTGTGCTGTTTATGGCTGTTGTGTACTGCTCTACCGGCTTAGCCCCGGGAGCCGAAACCCGGGCTTGGGGGCCAGCCGCCGTTGGTACCAGGGTTACCAGGATTACCCGGGCGCTGCTGGCCTGGTTGCCCAAAGCCAGAGCCCCCACCAAAGCCAGTGCCACCGCCAACCCCGGTGCCACCGCCAACGTTTGGCGTTCCGCCGAAGCCGGGGCTTCCCGGCCCGTTCGCACGCCCTTGCTGGCCGTGAGGTGACGGGCCGGAAGGCTGGGACTGGCCGAATCCACCAGGTTGCGGAGCACCCTGCTGCGGTCCACGTTGCGGCGGCGGACCGCTCGGCGGCTGGGAGCCAGGCTGGTTCTGCTGGACCGGCTGCCCCGGTTGGCCGGACTGCGGCGGTGTCTGTGCCTTGTCGGGCTTCTCGGCAGGGAATTCGACTTGGTCAAAGAGTTGCAGGGCCTGGCGGCTGATCTCCTTCGACATCTCGTCATACGCGCTGGCCTGGGCCAGCGTATCGATGGTCATGACAATCTCACCGGAATCGCGGTCCTTCTCGTTGCCCACGAAGAACCACGTGTTCTGCACCGCAAGCGGCAGAACTGCCCGGTAGCCGGACTTCTTACCCTTGCCGGAAATAGTGCCATCGCGCTGGACCTCCACGTAGGCGGCGGTAAACGGGCTCAGCCCCATCTTTACCTTGGCATCGTTGCTGCCCAAGCGAGCAGAGCGTCCGGTGGTCTCTACCGGAACAGCGCCCTGGAACTCTTCCTTGGACACCGCGAACGGGCGGCCATTGTCGGTGCGCACGAGGTTAGCGCCCTCGCGGCGTACCGGGATGGTCTTCGCAAACATTCGGGGCTTTTCCGGAATACGGCCGCTAACCCACTTCATGAGGTACAAGATGGCCAGCGGAATCAGCAGCGCAAGCAACACCGCGAGGACAAAGGAGAGGCCGAAAGCGGACTTGCTCAGTGGCGCAGTCATGGAACCCTGCAGCGTCAGCGGCAGCTCCATTTGCTGGTTATCCTCAGCAGACTGCAGGTTGATCACCGGATCCACGCGCAGCGGGCCATCCGCCATCTCTTCAACGCTCAACGTCACCGGGATGGTCGCCTTTTCGTCCTTGGAGAGCTCCAGCGCGGAATCCTCCGAGTTGTGCTTGGAACTCACCGCAACGGCAGGAACTCCCGAGGGGAGCATCCCGTCAGCGGAATCCACGGTCTGGTCTGCTACCCATACCTTGCCGGGGCCGGTCACCGGGACGTCGACAGTAACTTCTTTCTCCGTCATGGTGATCGTCTGCGCCGAGCCCACAGTCGGCATATTGACCGGGGTAACCGTCAGCGGCGTTTCCGCGTTGATGGGGTCCAGCTTCGAACCCGGGCGCTCACCTGTGTCCTTGGTGGTGATTTCCACGCGGGTCACGAGCTGACCGGATGCTGCGTTTTCCACCTTCTCCAGCGGAATGTCTACTGGCTGCCCATCGGTGATGGGGGCATTGTCCACGAGGGTAACCGGGGAACCATCCTCCGGCACGAACTCCGCATGAAGGGTTCCCTGGCCCTCCAGCGCACGGGGCTCGCCGTGGCCATCGACCAACTGTCCCTTCAAAACCTGGTCAGAGTTGATGCCGCCTTCTACCTTGGCGCCATCTTCCGTCTTGAGGTCCAGGTTAAGGCCCGGCACCATGACAACGGATGCGAGGTACTCGCCTTCGGTCCCCTCTGCCACCTTGTAGCCAAAAGTCCACGCGCCTGCCCAGGAATCGCCGTCCTTTTCCATCGCGATATCAACCATGCCCGGCAGCTTGTTGTTCTCCGTCACGGAGACCTTCGCACCAGCGACGCTTGTGGTATCCGGCTTGAGTTCCACGGTTTCGCCATCGGGGCCCGTCAGAGTTGGGATGAGATCGTCCTCACCCACCGAGTTCTTCGGTACTGCTGACAAACGCACAGGGGATACGGAGTCATCGAGGACGAAATCAAACTGGTCTTTGAAGTTGCCGTCCTTGGTTACACCACCCGAGGTGGGGATGAGGTTACGGAAGGCCGCGAACAGTGCTGCCGGGTCCTCACCCGCGTCGAAGAATGCACCATTCGGCGCACCCTGGCCGCAGTCTTCCCCCTCCGCCATGCGGGTGAGCTGGCGGACCTGGTCCTGGGCTTCCGCCGCCGGAACGAGTCCCACGTTAAAGAGGCGGATATTGGAGTTACGGAAGGCGGTGACAGAGGAATTGACCTCACACAGCTTGTCCTGTGCACCCTGGAGATCGTTGGCCTCGGCGTCGGTGTAGTACTTGCCATCGGTAAAGAACACGATGCCGCGGCAGCTACTTCCTTGGTGAGACGCCAGTTCCTTTAACGCGCCTTTATAAGCCGCGCCGTAGTTGGTTTCGAGGTCCGCTACGCGGTCCTCCTTGCGGAACTTGTCCAACTCCCCCTGCAGGGCATCACCGTTTCCGGAGACATTGGTCCACCCGCCGTACTCAGCCGGATCGCTGTAATAGTCAGAACCAAAGCCAGCGAGTTTCACGTTGATGTCTGCGCCGTTATCTTCCCCGAGGTGTGCCAGCTGCTTCACGATGTCCCCCGTGGCATCGACGCGGAAGGCATCGGCGTCCGTCGGCTGAGAGCCTTCATAGCCCACCAACGACGCTGATTGGTCAAGAACAAAAAGCAGGTCCGCAGACTTCTCGCTGGCAATACAGGAGCCGAAATCGGACAGGTTCTTTTGTGAAACCTCAGAGAGCGAGGATTCGGAACCGATTCCCTCAGGGCTTTCTTCCGGCTGGGCTTCAGGGGCCGCAGGGGCTTCCGGAGGCGGCGGAGCGTCCTGCGCTACCGCGCCTAAGCTGCCACCGAATCCAGCGATAGTCACCGCCGCGGATAGGGCAAGTGCACGAGTGAGTTTCTTCATTAGGCGCCAACCGCCTTTCCTACGTAGAAGGCGATTTCCACCGCAGCGACAATGACAAGGACAAAGCTTCCACCCATAATGACGCGGTAGAGCAAGGTTTGCGTCGTATCCTCAATATAAAAGGTCTCAGCCTGGCGCTGCGTGTTCTTCAGCGTGTACAGGCCCAAGAGGATGAAGGACACGATTCCAGCCAAGAGCCATCCCCCGATTGCCAGGCCGAAGAAAAGGCCTTCCGTCGGAGCGGCGAGCAGCGGCGCAAGAATCAACAGGATCAGCGCGATGACCGCGGATACGCCAGCGGCAATGAGCAGCGGCCACGGCCCCTTCGTTGGGCTCGTCGGTGTTGCCACCTGACGGCGGTAATCCGGCGCGGGCGAGGAATCACCGAAACCATCCGGCGAGCCCGGCGCGCCAAAGGAGCCGCCCGCGCCCGAACCGGAGTTAAAACCCAGAGAGGGCTTCTGCGCAGGATTCTGGGAAGGATTCGGGGCGCCAAAACCGCCGAAGCCCCCAGCCCCAGTGGGCGAGCCAAACCCGGAGCCAGAACCAGGCGCGGATCCTGTACCTGGCCGGTTAGCACCTTGGGGCGGGCGCCCGCCAAACTGTGGTGAGGAGCCTGGGGAACCAAACGTCATATCGATGACCTTCCCTTGTACGAAGTTGGGCCACCGGCAAACCTGGTGCCTCCCCCATCTAGCGACGCAGAAGGTAGAAGATCAGCCGGAAAGCTCTAAGGACTAGAAACCAAGGTAGCCGCACCCCCTGACACGACATGCCCGTCACGAACCTCGGACTTCGAACGCCCCGAATCTCTTCGAGCACGCACCGCGGCACAATAGACAGGAAACGTTCAGGGAACACGAAAACACTGCAAGCAAAAGAATGCCATACTACGTGCATTTTTTCTGCCCAGTTTGCAGATTTTGATGGGCGAAACGCTGGAACCACGGCAAAGAAACAACCCGTTCCGCTGCCTTTTCCCAAGGAACCGCCGGGCAAGGGAGTGCTCCCCACGTGAACCGAATGAAACTCCCTATTTCTAGTTCCCCTAGATTCGTGGAAAAATGCTGTGCCATGACAACTCAATCGGCAACCGCAACCACCACAAACGGTGGCGAGAGCATCCGATTCATCCCGGTACATTCCACTTTGTACCCGTGGCTGGTCTCGGTGTTCGTCGTTACCTTCCTCATCTCGAACATCAACGCCACGAAGGGCGTCCAACTCGGCCCACTCATCACCGATGGCGCCTTCTTCCTCTTCCCCCTCGCCTACATCGTGGGCGATGTCCTCTCCGAGTGCTACGGCTTCAAGTCCACCCGCCGCGCCGTTTATATCGGTTTTGCCATGGCTCTTTTGGCCGCGGTTTCCTTCTACATTGCAATCTGGCTGCCCGCGGCTGATTTCTACGAAGGCCAAGAAGCTTTCGAAGCAACCCTCGGCCTCGTGCCGCAGATTCTCGCCGCCTCCCTAGCCGGATACCTCGTGGGCCAGCTGCTCAATTCCTTCACCTTGGTGAAGATGAAGGCCCGCACCGGCGAAAAGGGCCTCATTGGCCGCCTTGTTGCTTCCACCGTCGTCGGCGAATTCGGCGACACCCTGCTGTTCTGCGCCATCGCAGCACCCGTCATCGGCATCGATTCCTTCAGTGGCTTCCTGAACTACGTCATCGTGGGCTTCCTCTGGAAGACCGCCTGCGAGGTCATCATGCTTCCGCTGACCACGCTGGTTATCTCCTGGGTTAAGCGCCGCGAGGATTACGCACCTATCGCCGAGGCCGACACCCCTACGACAGCGCCGTCTAAGTAGCAGCGACCCGTCCCGAATTCCCCCTTGGCACGCACTGTGCTGAGGGGGTCTATTTCTCTCTTCCCTTCACCCAACTTGCGTAATACGATGCATTCACAGGAGCAAAGGAGAATAAATGGCTGCATGTGAAGGCCGTCCGAAATCTGCTTCAGCCCGTGCAGCACTTTTGGAACGGGTCGAAGACTACTACGACCTTCAGGAACTGCGCACAGCAATGGCAGAGGATTCTGGCGAGCGGTTTAATCTTGATGAGGTCTTAAAGGACATCGACGATGCATAAGCATCTACAAACTTCCCTCCTCCCCATCCTTGGCCTGGCCACGGCCCTAAGTCTTGTGGCGTGCTCGGGTACAGAGGAAGTCACCACGTCGTCCGCAACGACGAGCCACGCGGCACCGGAAACGACGACGGTGAGCAGTAAGGCGTCGCCAAGCGCAGCGCCCACCCCTCCCCCGCTCAATGAGGGCCCAGCACCCGCACTGACCGGCACGTTTGAGATGGATGGCCCGGCCACCATCACGGGCGCGACCTATGACTCGATGCCCTTCGTCCTGCCCCTCAACCCCGCTGGGCCACAGGAGACCATGGTGCGCTGGGTGCAAGACTGGGGTGAGTCACCCGCCACAGCAGAACAGGGCACCACCTACGTCTTGGGCCATGCCTGGGGCCAGCAGAAACTGGTGTTCAACCCCTTCTCCGAGGTGGTCACCGCCGACGTGGACCTGAGCAACCCCACCACTGTGGAGGGCCTCGACGGGGCGCACGTGCAGCGCTTTGCGACGCCCATCCTCAACGGCTCCCACATCCGCATGACCTCTGAGGGTGGTGCCGGGCGCGAATGGGTTGTCGATAACGCTTTCCTGGTGGGCAAGGAACAGCTAGGAAGCGACGCGGACCTGATGAATACCGAGGTTCCCGGGCGCATCGTACTCATTGCCTGCGCTGTCGACGGCGCTACTGACTTGGAGTACAACGTCATCGTCACCGGTCACTTGGCGTAATAGCGCCCCAGGAATTCATCGCGGTAGGCCTCGTAATAGCCGCCGTCGATCGACGCCCGGATGTTATCCACCAAGCGGATCATGAACTCCAGGTTGTGGATGGTGCACAGCGTGCCCGCTAGGAATTCCTTGGCCTTGAGCAGGTGGTGGATGTAGGCACGGGAATAGTTCTCCGAGACGTAACCGCCGAATTCCTCGTCCACGCCAGCAAAGTCGCGCTTGAAACGCGCATTAGTGAGGTTGAGGCGTCCATCGAGGGTGTAGACGCCACCGCGGCGCGCCAGGCGGGTCGGCGCCACGCAGTCGAAGGTATCCGCACCCGCCTCCACCGCGGTGAACAAGTCATCCGGCTCGGAAATGCCCAGCAGGTGCCGGGGCTTATCGACGGGCAGCTCATCGCACACCCAGCCCACAATCGTTCCCAGATTCTCCTTCTCCAACGCGCCACCGATGCCGAAGCCTCCGAAGCCGCGACGGCCATTCGCCTCGGCGCGATCGGAAAGCTCCACCAGCCCGCGCGCGGCCTGGCGTCGCAGGTCCTCGTATTGCGCACCCTGCACCACGCCCCACAGGGACTGGCGCGGCTTCTGCGGACCGCGAGCAAGCGTCAAGCGGTCGTGCTCATCCAGGCAGCGCTGCGCCCAGCGGCGCGTGCGCTCCACGGATTCCTCCTGGTACGTGCGGGTATCCACCAGGGTGGTGAGCTCATCGAAGGCAAACATGATGTCCGCGCCCAGGCCATGCTGAATCTGCATGGAGACCTCCGGGGTAAAGCGGTGGGAGGAGCCGTCGATGACGGACTTAAAGTCCACACCGTCCTCATCCACTTGTGCCATGCGTTCCTTCTTCGCCGCACGGATATCAGAATCCGTCAGCTCCGCCACGTCCATGGCCAGGACCTTCTTGAACCCCACGCCCAGGGACATGACCTGGAATCCGCCCGAGTCGGTATAGGTCGGCCCGTGCCAGTTCTCGAAGGTAGCCACGCCACCGGCCTCATCCACGATGTCGTGGCCCGGCTGCAGGTAAAGGTGATAGGCGTTGGACAGGATGGCTTGGGCGCCGGTGGCCCGGATCTGTTCCGGGGTCAGCGTTTTCACCGTGGCCTTGGTGGCCACCGGGATGAAGGCCGGGGTTTGGATATCACCGTGCGGGGTATGGATAACGCCGGTGCGGCCGTGCTTTCCCGGTTGTGCTGGACCGCTCAAGTCCAGCTCCTTCTTCACGTCGAAGGAAAGATCGGTCTCAAGCTGCGGCTTAGGGTGAGTCATAGGGAACTATTCTACGGGCTGCGCTGCCTTATCCTCTGCTTCACGGGATGCTGCCGCGTGTTTGCGCTCCCATTCTTCCTCGAGTGCGGTGCCCTCGATATCCAGCTGCGGGATCAGCTTGTCCAGCCACTTCGGCATCCACCAGGTGGTGTGACCCATGAGGAACATCGTGGCGGGGACAAGCGACATGCGGACTAAGAAGGCATCGAAAAGCACGCCCGCCGCCAGCGCGAAGCCGAAAATCTGGATGAAGGGCAGGGGCTGGCTGATAAACGCCACGAAGACGGAAATCATGATGATGGCCGCGGCGGTGACCACGCGGGCACCGGCGGTAAAGCCGGCGATGGTGGCCTCGTCGTTGGCGTTGTACTTGCTGTACTGCCCGCCGCTGCCCTGCGGGAAGCGGGAGAAATGCTCGCGCATGCGGGTGACCAGGAAGACCTGATAGTCCATGGCCAGGCCGAAGGTCACGCCGATGAGGAAGATGGGCATGAAGGAAATCAGCGGGCCCGGCGCGGGCACCAGGCCGGTGAGGCCGTCCTGCCACACAAGCACGGTCAGGCCGAAAGCGCCGCCGACGGAAAGCAGGAAGCCCAGGCCCGCGACCAACGGGACCAAGATGGAGCGGAACACCGCCAAGAGCAAGATAATGGCCAGGCCCACCACGATGGCGAGGTATGGCCCCATGGCCCCTTCAAGGCGCTCGGTGATATCGAGCTGCACCGCGGTCAGGCCCGTCATGCCGATCTCGGCGCCGGTGGCATCCTCCAGCTCCGCGCTAGCCGTGCGCAAGGCGGAGGCGGTGCCAATCGTGGCCTCATCCGTCGGCGCTGTGGTGGGGCTGACCATGATCTGCGCGGACTTCATGTCTTTGCTCACGCCCACCAGCTGGGCGTGCTTAACGCCGCCCACCTGGTTGAGGCGCTGTACGGAATAGATGAAGGAGGAAAGCGCGGCCTTCTTCTGCTCATCTTCTTCGCCTTCTTGGCCCTGGATATAGGGCTGTAGCGCCGCGGATTCCGGGTTGGCATTGGCGCCATCCACGATCACCAGGAAGGGGCCGTTGATGCCGGGACCAAAGCCTTCGGAGAGCAGGTCCGCCGCCTTGCGCTGGGTGGTATCCGGGTTGGAGGTGGTATCCGCCGGCAGGGCCAGCTCCATGTGCAGGACCGGGGCGGTCAACGCTCCGAGGCCGAGCACCACCAAGGCCATGACGATGCCAGGGGCGCGCTGAACCGTGCGCACCCAACGGTTGCCCATCGTTGCTTTCGTGCGGCGCGGGCGGCGCTTCGTGGGGTTGCCGGCCACGCCAGGGATCCGCCCGGCGAAGGCCTTATCACCGAGCAGGCCCAGCATCGCGGGCACCAAGGTCAGCGCCACGAGCACGGCCATGAAGACCGTGCCCGCAGCGGCCAGGCCCATGGCGGTGAGGAAGCTAATGCGCGCTACGAGCAGCGCGAAGAGCGCGATGAAGACCGTCGCGCCGGCAAAGACAACCGAGGAACCCGCTGTGCCAACGGCCATGCCGGCGGCATCCGGCCCATCCATGCGGGAGCGCTCCTGCCGGTAGCGCGACATGATGAACAGCGCGTAGTCGATGCCCACGGCCAGGCCAATCATGACGGCCAGCACCGGGGTGAGGTTGTTGAGCTCAATCCAGTGGGTAGCGATCATGACACCCATCGCGCCCAGGCCCACGCCCACGACAGCGGAGATGAGCGGCATGCCCGCGGAGGCCAGCGAACCGAAGGTAATAATGAGGACGATAAACGCTACGGCCAGGCCGATGACCTCAGAAATCGAGTTGACCTGGATTTCATCACCGAAGCCCGCGCCGCCGGCCTCTACTTCCAGACCCGCCGCACGGCCGATGTCCATGGCCTCATGGACCACGTCTTTATCCGCGGGGTCTACCGAATAGGGGCTTTCCGCATCGAAGTCGAAGGTGGTGTAGGCGATGGTCTCATCAGCATTGACCATGGCGAGGTTATCGGCATCTGCCCGTGCGGTCTCTTCCGGCAAGCCCATGGAGGTGAACTGTTCGATGACCTGCTGCTGAAGTGCTGGCGATACGTCGAGCGGGTTACCCCAGCGCTGCTGGCTGCCCTCTGGGATATCAAGGCCTTCAGCAATGTGGTGCACCACATCCTCGACAGCTTCTTTGTTCTGCGGATCGCTGAGCTTCTGCCCTTCCGGGGCCTTGAAGACGAGGTTGACCGACGGCGCATTGGCCGGGTTACCGTTCTCCGGGAAGAGCTCCACCGCGCGGCGGGTGGCATCAATAGCGGGCGTGCCGCTGATGGAGTACTCCGTGGTCATCGGTTTCATCAAGCTCAAGGTCGCTCCGCCTGCAGCCGCCACGATGAAGATCCAGGCGATGATGACCTTCCATCGGTTGATGTAAGACCAGCGGCCTAGGTGGTAAAGCAGCTTTGCCACGGAAATTCCCCTTCACATGCGCGATTATTGCTCGCGGAAGCTTTGGTGGTGGACATGAATGTGCACCAGTTTAACCAGTTGGGCTGTGAAGCCCTAACGGTATCGCACGCCCAGCTGGGCACCAGGATGAGATGAAAGCGCCGCGAAAAGAATCATTCCAAGCGGGGGTACCGGCAGTAAAGACCAGCAGATCCTTCGCAGCGAACTGGTGTACTAAACCATCATCCCCCCAAAGTCTTTCCTAGGAAATCCCAAGCAATACTAACTACAGTCCCAAGACCAAGGGCTTTCCGTCCGCTTAGATGAAGACATCGCATGAGCAAACGACAAGCCGCTTAAGCCAGTTCAACGGGAGTAGGTATATCTTGACCTCATTAGAGGACCCCCACCTTCGGTTTGATCCTGTCATCTCCAGAACCCTAAGTTTGACGGGCGATTCATCGAAATTGGAAGTGATGGCTAAGACATTCCTCGCGGTGTCTGCTCCATTCCTCGAAGAGATTCCTCCGGAAATCATTAATCGACTTAGAGAATCCGAGTTCTCCAAAAATCTCGAGAGCGCGGAGCGATGGCTCAAGGCGAGTGATGAGAGAACCCATCAAGCACAAATAGACCAAGAACCAGATGAATTGATTATCCACTATGGCAAGGTATCTGCCCTTGCAGAGGCTGCTTGCTGCATTGACCCATCCAATGTGGACAAACAAAATTTGTTCTACTTCTTGATGAGCCTGAGCTCGGTGGTCGTCGATCCACAAGTAATCATGGCTAGACAATTCAATGAGGCCTAAGCTCGCACATAGCCAATTGCACACCTGCGATGTGTACCTACTTCATTACAAAGGAACAGCACCCTCAGCCATATCTGCAGTACGTGGCGAACGCGCCACGGGCAAGAACGACGCAACGGCTGCGACTACCAACGCAGCTGCCAAGGCAACCGCCGCAACACCAGGCTGAGAAGAAAGTGCCGCGAAAAGAATCATTCCAAGCGGGGTACCGGCGGTAAAGACCAGCTGATCCTTTGTAGCGAACTGGTGCACCAGACCATCATCTCCCAAAGACTGCCCGAGAGAATCCCACGCAATGCCTGCAGCAGTCATCAACAAGGACGCAGCGGCACCAACTGCGGCGATGAGCACGAAGACAGAGGAGAATGCCAAAGCCAGGATCTGCCCGGCCAGAAGAATCAGCATCAGGATTTGCAGGGTACTAAAACGAACCCGATCTAATGCCTTCAGAATTGTTGCGGCTGAGCCAATCAGCGAACCGACCGCAAGCGCAGTTGCCATAAACCCCCAGGACTTTTCGTCGAAATTATTCATAATCCATGTAGGTCCAGCGCTTCCCAGGAAGCCGTTGACAATTGCCGCGACCAGCCAAGTGCCGAGCCCTACCCGCACCCAGCTCGGGAGCGTTGGGGACGTAAGAGGCCTGTTCGGACTCGATGAACCTGCGCTGTCCGGTCCTGGTTCAGCCGCTGCGACATTAGAGCTTTCGCCTGCTGGTTCTCTGCGTACTGAGAGAAACGGAAGAACAAAGAGCATGGCCACGAGGAAAGTGGCGCCGTCGATAAGCAATACCGTGTTAAACCCCAAGGTGAGCACTGCCGCTGTACCGATGAGGGGGCCGGCGATAAACAGCACATCACCGAGCATCGACAGGGTTCCGTTGACGCGGGTGCGCTGCTCATCGGAAAACAGCTGCGACAAGAGGCTAAACCTTGCTGGCCCAAAGAATGACGAGGCACAACCGTACACGCAGCTTGAGAGCGCGAACGCAGCAATGGAATCGCCGCGAGCAACCACCCACGCCACGAGTCCCCACTGCGCCAACATCCGAACGACATCACTACCCAGCATCCAGGTCACTGGCCGGTGAGGTGGCGGCAGCTTTCGGACCACTAAAGAACTGACGAAGCGGCCCGCCCACAGCGCGATAAGCACCACCGTCAAGCCGCGCCCCGACGGATCTACTCGGTGCGCCTGAAGCGCAAAAGCAATCGGGATGAGGCCGTCACCTAACCCAGAGACGACAGCGGCTACGAAGACGAGCGAGAACGAAGTTTTAAAAGAAAGACTATGCATCAATCCCAACATCTTATAGTGTTCTGAATCATAGTATTTAACTATAGAGAGTCAGGGCACACCTCTCGCCCAGTCAAAGCTCTAACCGCTGAAGTGCTTTAGGAGACCCTATGTCCACTTTCGTCATCGTTGCCGTCGCGGCCATCCTTCTCATTGCCATCCCAGCAGGCATGATGAGCCGACGGATCCACAAACGCACGGAAGACCACGACCCCGAGGCACGCCAAGCCGCGCTGGATTTCCAAAGAGATGTTGATAGAGGGCGGGCTGGCTTCTAAAAATAAAAAGACCGGCACCCCAGAGCTAAGAACTGGAGTGCCGGATGTGGCGGTGGCGGCGGGATTTGAACCCGCGGTTGGGGGTTACCCAACATTCGCTTTCGAGGCGAACACCTTCGGCCGCTCGGACACGCCACCGCGTTCCAGATTACGTCGAGTAACCCCGAGCGACAAAATCGCTGCCCACACCACGCGGCGCGGACAGCGATTCAGCTATTTGAGGCTAGGAATTAGTCCTTGAGGTTACCGATAACCTCGGTGGCCTTATCCTTGACGCCCTCAACGGCGTCGGAAGCCTTCTGCTTAGCCTCGGAGGTGACCTGGTCGGCCTTGCCCTCGTTCTCCAGCTTCTCGTTATCGGTCAGGCCGCCAGCGGCTTCCTTAGCCTTGCCAACGAACTCGTCCTTCTTGTTCTCGAAATCACCCATGGTTTTCTCCTTACTCTCTACTTCTCTCACGTGGGACTCTCTACTTCTCTCACGTGGACCACCCAGCCTACACCCAAATTGCCAGGCGGCTGCGGGGCCACTAACCAGTTCAGGGGCTAAGCGCCGCTTCTACGAAGACCCCCGAAGAAGCCCGTGAGCAGCTCCGCGCACTCCTCCTCCAGCACACCGCCGCGTACCTCGGGAACGTGGAGGGCGCCGGGGGCACGGAGGACGTCGACAAGCGATCCACACGCCCCCGTCTTCGGTTCATAAGCACCAAAGACCACCGAGGACACCCGGGAAGCCTGAATCGCGCCCGCGCACATCGCGCAGGGCTCCAAGGTGACAACCAGCTCGCAGCCTTCCAGCCGCCAGCCATCGCCGTGCACGCGCACCGCCTGGCGGATTGCTTCCACCTCTGCGTGTGCGGTGGGGTCATTTAGCTGCTCGCGGCGGTTAACGCCGGTGGCGAGTTCGTTGCCAGAGGCGTCGTAAAGCACGGCACCCACAGGGATATCCCCCGCCGGCGTCGTGCGCGCGACCTCTAAGGCGCGGCGCATGCGGGCCTCCGCGCGCACCAGCCCCTCCGCTGGTTTAAGAATCATCCGAGTCGAGGCCGTCGATGAAATCCTCTAGCTCATCGCCAAAGCCCAGCTCGCCGGCGATGCGCAGGAGCATGTCAGAAGGCCAGTCCTCATCGTTATCGATGATGTAGCCCAACTGGTTCTCATCGAGGCCGAGGTCAGCGAAGATATCGAAATCGCCGTCACCGTAGGGGTCGGCGTCCTCCCACTCGTCCTCGTCCAAATCCGGGATATCGATATCGCGCAAGTCCAGGAAATCCGCGGCGAAGTCGTCTTCGGAGGCGTAGGTGGCGTCGGAAAGCAGCATGCGCACATCCCCCGGAACCGGGCGCACGACGACGAAATAATCATCTTCCACGCACAGCAGCGCGAATGCCGCCCCCTCGGAACGCAGGTTGCGCACCGCTTTGATGGAGGTGTTGACGTCGGTGAAGTCATCCTTGAAAGGGCGAATCACCCAGCCGCCTTCGGCACTGGCGACGGTGATGGCAAAGGACAGATCGTCGTGGCTCATACCTCGTCAGATTAGTCGGGTTGTGCCACAATTGTCACCGTGAGTTCTCAAGATGTTCAACGCCCCGTCTGCATTATCGGCCTCGGTCTCATTGGAGGTTCCCTCCTGCGTGACCTAGCTGCTGCACGCCATTCCGTGTACGGCTACAACCACTCCACCTCTGGTGCCCGAACGGCCATTAAGCAGGGCTACGACGTCACCGATGATCTGCCGGCCATCCTGCACCGGGCCGAGGAAGACAACGCGCTTATCGTCGTCGCGGTGCCCATGGATGCGGTTGCCTCGGTCCTCGATTCCATTCAGGAACACGCCCCGAGCTGCGGTTTGACGGACGTGGTCTCGGTCAAGACCGAGGTGCGCCAGCTCATTGTGCAGCGCAACATGGAGTCGCGCTATGTGGGCGGCCACCCCATGGCCGGGACCTCCAAGTCCGGCTGGGAGAACTCCCACACCGGGCTGTTCAACCGCGCTGCCTGGGTTATCACCTATGACTATGCCGCCGAGTGCGAGGCGCGCGGCGAGCGCATCCCCGCCGAGTGGGAGAACATTTTTGCGGACGTGGTCCGCATGACCCAGATGGTTCACGCGGAGGCGGTTCCGGTGCGCGTGGCTAACCACGATGCCGCGGTCGCCCGCATTTCGCACCTGCCACACGTGTTGGCGGAAACCCTCGCGGTGGTCGGCGATAATGGCGGCATCCTGGCGCAGTCCTTGGCGGCTGGCTCCTTCAAGGACGGCACGCGCGTGGCGGGTACTCGCCCGGACCTGGTGCGCCAGATGTGCGAGACCAACTCGACTGCGCTGGTCCAGGCCCTCGACGAGGCCCTTGAGTTGCTGCAGGATGCGCGCGAATCGCTGGCCTCGGATGAGCCTTCCATCGCCGCGCTTGCCGACGCTGGCTTCCGCGCCCGCACCCGCATCGAAGCCCGCTCCGGTGCTCGCAAGGAATCGGTCTCCCCGGTGAAGATCTCCTCCCGCCCGGTCTTGCGGCTGCACCCGGGTGCGCCGAACTGGGTGGCGCAGCTGCGCCAGACGGAGTCTTTGGGCGGGCGCATCGAGATTTTCTAACCCGCCGGTGGGCTGCTAGGCCCACTTTCTAAGCCCAGAAGGGCTCCTGCTCTGGAATCCTTTCAAACCGCTGAGCACATTCCTGTCCTTGGTCGGCGGTTTCACCGCGCCCAAACCGCTGCGGCAAAAGGTCTCTTTAGTACGGTCCCCTTGCTCTGGTCCCTTTGCACCGCAAAGGGACCATTTACAGGCAGTTTTCATTATTCAGATGGTCCCTTTAATCAGCGAAAGGACCAAACTAAAGGGACCAATATAAAAGGACCATCTGCAACGGCCTTCCTCGCCCGCTCTGACAGCGAACATCAGCCAGAAGGCGGTTCTGTCCATAAGGCAGTTGGCAAAAGGCATCTTGCAGATGGCATCTGTCAGAAGGCGTTTTCTCGCCTGAAAACGCCTTCTGGGGCGTGCAGATGGCGTTTTTGGCCCCAAAGATGCCTTCTAGCGGATGCCTTTTGTGGGGCGCCATTTGGTGACGGGCTGTGAAGCGGCGTGGGGCTACGTGGGGCGCTTAGTCGCGGAAGGTGTCGTCACGGCGCTTGCGGGCTTGGGACTCATCGCGCGTGATGCCGAGCAGCGGGTAACCCGCTAGGCCCACCACGAGGCCCACCGGCAACAACCACAGCATGCCGGAGGCCAGCCACAGCACCACACCAAGGATGGCGCCGGCAATCAGACACGGAACGAGTTTCTCCTTCATGGAGAAACAGCCTAGTTGGTCCGCTTCCCAGCACCAGACTTGCGACTAATCACCCGCGAGAAGATGGCTATCGCGATGAGGCCCACTACCGCAGCAATGCCTGCTGGCCACGCGACGGGCGCGCTGACCTGCATCGTTGCCGGCGGTTTCGGGGAATTGTGGGCGGTGAGGACGCCGTCGGTATCGCGGCCGCTGGTGACGTCCTCGATCCAATCGCGGACCTCGACCACCGACGTGATGGCAGCGCTCGGCGAAGGCAGATCCGGATCCGCGTTCGACGTACCAGCCGTGGCCACACCGACGAGGCGACCGTTAACAAAGAATGGTCCGCCCGAGTCGCCGCCCTGCATGCCCTCACCATTGAGGGACTTCACGTCCATGATGGCAGCCGCAATCATCGGGCCCACTCCCCCAAGCTCACCGGCCGGAATGCTTTCCGCGCCGTCGGGTCCAACAGCGATCTCTGGCATGTCGCCGCCCTCCATCACCTGGGGCGCGTTGGACGAACCAGGGGCGGGAGCGACCATTCCACCGGGAGCAGGCACTGCCATGTCACCAGGAGCCATAGCCTCGGTATCCCCCGGCGCCACCGGCGTCATCTTCTGGCCGGATTCGTCTGGGCTTGCCGGCGGGGTGCCGCCGGATAGCAATTCGCCGACTTCCATCTCGGCCATCGGCAGCTGGCCTTTGCGGGCCATGCGGGAGCTACTACTCCAGCCGTAAAAGTGACCTTTCTCGCCGGCGGTGGGGACCGCATCCGCGAGCTTAGCTGGCTTAATGCCCTCGACGGGCTCGGTCAGGTGCATGAGGCCGGCGTCGATAGTCGGCGAAACAGCCCAGGAGTCCACGTCATAGACGCGAGTGTCCTTGCCCTGGCCAAAGCGGGCCTGCGAGCCCTCGTTGTTGACGGACTCCAAGCAGTGGCGGGCGGTCAGCACCCACTGCTCAGCCACCAGCGTGCCCGTGCAATCGCCGAAGTTTCCGATCTTGCCCATGCGCAGCGCAGCCACGGCAGCGCTTTCCTCCGAGTGAGGTGCGGGCTGGGCGAATTCCAAGGCCATGGCCGGCGCAGCGCCTAGCCCCACGACCAGAGAGCTGGCCACGACAGCAGTTATCTTTCGTGCCACCATTACGCGGCCACCTCCTTGATTGCCCAAGCCACGGCCCTCTCGGCCGGGCCCTTTCCACAGAACTTCTTCCACAGCGCGCTCAGCAGCAGGAACGCGAGCACAAAGCCCAGTGCCGCCATGGTGTTGTGTAGGGAGACGTGTGCCTGCCAGTAGCGTGCGGTGAGAATGTGCAGGATATAGATGGTCAACGACATCGAGCCCAATGCCGCGAAGGGGAAGGTCAAGCGCGGCAGGTGACGGCCAATGATCAGGCACAGGTGCAGCACCACCGCGGTGACCGCCACGGAGAGAAGGATTTCACCAAGCACGCCCGTATGCCCGGTAAAGCGCAGCCAGCCGGCGATATCCGGGTTAAAGCGCTGCCACAGGCCGATGCCAGTAACGACGACGGCCACCGCGGTCGTGACGATCTGGGTGCGGGTGGGGCGGGTGAGGTAGACGTCGTAAAGCAGCATGCCCGCCACCATGTACGCCAGGAATGCCACGAGGGGGTAGACCTGTGGGAGTGTGTACGGCGCGTAGAGCACCGTGGCGCCCGCGGTGGCCAGCGCGAAGAGCAGGACCTTCCAGACGGTGGCCAGCGGCGGCACCCAAGCGGTGAGAGCCATGGCCGCGCCCATGACCACGAGCACCACCTGAATCTCACCGCCCACGGGCAGCAAGGCCACGCCGATGAGCATGACTATCAGGCCGCGCGCGACCAGCTTGAGGAAGACCCGCAGCGAGTAGTCGCGGGCAAGAATCATCATCGTGGTACCTGCAATGATGGCGAACCCCGCCGCCGGCAACCCGGAGAGCACCACTTTGGTGCTCCACACCAGGTTGGCCATGTGCAGAATAATCATCCCGATGATGGCCAAGGAACGAGCAATATCGAGGCCCACTATTCGGGCGCGCGCTGACACCTATTCATCTCCTTGCAGTTGAAAACGTTTAAAGACCGACCAGTGGCTCTGGCCGGTCTTCTTATTTGTGTGCGTTTTCAGCTCTGCATTTCACCCAGCGCTGCGTGATATACGTCTCAGCGGCTAAGGACGATGGCTTTCTGATCGCGCAGAAGGTAAATGCGCTCAGGTGTTGCGGATGCATCGGGGTCCACCTTCACCGTTACTGGTCTTTGAAGAAAGTCTATGAGGGCCCCGTCCGATTGCGGGCCAAAGCAGATGTTGTCCGACATCAAATCCCACGTGATATCTATTTCACTAGCCTCGTTGCTCTCAAAGTGGAAACCGGCGTTATCGCAGGAGAACTCCAAGTACTGATCCCAAAAGTCCACTTGAAAGGAATCCGGCTGCTCCGCAGACTTCCACTCGGAGTTCAAAACAAACTCCATCTGCTGTGGATTGGCGGTGACCAAGCCTGCGGGGGTGCTGGTAATAGTGTTGTGCTGTGAGGATTCGGCTTCCGCTATGCCCGAGCTCCCCGGCAGCTCCGAGGAGCCTGCAAAAGAGAAGAGGGAGGAAATGAAAAGCAGGATAGCGGAGAGAATCGCTTGAATCATGGGCATCATTGTATCCCTCCCAATCGACCAGTGGCTCTGGTCGGCCTTCTCATTTCTGCCTGTTGTCAGCTCTGCGTTTCACTCAGCTCTGCGCGATATGCGTCTCAGTGGCTAAGGGCGATGGCTTTCTCATCGCGCACGAGGTAAATGCGCTCAGGTGTTGCGGATGCATCCGAATCCACCATTACCTTCGCCGGTTCAGACAGGAACATGATGAAGGGAAGGTCGACTTTTCCTCTAGGGCAGGCCTTATCCGTCAGCATGCTGAGCTCCACGCCGCCATCAACCAAGGTAAAGTCGCCGCCGTTACAGGGCAACCACACCGTCTGGTCCTGGAAATCCAAGGAGAAATCCTCTGGGCTCGCCGCAGACTCCCACCTTAAAGCAGTGATATGTTCCATCTGCTCATCGTTTGCCTCGACCAAACCTGCAGGGGTGTTCGTAATGATGCCGTGCTGGGCGACGTTTAGCCCCCACGCCTCCGAGCTCCCCGCCAGCTCCGAGGAGCCTGCGTTAGAAAACAGCGAGGAGATGAATAGCAGAATGGCGGTGAGAATCGCTTTGATCATATTTCAGAACACTACCGGGTTTGCCCAACCCAGGCTTAAGGGACATTTCGTGTGGATAAACCGATACGGATTCTCGGGGCAGCCTGGGATAATTCCTTGATCTTGATTTTGAATCGGTTCCAACGGCCCGATCTGTGAAATCAACAACGGATAACACTAGGTCTGTGGTAGGTAAGCCGCAGCTGGTGCGATTAGGCCAATTCCTATGGCGACGTCCGCACCGAAGCCCCCTGTATATCCACATCCACTGGACCTAGCCAGGCCTCAAGACTTCGGACGCAATGGGAAAGCGGCATACGCGCCCTAGACGAAAGAAGAACTCACACGACGTGGCCACCCAGACGGGTGACCAGCCACATTCGACACCCACATCGACAACGAATGGAACCCCAGCTTAGGCATAAGAAAAGGCTGGGCCGGACGCTCCTAAATCCACACGAAATGTCCCTTAAGCCCTTTGATCATATTTCAGAACACTACCGGGTTTGCCCAACCCACGGAGTAGAAAATGAGAAAAGCCGCCCGAAGGCGGCTAAGTTTTGGTGCGCCCGGAGGGATTCGAACCCCCAACCTTCTGATCCGTAGTCAGATGCTCTATCCGTTGAGCTACGGGCGCAGTCCGTTGGTTTGCAGTGCTTGACGCCGGAGCGTGTGCGCTCTGCTGTGCAACGAGGAATAACTATACCCACACGCTAGAAATCTGACAAATCCCGATGTCAATGCATGTTTTCTACCCAAGAAATGGGCATAGCAATTCACCCCGTGTTCACCTTAAGGAGGGACTAGACGAGGGTGGCCACTTCGGCGTCGGAAAACACGGCGTCACGAAAAGCCTGCAGAGTGGACTCGTGGTCGAAGTCGACGCCGATGAGCACGAGCTCGGTGCCGGGCGTAACCCCATTGGCCGCCCACAGGGAGGCCGGCATGATCTGTAAGTTAGGGCCGGCCTGCTGCCAGGCGTGGGCCACGCGCAGATCGGTATCAACCCAGCAATAGCCCTTCGAACGCACCAGTCCGGTGCTGGCACGAAGGGCCTTCAGCAGACGCTCGCGGTTGAAGGGACGGTCAGCGCGGAAGACCACGGAGGAGATGCCATATTCCTCGGTTTCCGGCGTGTGTGGGTTGGCCAGCTCCTCCGCTTAGCCGTGGTAGGTCGCGGCGGTGGCGGTGTCATAGAGGTGGGCGTCAAGAACCAGCGTGGGATCAATAACACCGTTAGTGACAGGCACGACGCGGGCGCGGGGGTTCATGGCACGCACGGTGGCGATGACGCGCTCAGTTTCGGCGGCCTCCACCAGGTCGGTCTTGGTGATGAGGATGAGATCGGCGAACTCGACTTGGTCCACGAGCAAATCGGCAATGGTCCGGTCATCCTCAGGCGTGGCCTCAATGTTCTCGGAGACCAAGCTGCGGCCGCGGCGAAGATTAGTCAGGAATGTAGAGGCGTCCACGAGGGAGACCATGGTGTCGATAGGGGCGACGTCGGCAAGCGTGGTGCCGTCCCCGAACTCCCACTCGAAAGTGGCGGCAACGGGCATGGGCTCAGAAATGCCGGTGGACTCGATGACAATCTGGTCGAAGCGGCCGGAACGAGCCAGCTTGCCGACGGACTCAATCAAGTCCTCGCGCAACGTGCAACAAATGCAGCCGTTGGAGAGTTCAACGAAGCGGTCTTCGCCGCGTTCAAGATGGCCCTCGCCGGCGACGAGGGCGGCATCGATGTTGACTTCGGAGAAGTCATTAACAACAACCGCCAGCTTGCGCCCCTCACGGTTAGCAAGCAGGTGGTTGAGAAGGGTGGTCTTTCCGCTGCCTAAGAATCCGGACAGCACGGTAACGGGTGTAGCCATCCCGTAATGATAACGTTTTTCATTAATTGAGGGCTACAGGACCAACCCAAAGACCGGAACGGCAAGCAGGTAGACGGTGATGGTGATGAGCACGCAGCCAATCAGGTTGAGGCCGATACCGCCCTTGATCATGTCGCCGATCTTGACGTAGCCGGAGCCGTAGGCAATCGCGTTCGGCGGGGTCGCCACCGGCAGCATGAAGGCACAGGTTGCGGCCAGCGCCACCGGGATGGTGAGCAGCAGGACGTTGATGTCGCCATTCTGGGTAAGGCCGATACCCACGGCCACGCCGCCCATAATCGGCAGGAAGGTCGCCGCAGTTGCGGTGTTCGAGGTGATCTCCGTCAGGAAGAGCACGAGCAGGGCCACCGAAGCGATGAGCAGGATGATGGGCAGGCTGCCCAACCCCTTGGCCATCTCACCAATCCACAGAGACAAACCGGACTTGTTGAACATCGAAGACAGGGACAGGCCACCACCGAAGAGCAGGAGCACATCCCACGGCATTTCGCTCGCAGTCTTCCAATCCAGCAGACGCACGCCAGTCTTCGTGTCGGCCGGGATGGTAAACAGCAGCAAACCAGCGGCAATGCCCACGATTGCGTCGTCGTAGTTGGATTCCTTGCTCACAAAGAAGGGAATGATCACCCAGGCCAAGGCGGCACCGAGGAAGATGATGCCCGTCATGACCTGCGGGCCGGTCCATGGGCCAAGCTTTTCAATCTCGGAATCAATGAGCTCGCGGCCGCCTGGAATCTTGTCCATCTCCGGCTTGAACACGGTAATCAGCATGAACCAGGCAATGAACAGGAAGATGAATGCCAGCGGCATGCCCACCATCATCCACTTGCCAAAGCCGAGGACGATGCCGTGAGTTTCCTTCATGTAGCCCATCAGCAGGGTATTCGGCGGGGTGCCGATGAGGGTGCCGAGCGAGCCAATCGACGCCGCGTACGCAATACCCAGCATGAGCGCGGTGGCGAACTTCTTCTGGTTAGCCATGCCACCGACGGCGTCGGCAGTCAGCGAAAGCACGGAAATACCAATCGGCAGCATGACCACTGCGGTAGCGGTGTTGGACACCCACATGGACAAAAAGCCGGTGGCCAGCATGAAGCCGAGGATCAGCTGCTTGGGCGAGGTACCGACGACCTTGACCACGAATAGCGCCATGCGGCGGTGCAAGTTCCAGCGCTGCAGGGCCAGGGCGATGAGGAAGCCGCCCATGAACAAGAAAATGGTGGACGAGGCATAGGGCGCACCAACATCCTTGATGCTGCCCACACCTGCCAGCGGGAAGATGACCAGCGGCAAAAGCGCGGTGGCGGCCAGCGGGATGGCCTCCGTCATCCACCACACACCCATGAGAATGGTCACGGCCGCTACGGCGCGCAGCGCGCTCTGAGTGTATTCCGTGTCATCCTTAGCACCGGGTGATTGCAGCACGGTATCGACGGCGTTGCTCGGGAAAATAAACCACACGAGAGCAGCCAAAACGAGCCCGAGGATAAGGCCAATAGCCATGCGACGCCATTCGCGCGTATCAACGCCGTGGTCGTCTTCGCCCTCCGTGTGCGATGTTGAGACGTGAGTGTGCGGGGTAGTCATCTGCCCCCTCCTTTTCCTGGTTAACCAGCCCCCCATTCAGCCGCGAGAGAGTTATTAGGATCGCCGAATGGGCCTACAGCTTCAGGTTATCGAGGTCACAGACCGCCAACAAACACTTTCCGGTTATTACCCCCACTCAGGCCGCAGATTCACCCCTGTTCGCAAAATCTTCTGCAGATTAGCTGCAAAGAATGCTCACCAATGTGTGGGCAGTCTTCACTCAGTTCCCTTCCTCCGCAGATCCCCAGACCTCGATCCCGCAACCTGCCCACCAGGGAGTTTCGGGATCGAGGTCTGGGGGTTTGCGATAGAAACGCGTTACCAGATAGCGACGAAGGCAACCGCCCCGAGAAGCATCGTTCCCAGCGCGACGGCGGCAAGCACCGAAGCTCCGGGCAGGGCGGGTGATTCGGCCCGGGCGAGGATCTCATCGGCGTCGCGAAGCTTGGCGGTAGCCAACCACAACACCACAGCCACCACTACTCCAACAATCACGGCGGCCCATGGCGCAACGGAACGCACGACGAGCAAACCCGCGATGAGGCCGGCTAGACCCGTGCGCTGCCAGGCTAAGCGGGTGCGCTCGGGTTGGAGGCCAGGATCAAAAAGCTCGCTCACGCTAGCAGCTCGCCCACCAGAATCATCAGGCCAATAAGGATCACCACGCCAACAATCAACGCCAACGCCGGGCTTGCCGGGAGCGGACGCGCATGGCGCATCGCGCGCTCGGAGGCACCCCAGTGAAACCACGCCACCGCCGGCAGGACGATGGCCACGATCAGCATGATGACGGAGACGACGCGAGTCAGCGTGGTGTTCAGCGGCAACTCGAAGGTCTCCAGCGCCACGCCACCGGCGATAAAGGCCAAGGACGTGCGGATCCAGGCCAAGAACGTGCGCTCATTAGCCATGCTGAAGCGCGGATCAGGTTCCTCCCCTGTTCCATACACCGAGCCCGGGAAACGTGCCTTCGTCATAGGCGCTACTGTAGCGCCCCGCTCCTAACTCCACAGCGCGAGGCACCCCGAGCGCGCCCCCTAAGACTGCGAGAAGGCCTCCAGATCCGCAGGGCTACCGGCGACGACGATGAGGTCGCGGTGGGTGAGCTCGGTGCCGTCGTCAAGCGGGCGCCACTGCCCCGGCCCCTGACAGCGGGAGATGAGCTGGACGTTGTGCTCTTCCCATACCTGATGGAGGTTGAGAGGGCCCTTGCTTATCGACGCCGGCGGGGTCATCGCCGTCACGCCATAATCGGTGGCGATCTCCGCGAAATCCTCAAAACGCCCGCCCAGCAGGTGTGCCACGCGGCGGCCCGTATCGCGCTCTGGGCGAATCACGTGGTGCACTCCGAGTTGGCGCAGGATGCGGGCATGAGCATCTGAATCTGCCTTGGCCCAGATATCGCTCACCCCGAGCTCCACGAGGTTGGAGGCGGTAAGGATGGAATCCTCCAGATCCGAACCGATGGCCACGACCACTCGCTCTACCTCATCGACGCCGAGCTGGCGAAGCGCCTCAGCGTCCGTGGTATCCGCGGTCACCGCTTCAGTGAGGAACGCGGCGTGCTCGCGCACGTGCTTCTCCTCAGCATCGATGCCGAGGACCTCCACGCCATGCTCCATCAGCTCGCGGGCCAGGGAAGAACCAAACCGACCCATGCCAATGACGACGACCGGCGGGATATTAATGGAAGACTTTTCACGCCGCAGGGCGCTGAACATGTTAGCCAATGAACGGCCTTTCTTCTGGGTAGCGGTAGCGCAGGGTAATGGTCCGGGCGGCCAGTGCCGCCACGAAGGTGGTGGGTCCTACGCGGCCAACGTACATGATGAGACACAGCATGAGCTGCGATGGTGCGGACAAACTTGCGGTAATACCCGTGGACAAACCCACGGTGGCGAAGGCGGACATCACCTCAAAGGTGACCTGGTCCGCGGTGAACTCGGGGTCCCAGATGCGCAGCGTCGCCACGCCGAGGGCCACGACCACCATTCCGGCGGCCGTGAGCGCGAGGGCTTGGCGGAAGGTGGACAGCGGCAGACGCCGGTGCCCGATGGAGGTGTCCTCCCGGCCCAAGAATTCCGAGATCATCGCGGCGCCCAGAACGCATGTGGTGGTGACCTTGATGCCGCCCGCAGTACCGGCGGAGCCACCGCCGATAAACATCAAGATGTCCGTCACCATCAACGTCAACGGGTGCGCCTCACCGTAATCAATAGCGTTAAAACCTGCCGTCCGGGGCGAAGCGCTCATGAAGAAGGCGTTGATGAGCTTCTGGCCCAACGGCATCCCGTTCAGCACACCGGAGCCCTCAGAGAGGAAGAAGATCACGGTGCCACCCAGCAACAAGAACGCGGTGGCGCCCAGCGTCATCCGGGCGGTCATGGACATGCGGTGAATGCGGGGCGTGCCGCCGCGCCAGCGCGTTAGCCGTGCGCGGGCCCGTCGCACGAACTCCGCCAGCATGGGATAGCCCAAGCCACCGATGATCAGGGCGAAGGCAAGGGGAAGAAGAATCCAGCCATCAGCAGCGAAGGAGATAACGCTGTCTGAATAGGTACTAAACCCTGCGTTATTGAAGGCCGAAATGGCGTGGAATACTCCTTCCCACGCTGCGCGCCCAGGTGCTACACCATGCTCGGTGGCTAGGCGCACGCCGATGAACACAGCGACGATGGCCTCGCAGATCAGGGTCATGACCACGGTAAGCAAGAGCGCGCGGCGAATGCCGCCGGAGGCCACGGCGCGGCCCTCCGCAGCCATGGTCCGGCGGGCTTTGAAGCTGATACGGCCGGTCAACAGCATGCCCGACAGCGACGCCAAACTCATGATGCCCAGCCCTCCCAGCTGGATGAGCGCGATGATGACCGCTTGGCCGAAGGAGGTCCAATAGGTCCCGGTGTCCTCCACCACCAGACCCGTCAAAGAGACCGCCGAGGTCGCCGTAAAAAGCGCTGGCAGGAACGGGGTCCACTGCGGAACATTGGCGGAAATCGGCAGCATCAGCAGCAGCGTTCCCACGAGGATGAGCAAGATAAAGCCCACGGCGGTGAGCCGAGCCGGGCCCAGGAAATGACCGCGTTTCACAGCGCTTCACACTACGCTTCGCGCCCTCTTAAATCACCCCCATCCCCTGTGAATTTGCCGGCAATTTTATAGTTATATCTTTTGTAATAACTGCCCGAAAGGTAGTTTCCCATTAGACAATCGAACGACAGATATTAGGAACGAATCGGCCCTTTACCCGGATATGAAAGCGAGGCCACCATGGATCATAAAGCGACCACGCACACGGCGGACGGCGCTGAAGCTGCCAAACCAAGAATCGAATGGCCAACCATCAAGGCTATTCTCGCCGCATCCAGCGGCAACCTTGTGGAATGGTTTGATTTTTATATCTACGCCTTCTTCAGCGTCTATTTTGCAGACCAGTTCTTCAGCGGCACTGGTGAAACCGGTGCGCTCATGAAGTCTGCGGGCGTCTTCTTTGTCGGGTTCCTCATGCGCCCTATCGGCGGTTACGTCTTCGGGCGCATCGCCGACCGCTATGGTCGCAAGCGCTCAATGCTGATCGCCATCATCATGATGTGCGCCGGCTCCCTCCTCTTTGCGGCCTTGCCCACCGCGGCGACCGTTGGCGCCTGGGCTCCAGTGCTGATGCTCATCGTGCGCTGCATCCAGGGACTCTCCGTGGGTGGTGAGTACGGAGCAACGGCCACCTACATGTCTGAGATTGCTTCCTCAGGACGCCGCGGCTTCTACTCCTCCTTCCAATACGTCACGCTCATCGGCGGGCAATTGCTGGCCAGCCTCCTCGCCGTCATCATGACCTCCACGCTGGGAGAAGAAGCAATCACAAATGGGTGGTGGCGCCTGCCTTTCGTAATCGGTGCACTCGCCGCTGTGGTGAGCCTCTGGCTACGAAACGGCCTTGAAGAAACGACGTCGAGCACTGAGCGCAGTGAGGAGGGAGCCGGAACACTTCGCCAACTCATGCAGCACCCGCGCTCGTTCTGGGTTGTCCTTGGTATTACCGCAATCGGCTCGCTGACCTTTTACACCTACACCACGTACATGCAGAAGTTCCTCATCAATACGGGTGGTTTTGCCAAAGGCGACGTTGCCCGGACGATGACAGTATGCCTCTTCGTCTTTATGATTCTGCAGCCGCTGACAGGCTTGCTTTCTGACAAGATCGGCCGCAAGAACACCATCCTCATTTTCGGTGTGGCATCCACGGTCGGCACCATCCCCGCCTTCATGCTCCTGGAAGCCCAATCCACTCTGATCGGCGCCGGGGCAGTCATCATTCTCATCTTCGTCTTCGAAAGCGGCTACACCTCGATTTCCGGAATTCTCAAGGCCGAGATGTTCCCCACCTACATCCGCGGCCTCGGCGTGGGATTCACCTACGCCGTGGGCAACTCGCTTTTCGGCGGCTCCGCGGAATACGTCGCTCTAGGGCTGAAGAATGCCGGCCACGCCAACGCCTTCCCCATCTACGTCACCGTCATGGCGGCGCTGGGTGTGGTTGCCATGCTCTTCCTGCACGACAGCCGCACTCACTCCACAATCGACAACCCCGAAAGCAGCGCCTACGCCAAGAAATAGGCGCTACATCAGCTTGGTCTTGTCCAAGGTCTCCACCCAGCCGTTGGTGAATTTCTCCAACGGCTTGTGGAAGACCACGCCCAGAATCAGCATCGGTACGGCAAAGAGCAAGAGCGCGAACAGGGAGAGCCAGTAATCACCGTGGTAAGTTCCGGCGATGGCCGCGCGGAAGGCACGGATGGTGTAGGTCGCCGGCAGCCACGGGCTAATGTTCTGGAACCAGTCCGGGAGCACCTGCAAGGGGTAGGCGCCGCCCGACGACGATACTTGGACCACCAGCATGAGCACCGCTAGGGCCTTGCCCGCGTTGGCGAAGGACACCACGAAGGTGTAGCAAATCAGCATAAAGATGAGCGAGCTAACCCAGCCCGCCAACAGCATGAGAATCGGGTGCGCGGGCTCAATGCCCACGAAGAAGATGAGGCCCAGAATCAGCATCGTCGACTGCACGAGGCCAACCGCGGCAAACATTCCGAAGCGGCCGAAGAAGCGCTGCATCGGCGAATATGTATCCTTATCCACCACATCCGTGCGCACGCTCACCGCAGTCAGCAGCGCACCAACCCACAGCGCCAGCGCCGTGTACATCGGCGTCATGCCGGCGCCGAAGCTCTTGACCGGGTAGACCGCTTGCCTGTCGACGTCCACCGGCGCCGCAATCGCATGCGCCAAGGCATCCGGATCGGAACCGATGATGTCCGCCAACTTCTTCAAGTCACCGGACGCCGCAGCGGAGTCAATGTCTTTCTTCAGGTCAGCGAACTTGTTTGCCTTGTCCTGCAGGCCAGAGGCGAGCTTCTGTACCGCATCCCGAGCATCCGTCAGCGATGAAGAATCAATGGTGACGGGGGCCTTAGCGGTATCCAGATCCGCGCTCACCTGGCCCAAAGAGTCCTGCAGTGCGCGCAGGGATTCACGCAGACCAGAGGTGGAGATTCCCTCCACTGATTTCTTCGCGTTGTCGATGCTGGAGAGATCCGGCTTCGTGGGTTCGGGAGCGTTAGCGGCTGCTGTAAGGCGCGCATGGAGAGTGCGCTGCGCGTCGATGGCCTCCTCAATACGGCTCAGCGCCTTTTCCTTATCCCCGGCCGGAAGTGGCAAGGCCTCGATGTGTCCGTGCAGGTTCTGATACTGAGCGATGGTGCCTTCTACCTGGCCGGCCAAGGTATTGAGCGTGGCGACACGGTCGGCGCGGGAGGCGGAGGCGTCGTCGTAAAGCGCATCAATGCGTTGGCGTACCACGTCATAACTGGCGCTGGTGGCATCGAGGGATTGCTGCAGGGCGTCCGTGGAAATGTTGAGCGAGGAGGACTGAACCTCCGGCAGCTCTAGGTCCGCCGAGTCCGCAATGCGCTGGGCGCTTTCCATGAGCGGAACCGCGGTATCCACGAGTCCAGCCAGGGAGCGCGCGGTACGGGCGGCCATATCGAGCTGGGTCTGCACGCCATCCGCGCGCGCCTGCATCCGGTCCAACACAGCCTTGGTATCACCCTGGCTCAAGAAATCGGAGAGTGAGGTGACCAGATCGAAGGAGACGTCACCGACCGTCGTGGTGAAAGCTTCAGCCACTTGAGCC
The DNA here is from genome assembly GCF_030232515.1 of Corynebacterium sp. MSK004. Classification (NCBI taxonomy): domain Bacteria; kingdom Bacillati; phylum Actinomycetota; class Actinomycetes; order Mycobacteriales; family Corynebacteriaceae; genus Corynebacterium; species Corynebacterium sp. MSK004. Next base: position 249,530 of record NZ_JASPKB010000003.1, on the reverse strand, counting down.
GACACGCCCTCTGCGCCTTGACCGGTGATCTTCGGCGCCAGCGCGTTCTTCTTCTCATTCATATAGAAGGACAAATCCGCGGGCTGGGAACCATCCGTGTAGAAGTTCATCATGTCGGTACTGAAGTCTTCCGGGAGCACGATGGCTGCGTAATACTCACCGGACTTGGTACCTTCAATCGCCTCATCAGAGGTGGTTACAACCCAATCCAGCTGCTCGTTCGCGCGCAGCTCATTGAGTACTTGGTCGCCAACGTTGATGGGCACCGGCAACAGATCGCTCTCATAGCCGGTGTCCTTGCTAGCCACCGCCACCTTGAGCTGGCTGGTGTTATCAAAGGGATCCCAGCTAGCCAACACGTTAAACCACGTGAACAGCATCGGAATGACGACGAGACCCACGAGCATCACCGCGCTCATCACGTTGCGGCATGCGGTGCGGATATCGTTGAGGAAAAGATCGAGTGTTCCACGCATTAGTTATCCCCCTCCGTGGACTCCGCGCCGATGCTGGACGGATAAATAAGGTCATCTTCATCCAACGTCACGAGCTCCGCGGACTGTTTCAAGCTGATGCGCAGGTACTCCAGGGTGACCGCGGCGACAATAATAAGGAAGCACCACGCCGTCCAAATGCCCAAGAGCAACGGCTTCTGGTCGGGCAAGAGGCCCGAGACAACAATGAGGATGACCACGCCGATAACGCCCGCGATGGCCACCATCTTGAGCCAATAGCCCCAGTTATGAGCGCGGCGGTCCAAATCCCTCTTGAGGCCACTGCGGCTATCCAACGCCTGGATGACGTCCGCGATGCGGTAGCCGGAGCCCACAACCTGCACGTTTTCATAGTCGAAGAGTTCGGTGTCCTTCAGCTCGCGGTTGAAAATGACGTTGAAGTGCGCCAACGCCTTGCGCAGTAGAAGGCCGAAGACGAAGAAGAGAATGAACATGAAGGCGAGCACGCCCATCTTCTTGAAGTAATGGTCGCCGTAGAACCCGCCGATGGTTTCGCGCATGGCGTCAATGCCGTACGTGAACGGAAGCAGCGGGTAGATGCTGTGGAAGAAGCTGGGCAGCAGCTCAATCGGGTACAGGCCCGACGCACCTGGAATCTGAATGATGGCAAAGACCACGCAGAGGCCGCGGCCGAGGTGACCCAGGGACGTCGACAACCCATAGATAATGCTCAAGTAGGCCAATCCCACGAGCACGCCCGTCAGGATGAAGGCAGGCGCGTTCACGGTCTGCACGCCGATGAGCAGATCACCCACGGTCACCGTGACGGCCTGGATGATGACCATCAGGGCCATGAGGAGGAAGCGGCCCAAGTAGGCCTGGCCCACCGTGATGCGGTCGAAGCCCTCCTTATCGACCTCAACCCGGAAGATCACCATGAGGACGAAGGCACCAATCCACAGAGAGAGGTTAGTAAACAGCGCCGCCATGGCGGAGCCGTAGCTGTCCACCGGGTACACGGTTTCGGTCTTCAGCTCGATGGGCTCCGCAAAGAATTTACCGATTTCTTCCGCGTCCAGCCCGGTGACATTTTGAACGACTTTGGAGTTCATCGCGGCACGCAGCGAGCCTACATCGCCCTGCATAGCGCGCAGGCTGTCCTGGAGGGCCAGAAGGTTGGTATCGAAATCGGACAAGGTGTCCTTCGTGGCGCGCAGCTGCTGGGCCACGCCGTCCAAGAGACCATTGGCCTCCTGCATGGTTCCCTTCTGTGCTTCCAGGGTGGAGCTCAAAGCGCTCGCCGTGGAGCTCAGGCTGCTCATGGCACGGTTGATCTCCGGCACGGCCGTCGTCACGGTATCGCGCAGCGTTTGCGAGGTGGCCTTAGTATCGGCCGCTGCCTGGTTGATGGCCTCCGCACTAGCCTGCACATTGTCCGCTGCGGTTTGGGTATCCTTGCTCAGCGCATTGAGGTTCCCCACCAGCTGGCGGTTGGATTCATTGCCCTCATCGAGGCGCTGGATGGCGTCATCAATTTCCTTGGCTACCTGCGGTGAAAGCGTTGCGGAATCGCGCAGGGCTTTAAGCTGCGCAATCGATTCTGCGCTCGCATCAATGGCGATGTTGGCCCGCTGCGTGGCGTAATCGAAGCGGTCTCCGGCCTGGTTCAGACCCGCGGTGACGTCCGCGATGGATTCCTGCGCTTGGGCGGTTCCGTCTGCCACCGCACTGGCACCGCTAACAAAGGCGCCGGTGGTCTGGTCGGTGAAGTCACCGATGCCTCCTTGAGCCTGCTCGACTAGGAAGGAGACCTCGGCGAGGGCTGTTTGGGCGTCGCCCAGCGCGGTGCTCACATCAGCCACCGTGGACTTGGCTCCCAACGTGGAATCAGCAGCGGCGTCAAGCTTTCCCTGAATGCGCGCGAGGTTCTCGCGGTTGCCGTCAATCTCCTGCGCGGTCTCCCCGAACGCGGAGCTGGTGTTGTTCATCGCGCGCGTGACTTTTCGCTCGAAGTCAGTACCGGTGTCCTTGACGTTCTCCGCCGCGACGGTGGCCACCTGCTCCTTGAAGGCCGCCGTGATCTGCTTGTCCAGACCTTTGGCACCGGTATCCGTGATCTTCACGGCGATGGCGTTGTTCTTCTCGTTGACGCGGTAAACCAGCTGCGGCTGCGTGAACTTCCCGTCGAGCATGCTCACGAGGTTCTCGCTAAAGTCCTCCGGAATCGTCACCGAGGCATACACGTCTCCTTCTAAAAGGGCTTTCTCGGCTTCGTCGCGCTCGAGGAATTGCCAGCCTAGCTGGTCATTCTTTTTGAGTTTCTCAATGACCTCACTGCCGACATCTATCTTCCCCGTCAGCTCATTGTTAGCACCCTTATCCTCGTTGACCACGGCCACCTTGATGTTGTTGGTATGGCCATAAGGGTCACGAAAAGCCGCGATGTTCACCCATGAATACAACGCGGGGGTGATGACGAGCCCGATGAGAATGATCCACGCCCTGGGGACGCGGCCAAGCCTGGCTACATCTCTGATAAAAATCTTCCAACTTTGGCGCACTGAAGGCAGTGTACCCGTTGCACCTCCCTGTCTCTAACCAGCCAAAATACATAAAGTAATTTAAATAATTAACAAATAAACTTTAACATGGTTTGCCGGATCAAACCCCTGGCTTGAACATATGGCGATGAAAACTAGACTTCAAGTAGTTGAACTTTTGGTATGGAGATGCCTATGCGTAAGACCTTAATCAGCCTCACCGGCCCCGCCTTCGTTGCTGCAGTGGCTTACGTCGACCCCGGCAACGTAGCCGCCAACATCAGCGCCGGCTCCCACTACGGCTACCTCCTGGTGTGGGTACTCGTCGTGGCCAACCTCATGGCCATGTTCATCCAGTACCACTCCGCCAAACTGGGCCTAGTCACCCACCGCTCCCTGCCGGAAATCATGGGCGAGCGTCTCTCCCGCCGCGCGCGCCTAGGCATGTGGGCCCAGGCCGAGCTCATCGCCGCGGCCACCGACCTCGCCGAAGTCATCGGCGGCGCCATTGCCCTGCAACTCCTCTTCAACCTCCCCCTGTTCGCGGGCGCGCTCATCATCGGCGCGGTCTCCATCATTCTCCTCATCTTCCAGAAGAAGAACCAGTGGTTCGAGGGGCTTGTCATCGGCCTGCTCCTGGTCATCTGCATCGGCTTCCTTGCCGGCCTCGCCATCGCCCCGCCCGACCCCGCCGACGTGGCCGGCGGCCTCATCCCCCGCCTAGAGGGCAAGGACAGCATCCTGCTGGCCGCCTCCATGTTGGGCGCCACCGTCATGCCGCACGCCATTTACCTACACTCCTCCCTGACCAAGCAGCGCTACCCCGACCTGGAAATCCCCCACGTGCTGGCCGGCACCCGCGCGGACATCGCCGTGGCGCTGTCCATCGCCGGGCTCGTCAACGTGGGCCTGCTGGTCCTGGCGGGCTCGGCCCTCTACGGCGTGGACGGCACAGAGACCATCTCCGGGGCCCACACGGCGATTGCCAGCCACCTCGGCCCGCTGGCCGGCGTTCTCTTCGCCATCGGCCTGCTGGCCAGCGGCCTCGCCTCGACGTCAGTGGGCGCCTACGCCGGCTCCGAAATCATGGACGGCCTGCTTCACATCAAGGTCCCCCTACTAGTCCGCCGCCTGGTCACGCTCATCCCGGCGCTGGTCATCATCGGCTGCGGGGTCGACCCCACTATGGCACTGGTGGTCAGCCAGGCACTTCTTTCCCTGGGCATCCCCTTCGCCATCATCCCGCTTTTCCGCTATGCCGGCTCCCGGGACGTCATGGGTGAGTTCGCCGCGAAACCCTGGTCTATGGCCGTGGGCTGGACGCTTGCCGCGCTGGTCATCGCACTCAATCTCGCCCTCGTGCTCCTGCCGCTGCTCTAGGCCGCCTACAATCAGCAGCCATGATTGAAGTAGCAGCCGTCGTCATCCGCAACCCACAAGGCCACGTGCTTACCGTGCGCAAGAAGTCCTCCACCAAGTACCAACTGCCCGGCGGCAAGCCCGAGGCGGGCGAGGCGCTTGTCGACGCCGCCCTGCGCGAAGTTGCCGAAGAAGTAGGCCTCACCCTCGACGCCGAGAGCCTCAACAAACTCGGCACCTTCGACGCTCCCGCCGCCAACGAACCGGGCGAGGTCGTCGTCGGCACCATCTTCACCTACACCCGCACCGTCACCACCGACGAACCCCACGCCGCCGCCGAAATCGGGGACACCGCCTGGGTCAACCCAACAGCACCCGACCGCGAGCTTGCACACCTGCTGCGCGACCGCGTCTTCCCCACGCTGGCCTAGCGCCAACTGTCAACACTTCGGCGTCATTGACCTCGAAACCATCAAGAGCTACCCTTTTGAACATGTTCACTGAACACGTTCACTCATCGCGCTCGGCCGCCAAAGCTGGCACCGTCAGCAAGGTCCTAGCCACCGCCTACGAACTCTTCCTCACTCAGGGCTACGCCACCACCAGCATCCGGACTATCGCATCCGAAGCTGGCGTTAGCGTGGGAACCGTCATGGGAGTCGGCGACAAACAAACGCTGCTCATCCGCACCATTGGCCAACACATTTCAGAACTCCACGATGACATCCGGGGACAATCCGATAGCCTTCTCGATGTCCTGAGACCTTTCCTCCAGATGTTTACCGGCCACGAAGAGCTCTCCCGCGCCTTTGGCGCAGCACTCATCCAACAAGGCAATCAAGGCGAAGCGCTCACCGCACTCAAAACGCTCCTGACCGATGAAATCACCCTGCGACTCGGCACCAGGCTCAGCAGCGCCGATGCGGCCGAGTACGCCGACCTGCTGTACAACGTCTACCTCGGCTTACTCATCGGCTGGGCCGCCGGAATCTACGACACCGAGCACCTCACATCCCAAGCCGCCTCATCGATCGAACGCCTCAACACCGCATTCGGAGTAACCCAATGATCCTAGAATCTTCCCCAGCCTGGCCCTCCCTTCTACTAGCAGCCATTCTGCTTGGCGACGCCGCCCTCTCCCTCAAACCAGTCCCCTTCATCGAAGCCTGCCTCAGCGGCGTCAAACTCCCCAAGGACTGGTGGTGGGCGCTCATTGTCATCAAGTGCCTCGCCGCCGTAGGACTCATTGCCGGCCTCTGGTTCCCCGGCGTAGGAATCACAGCCATGATTGGAGTCATCGCCTATTTCTGCGCGGCCGCAGCAGCCCATGTCCGCGCCCACTTCCTCGGTAGCGCATTCTGGATCAACTGCTTAGGCATGCTCGCATTCTCCATCGGAGTACCGATCCTGACGCTCGCACTGACTTAAGACACCAGTCAACCATTCACGGCTTCCAGAAGGAAGATGCATCATCGCACCTATTGATTGATGACTTGATGCTTTCTACCCTAAAGGTATGCACACCAGGATAAACCTCCCCTCCTTCGATTGCGGCGGACCAGCTCTAGTTGATCTCAGCGACAAAGAAGCCGTATGGGCGGTGCTCGATGATCATTCCTGATGTCAACATTCTCGTTTATACCTTCCACTCCGCAGCACCACAACATAAACCCGCTCAGCAGTGGTTAAGTGGTGCGCTGAATCGGCATGAAACAATTGGGCTCCTGGATGTTGTGGCAACGGGCCTTGTTCGAGTTATGACCAACCACAAGCTATTCCACAAACCACTAACCGCCCAGCAAGCACTGACTGCACTCAATACCATTTTAGCGGCCCCAAACGGGCACTCTTTTGAGCTCCAGCCCAGGGACCTGGACAACCTTCACTGAACTGGTGCGCTTGCACAAGCTTAAAGCCAGCGACATCCCTGATGCCTGGATAGCCGCGTCCGTAATAGAAGAAGAAGCAACCTTACTGAGCCAAGAACAGGGCTTTGCCCGCTTCCGAGAGCTGCGCTGGCACCCGCTTCTAGAATGACAACAACAAACGCAGATCCCGAGCCACCGGTGAACGATGACTAGGGTTCTATAAGTTGAAGCAGCGAAATCAAGCAATCAATAAACCGACAAGCCCTCGACTAAAGCGACAAAATTAACGCACTCTAAAACTTCTCGATGTTAGGACAAGGACTAGTATTGAGGCATCTGCCGATGGCGCTACGTCCGCCGACTAACAAAATACACTCGGCAACAACCAACACCGTCCAAATCCGACTCGTCGCTAGCGCAGGAAGTCGTTGAGCAGATTCCGCCTCCTCTTTTGCGTAGCAGCTGCAACTAGTCGTTAGATAAAGCGGAAAATCTCCTAGCAAACAGGCTGTGTAATTTAACCATTTCCTTTACACTCATTAGAAGAAGAGTCTTCAGAGAGTTTTTCCTCCAGGAAAGAAAGCGGCGTGATAGTAGTATCCCCTTTCCCATTGCCGCCTTCAATGAGGGCCACCAATTCTCCTGCAGGATTATAGACAGGGGCGCCTGAATCCCCAGGTTTTGAAGTCATTTGAGCCTTTAGAGTTCGCGCCTGATATTCTCTCCCATTGATGGAAAATGCCTCACAATATAAGTTCTTGTCGTTGACAACCCCATCAATTCTCCCTCCGAGAAAGGTTTTTGCAAAAATAGCTGAAGGTATTTCGATACTTTTATCACTAATTTTATCAGCCCGAAGAACGTAATCTACCGGAGGATCAAGAAGTATTTCTGAAACATCTATCCCTTGGTTACTCCACAAGTAGTTTTCACCAATACTTCCAATACGCCTACCTTTCGAATACACTTCATCCGCACTTTCACCACAATGACCGGCAGTCAAGGCCCGCTGCTGGGAAATGATAGTCACAGAACACGTCACCGCCCCTCGGGGAGGACCCACCTGCACCTCATCTCCACTTTCAATATATGAAAGAGGATCGAAATTCCTCTGTTGAGCAGTAGATATTGATGAAGCCGTGGCCCCAAAAGATACGCTAGCCAGAAAGAAAAGAGCTAGCCTGCCTACTATAGAAATAGTATTTTGTTTCATAACTTAATAAATAATCAATCTAAAACAGAGGCAGGCCCGCTAAAATACCCACCTCTGCTCAGATATTTACTTCTTCCCAGATGGAACAAACACAAGGAAAATGACCAAAATTGCTAGAGCAATCGTGACCCCATACGGCCACTGAAGTTGAGCGGAAAGCATCATCAATAAAACGCCCACAGTGGCCAATATCTTTTTCCACATATTTTACTCTCCAGAACCATTTCTATTCTTGCCAGGCGGCAGATTCTCTTGGACTGTTATCTGAACAATGCAGAAACATCCATATGGCAAAATTCCAATTACCTTTCCCTAAACCCCTTTCTGTTTAGAGGAAGGATAATTTATTGAAAACCAACCCGCTGAGGATATGCATTATGTGTGAAAGCGCCAGCCACAATCGAACCAATGCCATAGTCTGCATACATACCACCGGGCGCAAGACCAGCAATAGCCCCTCCAGTAGCTAGGATTTTGGAAAGAACTGGCTCGGGAATCCAGACTCCAGCGATTGTGACACCGCCACCCACCCGGTTAATCGTCGTTTTAGACAGTAGCACCCTCACATAAGTCCCATGGAATTCAATTCCATTCCGACCCTCTTGAAAGTATGGATCAATGTCATCATCATCAGCGCTCGAAATCTTCGGCCCTTTTTCCCAGAAAGTTATCGAGTCTCCCGCCACCTTCATCTCAAGGTTACTATCAGCCTTGGCCTCGCTGATCCTTTCGTTCTGAGTCTCTACTTCATTTTTGATTTCTTGCAGTTCCTTTTGCGAAAGAGCGCTTTCTGCCTCTCTAGCAATCGCGAATTGGTCTCCCTGAAGGAAAACATAGGAATCTGCTTTTTCCGCAACTTCTGAGGAAACAGAAGACTGAGAGGCATTATTCTGAGTCGACTCAGCGAGGTCAGTCTCAGTACCGGCACTAGCATTGACTGGTGCAAAAACTGTTGCTGCCGCAACCAGCACCACTAAACGCGTAGATTTCTTGAGACGATACATGTCCATAATCCTTTCTAGAAAAGATGGCTGAAAATCGGACACCCCTAGAGTTACATCCAGTAGGGATAATTGGAAGCAAAAGATGTAAAATGTAGACTATTGTATAAACTTCCTCAAGATTTGTTGCGAGGGCGCACAAGAAGGCATATAATCCCTCCCCTTCCCCGCAAACCCTAGTCTTTTGAGACTCGGGTTAACCAGCGCCCCAAAGACTGGTGGTGGGCGCTCATTGTCATCAAGTGCCGCGCAGCCACAGGAGTCATCGACGGACTCTGGTTCCCAAGCGTAGGAATCGCATCCATGTTTTGAGTCATCGCATATTTCTGCGCAGCCTCAGCAGCCCGTGTCCGCGCCCACTTCCTCGACAGTGAATTCTGGATCAACTGCTTAGGCATGCTCGCGCTCTCAACCGGTGTATTGGTCCTGCCGCTAGTGCTGAATTAGGCGACCAAAAATTCTTCGGAACCACCCCTGCCCCATTTCGCCATCAAGCACATTCGCCCGATATTTACTTCTTTTTCATCCCCCACCTCACTATGCCGTTCGTTGCTTTGGGAAGTGGCTGAGGGGAATAGCACTCATGAATTTTGGAAAGAACAAAATATTCGGACAAAGTTCTCATCGGGATCGATGTTCGCGTTACTTTCCACATCCCAAATTGGCTCTTTTAGTAACTCCATGACGCTCCCAGCCAGCACAGATTAAGGTCAGCGCCTTCATTCTAAGCTCTCTGCTCACGGGCTGCCGACATACGAAGCGACTGAAAACGTAAAATCCCGAGCCACCGGTAAAACGATGACTCGGGTTCTGTAGTTTGCGGAGACGAGAGGATTTGAACCTCCGGACCTACGCAAGTAAGTCAACTCCTTAGCAGGGAGCCCCATTCGGCCGCTCTGGCACGTCTCCAGCGATTCGCAATGAATCGTCCATCACTCTACCTGAGCGCTTCCCCTAGGGACAAAATGGGGCTTCCCTATTCTTTCCCTAAAGGGCCGCATGCAGCTTGAGGGCAACGTAGAGAGCCGCGCAACGCCAGCCATCATCCAGCACGCCGGGCCCGAGAATCTCGCGGACGCGGTCTAGGCGGTAGTGCAGCGTGGCGCGGTGAATGTAGAGTGCAGCGGCGGTCGCAGAGACGTTGCGGGAATGCTCAAAGTAGGTCAGCAGGGTGTGCCAGTAGGAGTTGCGGGGGTCGTCGAGAAGCACGGCGGCATCCGGGCTCATCTCCACCACCGTTGCTTGGGTCAGCTCCCACCCGCGCAGCAGCCGCCACGCACCGGCCTCCTCCCAGCGCAGCGAATCCTGGCCGCAGAGTTTGGCCACGTCCGCCATGAGTCGCGCCTGCGGGGCCGTCGGTGCCGAACCGCGGGCTACCACCGCGGCGCCGGCGACGAGCGCAGCACTCTGTAGCTCCTCCATGAGGGCCTCGGTGTCCTTGTCATCGCGGCGGCACTCAACGAGTACAAGGGAATCGTGAGAGTCCGCGACCAAGAAAGGACGGCGCACCAGCGGGCGGGCAAGCTCCACAGCCACCGCGCGCTGATCGCCTTCCACCAGCACGCGATGCACGGTCAGCTCACCATCGGAGGGCAGGAGATCGCGCTCCCGGGCACCCGCCAGCGCGGCCGGATCACCGGTGAGCACCTCGCGGGCCAACTCGCCGAGCTGTTGGGCGCGGGCGGCGAGAGGAGCATCGCGTTCGTCGATAAGCCTGGCTAGCGGAGCCGTTAAAGAACCGAGGCGAACCAGGGAAGAATCGCCCAGCGCGGGCTCATCAATAATCCACAGGTAGCCCACGAGCCGATCCTCATGACGGAGGGGGATGACCACACGGGGCAGCATGTCATAGCCCGGGTTGGCGGGCAGGCGAACCGGCAGAACCGCCTCTTGAATACCGAAACTCAGCATCCACGGGATCGGCTCCGGGGGTGGGGTGCGGTTCAGAATAGAGGCGGCACGGTTCTTATCGATGGCACCAATCTGGGCACTGGCGGCAATCACCGCGATGGCGGGGGTGGTCACCTCGACGGAGCGCTGCAGGATCTGGGCGCATTCGTCGACGATATCCTGGATGCTCGTCAGCTGCGGGGGTGTCACTTTTGACATATGTCAAAGATACTTCCGAATATTGTCTAGTGACAAACAAAACTGTGCTGCGCAATAATCTCCTACAGCTAAATGACCCACGTCACACATATACGTTCATGAAGGGCGTCTACATGACCACAACCAACAATTCCGTCAGGGCACAGGACGTTGTCGCCAGCGATAACACCAGTGCAGACGACGGCCTGCAGCGCGGCATGAAATCGCGCCACCTGCAAATGATCGCCTTCGGCTCATGCATCGGCACGGGCCTCTTCTTGGGCTCCGGTGCCTCCATCCAGGAGGCTGGTCCCGGCGTTATCGCCGCCTACGCCATCGGCGGCTTCATCATCTTCCTCATCATGCGCATGCTCGGTGAGATGGCCGTGGAGCACCCCGTCGCCGGCTCCTTCAGCGCCTACGCCCGCGAGTACATCGGCCCTATTGCCGGCTTTGTCACCGGCTGGAACTGGTGGTTTACCACCATCGTCGTCGGCATGGTGGAGCTCACCGCCGCGGGCACCATCATGGACTTCTGGTTCCCTGGCATCCCGCACTGGCTCACCGCCCTCGTCGCGCTCGTCATCGTCACCGCCATCAACCTGGTGCACGTCGGGGCCTTCGCCGAGGCGGAGTTCTGGCTCTCCCTCATCAAGGTCGTCGCACTCATCCTCATGATCGTCGTCGGCGCGGCCATCGTCTTCGGCCTTACCCCGGAGCCCGCCCTCGGCTTGAGCAATATCACCGAGCACGGCGGTTTCTTCCCCAACGGTGCCGCCGGTGTGCTCTTCTCCCTCGTCGCGGTGATTTTCTCCTTCGGTGGCATCATCTCCATCGGTACCGCCGCGGGCGAGGCGCAGGATCCCGCCAAGAGCCTGCCCAAGGCCATCAACAACGTGATCTGGCGCATCCTCATCTTCTACGTCGGCGGCATCGGCATCATCGTGCTGCTCGCTCCGTGGAACGAACTTGATACCTCCACCTCGCCCTTCGTGCGCGCGCTGAGCACCTTGGGCATTAGTGCCGCGGCCACGGGCCTTAACCTCATCGTGCTCGTTGCCGCCGTCTCCGTGTTCAACACCATGACCTTCTCCGGCGCGCGCATGTTGCGGGATCTTTCCCGCGGCGGCCAAGCCCCGCCCTTCTTCAATTCCGTCAGCGCCAAGGGCGTGCCGGTTCGCGCTCTGCTTTTCAACGCCCTACTCATGGGCTCGGCTGTGCTGCTTAACTTCCTCTTCGAGGGCAAGATCCTGATTGTTCTCCTCGCCATCATTGTTGGCGCGGAGCTCATCTCCTGGTCCGCCATTGCCGTAGCACACCTGAACTTCCGCAAGCGCTGCCCGAACGCCGCCTTCCGCGCACCCCTCTACCCCATCGCCAACTACCTGTGCTTGGCCTTCTTCGCTCTCGTCATCGTTTTGATGTTCATGTTGCCCGACTACCGCACCGGCGCCATTGTCCTACCCTGTTGGATTGTGACCTTGGCCCTCATCTGGCTGGGCAAGAAGCGCCACGACGCCCGAAACAAATAGAAAGGACCCTCTCATGCAGACCACCATTGGTGATTTCATCCTGGACCGCCTCAAGGCCATCGGCATTACTGAAATCATCGGCGTGCCCGGTGACTTCAACCTGAGCTTCCTCGAGCAGATCGAGGCCTCCGAGGGCATCCGCTTCGTCGGCGCCTGCAACGAGCTCAACGCCGCCTATGCCGCCGACGGCTATGCCCGCCAGAAAGGCGTCGGCTGCCTGCTCACCACCTATGGCGTGGGCGAGCTTTCCGCCCTCAACGGCATCGCCGGTGCCCGCGCCGAGCACGTCCCGCTGGTGTCGCTGGCGGGCGCGCCGCCGCAGTATGCGACCGAATTCCGCTGGAACCTGCACCACTCGCTTGCCGACGGCGACTTTGCCAACATGCTGGATTCTTTTGCACCCTTCACCGAGGTGGCCACGCGTGTGTCCCCCATGAACGTGGTCGAGGAATTCGACCGCGCCCTGCACACCTGCCTGCGCGAGAAGCGCCCGGTCCACATCCAGATTCCTTCCGATATCACGCACCTGAGCATCGAGGTCCCCGACGAGCCTTTCTCCACCGAGCTCGCCCCCTCCGATCCGGAGCGCCTGAACGCCGCTGCGGATTACGTGCTGGAGCACCTCGCGAAGGCCAAGGACCCGATCATCCTCATCGACCAGGACACCAACCGCCACGGTTTCACTGAGAAATTCCGCGCCATCATCGACAAGGCCCAGCTGCCCTACTCCCAGCTCTCTTCTGGCAAGGCCATCTTGTCTGAGCGCCACCCGCTCTTCATCGGCACATACAACGGCGCGGCGTCGGCACCGGGCGTGCAGGAGCGCATCGAAAAGTCCGACTTCCTGGTCACCACAAACCCGCGCTTCATCGAGGTCAACTCCGGCTCCTTCACCCACAACCTGGCCGATGCCCGCGTCTATAACTTCGGCGACCAGCACCTCAACGCTGACGGCGAGTACTTCGTGGGCATCAATACGCTGGAGCTTCTCGACGTCCTCCTCGACCGCATCCCGGAAGCTGGGGCATCGACAAGCGCGGCTTTCGAGCCCGAGCCCTTCGAGCCGAACCCGGATGCCCCGCTGACCCAGGAGCGCATCTGGCCGCAGATGCTCGGCTTCATCCAGGAAGATGACGTGGTCATCGCCGAGGCCGGCACCTCCAATATCGGTCTGGGCCAGCAGCGCATGCCCGAGGGCGTGCAGTACATTAACTCCACCATCTGGGGTTCCATCGGCTTTACCCTGCCGTGCGTCCTCGGTTCGCAGCTGGCTAACCCGGAGCGCCGCCACGTCCTCTTCATCGGTGATGGCTCCTTCCAGCTCACTGCCCAGGAGCTCTCCACCATCGTGCGTCAGGACCTCAAGCCCATCATCGTGCTGGTCAATAACGATGGCTACACCATCGAGCGCTACATCTTGGGCATGGAGCGCGAGTACAACGAGATCCAAATGTGGGATTACACGGCTCTGCCGAAGGTGTTCATGAAGGACACCACGATGGAGTCCTACGTGGCCTCGACCGAAGGCGAATTAGCGAAGGCCCTAGAGGACATCGCCGCCCACCCGGAGCGCGGCGCCTTCCTTGAGGTGCGCCTCGACGCTTTCGACGCGCCGAAGGGACTTCAGGCCTTCGGCCCGCAAACTGCAGAATTCGACTTCGGTCCCCGCGGCCCCCGCAACGCCTAAGGTGGAGAACATGATTCGACCAGACCTTTCCTCCCTACCCGTCTACGTCCCCGGCAAGAATGCCGAGCACGCCTTGAAGCTCTCCTCCAACGAGGCAACCCAGGAGCCGCTGCCCGGCGCGCTGAAGGCCATGGAGACTGCCGTCGCGCACGTCAACCGCTACCCGGATATGGGCGCGGTGGAAATCCGCAAGGTACTCGCCGAAAACCTTGGCGTTAGCCCTGAGCAGGTCACCACCGGCGCGGGTTCCTCCGCGATTTGCCAGCAGCTGGTGCAGATCACCTCGGTGCCCGGTGATGAGATTGTCTTCCCCTGGCGCTCCTTTGAGGCTTATCCCATCTTCGCGCAGGTCGTGGGCGCCACCCCGGTCAAGGTTCCGCTCACCGCGGATCACCGCGTGGACTTGGAGGCCATGGCGGCTGCCATCACGGATAAGACCCGCCTGATCTTCGTATGCAACCCGAATAACCCCACCGGTTCCATCATCACCAAGGAGGAGTTCGACGCCTTCTTGGCCAAGGTTCCGAAGGACGTCATCGTGGCGCTCGATGAGGCCTACATCGAGTACAACCGCAACGAGGCCGTCCCGCTGGCCACGGACTATGTCCACACCCACGACAACGTCATTGGCCTGCGCACCTTCTCCAAGGCTTATGGCCTGGCCGGCATCCGTTTGGGCTATGCCTTCGGCAACGCCGAGATCATCGAGGCGCTGAGCAAGGTGGCCATCCCCTTCTCCGTGAACTCGGTGGCGCAGGTTGGTGCAGCGGCCTCGCTGGCCGCTCAGAAGGAGCTGCGTGAGCGCACCGATGAGACCGTTAAGCAGCGCGACCACCTGGTGGAGCACTTCGCGGACTTTGGCGTTCCGGAGTCCCAGGCCAACCACATCTGGTTCGCCGCCGACTCCATTGCGAAGCTGGGCTCCCCGCAGGATGTCGCGGCCAAGCTCGCCGACAATGACGTCTTGGTCCGTGCCTTCCCTGAGGGCGTGCGCATCACCGTCACCACGGCGGAGGAAACTGAAACGCTGCTCAAGGCCTGGGACGCGGCCTTCGGTGCAGAGGGCTAGTTTCCGCGTTAGAGTGCAGTTGTGAAGACATTTATCAATTTTGCACTCAACGTCATTGCCGTCGCGGTGGCCTTCTGGGCCGTGGTAGCGATTGTCCCCGGAATCGACATCGTTCCTGCGACCACCCAGAATTTCCTGCTCATCGCGGCGGTCTTCATCATCGTCAACGAGGTCGTCACCCCAGTGCTCCGCTTCCTCGGCGCACCGCTGACCTGCCTGACACTGGGCCTCTTCGCGCTCGTCATCAACGGCGCGGTCCTGCTCCTCGTCAGCGCGCTCATGGACTCACTCGTCATCGACGGCTGGGGTGCTGCCATCATCGGCGCGATTGTGCTTGCGATTGTCTCCAGCGTGGTGAACTTCTTCACCAGCCCTCTGCGGGTCCGCAACTAACCGCCAGCAAAAGGCGGGAGGACATCGACGCGGGAGGCGTCGGCAAGCACGGCGTCTTCCTTTGCGCTCGCGCCATCCACCAGGAAGGTGCAGCGCTCCAGCACCTCCGCAAAGCTCATGCCGGCCTCGGTGCTGCCGGTATGACGAGCACGCAACACGTCCAACAGCTCCCCCAAGGTCGCCGCCTGCGCCGTGTCTTGCGCGCGCCCTGCGGCGGCGCGGGCTGCGGCAAAGTAGTGTATATCAACCATGGTTGCCACTATGCCAGCCTCCGTGACAGGAAGGAACTCGATGCGCACCTATGAGGAACACCTCGCCGCCGTTCGCGCGGCCCTTCCGCAGCCCCGGGTGGTGTCCACTCCCCTGGCCAACGCCTTCGGGCGCCGTGCCGCCGCGACGTACCGCGCGGAGCACAACCTTCCGCCTTTCGATAATTCGCAGATGGATGGCTATGCGCTTTCCACATGTGACGGCGGCACCTTCACCGTCGGCCGCACCATTGCGGCGGGTGATCCCCCGGGCTCACTCGAGCAAGGCACCGCCCTCCCCATCATGACCGGCGCGAAGGTCCCTGAGGGCACCGCCACCATCGTTCCCGTCGAGCACTGCGAGCCCCCGCACTTCACGGAAGAGGGCGCCACGGTCACCGTGCCGGCAACCCCTGAGCAGTTCATCCGCCGTGCGGGCTCCGACGTCACGGTCGGCACAACCCTCATCAATGAGCACGCGCTTCTCGACGCCCCCTCCATCGCCACCCTCGCCTCCCAAGGCCTGGCCGAGGTCCTCACCTTCGCGCCCGCCCGCATCCTCATCTGCACCGGTGGTGCGGAAATCGGTGGCGCGGGCGAGGCCACCATCCCCGATTCCAATGCGCCCATGCTCGCGGCCTTGGCCGCGCAATATGGCATCGAGGTGGCCGGCTTCGTGCGCACGAATGACGATCCTTCTGCCCTGCGCGCGGACCTCGCCGAGGCCGTCATTACCCACCGCCCCGATGTCATCGTCACCTCAGGCGGTATCTCCCACGGAAAGTTTGAGGTCATCCGCCAAATCTTTGAAGAGGACGGCTGGTTCGGCCACGTGGCGCAGCAGCCCGGTGGCCCGCAGGGCCTGTCGCGTTTGGGCGAGGTGCCCGTTGTCTGCTTCCCCGGCAACCCCATCTCCACGCTGGTAAGCTTCCGCCTCTACTTGGCACCCGTTATCGGCCGCGCTCCCGCTCCATTTTGCGCACGCCTTACTGAGCACGCCGAAGGCTTGGAGGGCCGCGAGCAGTTCCGCCGTGGCACCCTAGCTATCTCCGACGGCACCGCCCAAGCCTCCTTTCTCGGCGGTACTAGCTCCCATCTGATGTCCCAGGCCATCGGCGCCACTGCCCTTATTCGTATCCCCGCCGGCGCACAGCTTTCAGCCGGCGACCTCGTGGAGGTGTTCCCACTCTCATGACCCGACGCGCACTCGTTATCGTTGCCTCGACCCGCGCCGCCGCCGGCGAATACGAGGACCGCTCCGGCCCTATCTTGGTGAACTTCCTCCGTGAGCAGGGCTTCGATACCCCGGAGCCCGTCGTCGTCGCGGACGCCGACATCGACTCAGCCCTCGCCACCGCCTTCGCCGATGCACCCTCCGTCATCCTCACCTCCGGCGGCACCGGCATCACACCAGATGACCGCACAGTCGAAGCGCTCACCCCGCACCTGGAGCGCGAACTGCCCGGCCTGGCCCATGCCTTCTACGCGCACTCGGCCGCCATCCCCACCGCAGCACTCTCGCGTACCGTTGCGGGCGTTTCTGGTCGGACTTTCGCCATGGCCCTGCCCGGCTCCACGGGTGCGGCCAAGGACGGCTGCGCGGTCCTCGAACCAGTTCTTCACCACATCATCAACCAGCTGGAAGGCATCAATGAGCACTAACTACGGCCTTCTCGGCGCGCACATCAGCGCTGAGCCCATCACGGCCCCCGACATCGCCACTGCGGAAACGGGTGCTGTCGTTTTATTCGACGGCATCGTGCGCGACCACGATTCCGGCCGCGGGGTCAAGCTCCTGACCTACACCGCGCATCCCTCCGCCCAGCAGGAGATCGAGCGTGTCGCCGGCGAGGTCGCCGCCGCCTTCCCTGTCGTCCGCCTCTGGTGCGCGCACCGCACTGGAGCACTAGAAATCGGCGAGTCCGCCTTCATCGTCGCCGCCGCCTCCGCGCACCGCAAGGACGCCTTCGAAGCAGCGTCGACCTGCGCCGACCGCGTCAAGGCGGAAGTCCCCATCTGGAAGGAACAGCTGCATACCGATGACACCACCACCTGGGTAGGCCTGGAATGAGTTCCCGCTACGCACGCCAGGAAACCCTGTGGGGAACCTCCACACAGGAACGGCTTCGCGCCTCTACCGTCGCCGTCATCGGCGCCGGCGGCTTGGGCTCGCCTGCCCTGCTTTACCTTGCCGGCGCGGGCGTGGGACGCATCCTGCTTTTCGACGACGACACCGTCTCCCTCTCCAACCTGCACCGCCAGGTCATCCACACCACGGCGACCGTAGGCCAGCCCAAAACCGAATCCGCCGCCGAAGCCTTAAACGCCCTCAACCCGGAGTGCACCGTCGAGCAGTTCTCGCGCCTGACACCTGATACCGCCCTGGACCAGCTGCGCGGCGCTGACCTCATCATCGACGGCACCGATAACTTCTACTCCCGTCACCTTGCCTCCTGGGCCGCCCACGAGCTGGGCATTCCGCACGTGTGGGCCTCGCTTCTGGGCTACGACGCGCAGCTCACCGTCTTCCATTCCGGCCACGGCCCGGTCTACGAAGACCTCTTCCCCACCGATCCGCAGGTGCCCTCCTGCTCGCAGGCCGGCGTGATGGGACCGGTCGTCGGCGTGGCCGGCTCCGCCCTGGCCGTCGAAGCGCTCAAGCTCCTCACGGGCATCGGCACCCCGCTCATCGGCACGCTGGGCTACTACGATTCCCTCGCCGGGACCTGGGAGTACATCCCCGTGCGCGCAAACGGCGCCACCCCGGCGCGCCCCGACAACCCCACCGACATCCGCGACATCCCAGAGGACGCCACGCTTATCGACGTCCGCACCTCCCCCGAGCGCGCCGCCTCCCTCATCCCCGGCTCGCAGCACCTCCCGCTCGATGACATCCTCGCCGGCCACAACCCGCCCCTAGACCCCGCCGACCTCGCCGTCCTCTACTGCGCCAGCGGCCTGCGCTCCGCACAGGCCGTCGAGGCCCTGCGCGCCCGCGGCTTCAGCAACGTCTACTCGCTGCGCGGCGGCATCGACGCCTGGCAAGAGCACATCTCCGAGCTCGAGGCCGAAGCCGACGCCGCCCACCGAGGCGATCTAGAGACCATTTCTCTTGAAAAACTAGAGGCTGAATGTGGCGTGGAAGATTAGCTTCACGCCACGCGGTGCGAAAGCCTTCCGAAAGCTAGCCAGGCCAACACAGAAGAGAGTCAGCAGGTTTCTTCGCGAAGTCTACGATTAATCAGCCAGCGGGTCAGTTCCGCCGAGCTTCATTTCGAAACGCTCGTAGTCTTCTAGGTTCGCAAAGTGCCGCGAGTAAAGATCGCAATCGCGGTCTACATAACCATAGAGGGCTGGCGCGACATCCACGATGTGCCGTACCTTCACATCCTCACCATCGGCCTGCTCGTTCGCCATCGCTTCAACGCGTTCTCGAGCCTTCTCGTCCGACTCCGCATACACAATATAAAAGTCCTCGCGGAAGAAGCTTTGGGGAGATGAACTGGACTTTTTAGCAAGTTCCATCACGACAATTCCAACATAAGGTTCCATTGCCAGCTACTGTCCTTTCCGGTTCTTGGTCAGCTTGGGCTCGACCCTACCTGCTCACCCAGACCATGTAACGCGGAAAACTCAGCCGGTCGCCCTTTAAGCACATCTCCAATGAAGACCCATTCCGCGCCCGTGGCTTCAGCAACGGTCTACTCGCTGCGCGGCGGCATCGACGCCTGGCAAGAGCACAACGACACATAGCCCGCACTCTTGCTCAGTCTCCTCTGCCCACATGGCATCTTGTAAAAGGCGTCAACCAGAAGGCGTTTTCAGAGCCAAAACGCCTTTTATCCCGAGCAAATGGCGTTTTTGATCCCAGAGATGCCTTTTGACAGATGCCATTTGCCAGACGCCTTTCGCAGAGGTCCTCGGCCGGTCGCCTTGTAAACTCACTGGCATGAGAAGCCGCCAGTATTACGTCGCTACCGCTGTGGTGTGTGCTCTCACGCTGGTGTACATGCTGCTGCGTTGGGACTCGGTGCCCGATCCCATCCCGGTCCACTTCGATGGCTCGGGCAATCCGGACCGCTTCGAACCGAAGTCCTTCCTCAACGCAACGGTCCTCGTGTGGATCGGCGTTGTGTTCGCCATTGCGCTGCCACTGTGTGTGCCGCCGATCTCGCTGGCTCGAAAAACAATGGATGTTCCGGCAGAGTCAGCTCTTCCGTTCTCCGAGGCCACCGCCCAGCGCGCGGAGCTGCTCACTGGAAAGACCTCCACGTTCATTGCCCAGACAGTCCTCACCATGACGGCCTGCGTGTGCCTCACTGCGGTCTGCACCGTCATTCCGGATATCCCCTTCTCGGGCTTTCTCCTCGTGGCCGCGTGGATAGCCTTCACCGTGTTCGTCATGATTCAGGGCGTCCGGTTAACGCTGACATCTGCGAAGGCTGTGAAAGCCATACCCACCGACCATGAAGAACAAGTTCGCAACGAAGCACTTCGTTTGCCGGCAACATGGGCATCTACAACGAGCCCACCGACCCCATGTGCATGGCAGTCTTTTCCACGAATTCTTCGAAGCTGCAGATCAACACCGCGCACGAACCTGGCCGGCGCTACCTGTGGCGCATGGGCATCGCTCTCGCCGCATCCATAGCGTTCTGCGTGCTCATCACCGTACGCTAGATGCATGGAGCACCTGTTTGAGCGCGCACAGTCAATTCTTTCTGATGCCACCCACGTCGAGGTTTTTACCGGCGCGGGTATGAGTGCGGACAGCGGCATCGCCACGTACCGCGATGCACAGACGGGCATCTGGGAGAACGTGGATCCGGTGGCGATGGCGTCGATAAGCGCGTGGCGTAGCGAGCCTGAGCCCATGTTCGCCTGGTACTTGTGGCGCGCACAGCTTGCGCAGCGGGCCGAGCCCAACGCCGGGCACCGCGCAATTGCCGCCGCACGCGGCATGACGGTGACCACGCAAAATATCGATAACCTGCACGAGCGCGCCGGAAGCCAAGACGTGGTTCACCTGCATGGCTCCTTGTTCGCATTCCGCTGCACCGACTGCGATACGCCGTATGACGAGGACATTGCACTGCCGAACGAACCGGTCGAGAGCATCACTCCACCCGAGTGCCCCGTGTGCGGCGGGCTCGTGCGCCCGGGCGTGGTGTGGTTCGGCGAGGCCCTGCCCGACGACGAATGGGCTGAGGCCGAGCGCCGCATGTCCACCGCGGACGCGCTGCTCATCGTTGGAACCTCCGGCGTGGTCTACCCCGCCGCCGGCCTGCCACAGATTGCCCATGCGCGCGGCATCCCCATCGTGGAAGTCACCCCACAGCCCACGGACCTCTCGCCGCTTGCCAGCGTGGTGGTCACCGCCACCGCAGCGGAGGCGCTGCCTCGCATCCTGGCGGGGCGGATCGGATAAACAGCAACCCGATATCCCGCGGCCCTTGCCCACCGAAATGTACAAGATGTACATTTGCAGTATGAAAACGATGTCAGTGGCATCCAGCCAATTCCGCCAATCCCAAAGCCAAATTCTTGAAGAGGCACAGCACACACCCGTCGCCATCACTAATCGTGGAAGCCGGATTCGCGCTTTTGTCGTCTCTCCTTCATTTTTCGCCCGCGCAGTCGAAGCACTGGAAGATCGTGAGGATGTTCAGACCGCAGAGATTGCCCGAGGAGAAGCCGTAGAGATTTCACACGAAGACCTCAAAAAAGAACTCGGACTCACCTAATCGCCTTCTATGGCTAACTCCACTTATCGCATCACCTATAAGGCATCCGCAGCCAAGGAGCTACGCAAGCTCGACAGGCCGACACAGAGGCGACTACTTGCTGCAATCGAAGACTTGGCCATTACCCCTCGCCCGGATGGAGTAAAGAAGTTAAAAGCCTCGGACGACCTGTATAGAATTCGAGTCGGACACTATCGCGTGGTTTACGAGATCTTAGACGGAAAGCTCGTGGTGCTCGTGCTACGCGTTGCTCACCGACGAGATGTTTACCGGAAATAGGCAAAATTCCTCTCAGATAAACAAAACCGGTTCCACCCTGCCAGAAGGTGAATACTCCACTTCGATCAGAAGATAGTTCTTACACATCTAGATCGATGTCGTGCTCCTTAGCCTTTCCGTCCAGCACTTGCTCGTAAGACTCCAATAGCCGGCGAGCATTGACTGGGGAGCCGAAAAGATAATCAGTCTCTACCCACGCCGAATAGTTATCCTCTGACATCACGAAACCGCCTTCCTTACCACAACCATTATTCCCCCGAGAGGAGATGAATCCATGCTCTACCTTGTTCCAGGGGCCTTAGCGGGAATCACCTTTTACGCCATTCTCACAGCAGTGAGCTGGGCCATCGGGAAAGCCTGGCCACAACGACGTCTAAGCACACATAGCCGGTTGACCATCCACTGCCTTGCCGCAGTTGCATTTTCGATTTTTCTCGCCGTCGCTGGCGGCGGAGGAAACTGGGCCACCCACCTGCAAATTAGCGGATTCCTACTGGCAGGATGCGTTCTGAGCTTCGTTACAGCCGCGCAGGACAAGAAGCAGAGCCTGAACAAATGACCCCCAGAAACAGTTGGCGGAGGCGGCGGGATTTGAACCCGCGGTGAGTTTCCCCACGCTGGTTTTCAAGACCAGTGCATTCGGCCGCTCTGCCACGCCTCCTCGTCACGCGTCAGCATGCACCGCGCGCAACACGTTCAGAGTACTAGACTCCGCGGCGGGAGAAGAATTCGCCTCATCACGTTGTGCAAAGCGCCCAACACAACCTACGGAAAGCCATTGCCGCACGCACCTTGCTCTGGTTTACTCGGGCCCATGCAGACAGTCGATTCCCTCATCATCGGCGGTGGCGCGGCCGGCCTTCAGGCAGCGCTGGTCATGGTCCGCGCCCGCCGCAGCGTCCTTGTAGTTGATTCCGCCACTCCCCGCAACCGCTTCGCCCACGAAATCCACGGTGTCATCGCCCTCGAGGGCACGCCACCCCTTGAATTCCAGGAGCGCGGCAAAGAGCAGCTGCGCAGCTACGGCGTAACAATCGCGAACGCCACCGTAGATTCCGTTACGGATAATGACCGCACGCTCACCGCCACGTTGAGCAACGGTGAGACCGTCGCGGCCCGCTCCATCATCGTCGCCAGCGGCGTGGACGACGTACACCCAGCCATCCCGGGCCTCGAAGAAAACTGGGGAAATACAGTCCTCCACTGCCCTTATTGCCACGGGTTCGAGGTGGCGGACAAGAAGCTCGGCGTTCTCTGCATCGGCGAGTTCTCCCTGCACCATGCGGCACTCCTGCGCCAGTGGTCCAAGGACATCAGCTTCTTCACCAACGGCATGGAGCTCACCGAGGAGCAGCGCGCGGACCTGACTCGGCGCGGCATTGCGCTTGTCGACGGCCCCGTCACCTCCTTCCAAGATGGAAAGGTCCTGGTTGGAGACAGCGAACATGCCGTCGACGCCCTGTTCTACATGCCTGTTCCTCACCCGCACGATGAGTTCCTCACTGACCTCAACCTTGAGCGCCACAGCCCGCCGGCTGCGATGGGCGGAAGCCTCATCAAGGTGGGCCCAGCCGGTGTCACCAGCCACCCGCGCATCTGGGCCGTGGGCAACGTGGTTAACCCGCCGGCACAGGTGGCGGTAGCGATGGGCGAGGCCAACGCCGCAGCCATCGCGGTCAACGCGTTTCTCGTCGAGGATGATTGGACTTAAGTACGGTGGTGTGGCATGAAAGCCATCATTCAGACCAACCTGGAAGACCCACACTCGCTGGAGTTGGGGGAAACCGATAAGCCACAGCTCCAAGACGGCGAAGTCCTCGTTAAAGTCAAAGCCGCCGGCGTAAACCGCGCCGACCTGCTCCAGGCCCGCGGGCACTACCCACCGCCGCCGGGCGCTTCAGAGATTATTGGTCTCGAAGTCGCAGGCGAAGTCGTCGATGCAGGCGACACCGACGTCGAGGTTGGCTCCAAGGTCGGCGCACTACTGGCCGGCGGCGGCTACGCCGAATACGTCGCCGTACCGCAAGGCCAGCTGCTGCCCATCCCCAGCGGCTATTCCTTTGCCGAGGCCGCATCCGTCATCGAGGTGGCCTGCACCGTGTGGTCCAACATCGCGATGGAGGCGAAACTAAACAAGGGCCAGACCATCCTCATCCACGGCGGCGCGGGCGGCATCGGCACCTTTGCCATCCAGGTGGCGAAAAACCTCGGCGCCACCGTCGCGGTGACGGCTGGCTCGGACGAAAAGCTCGAGACCTGCAAGGCACTCGGCGCGGACGTCCTCATCAACTACAACGAGCAGGACTTCGCCGAGGAACTGAAGAACCAGTGCGATGTCATCCTCGACATCATGGGCGCGAAGTATCTCAAGAAGAACCTCATCGCGCTAGCTAAGGGCGGCCACATGGTCACCATCGGCATGCAGGGCGGAACAAAAGCCGAGCTCAACATGGGCATCCTCCTCAACAAGCGCCTGACCCTGCAGGGCACCACGCTGCGCTCCCGCTCGCTGGAGGGCAAGGCCGCCATCGTTGCGGATACCGTTAAGAACGTCTGGCCTTGGCTGGAGAACGGCAGCGTCAAGCACCATTTGCACGCTACCTACGCGCTTGCCGACGCCTCCGAAGCCCACCAAGCCCTCGACTCCGGCGAGGTCACGGGCAAGCTTGTCCTCGAGGTCTAAGCCAGGGACGCGACCACGCGGGTCAAGTGCTCAACGTCGTGGTACGTGCTAAACGGACTCAACGAGACCGTGACGGCACCGCCGACCTCTTCCACGCCCATCTCCGTGAGCAGCGGGGTGTGCGGGGCGATGGTAGTAACCAAGCCATTGTCGAAGAGCCGGCGGTGGATCACATCCGCAGGCACGTCGCGCACGGCGAAGGTCAGGCGCGGGAGGCGATCATCGGAGGCGTCGGCAGCCGCCTCCCCCGTCACGCCAAGGATGTGAACGGCCGGCAGCGTGCCCAACAAGCTATAGAGATCCCCCGTGAGATCCTCCATGTAACCCGCGAGGGTTTCCATCGAACGCGTCAGGCGCACGCGGCGCGAACCGCGCTCCCCGCCGGCAAGTTCCGCTAGATGATCCACCAAGGGTCCAACGCCGCCCGCCAAGCCCGCGGAGACCGGGCCAACGACAATCTCATCGAGGCGGCGGAACATCGCGGTATCGCGGAAGACTAGCGCCGCCATCTGCGGGCCACCCAGCGCGCCCACATCCACACCAAGAATGTCTGCCCCAATCGCATCAAAGTCGAGGAGACGGTAGGGGGCGATCGATGAGACGTCGACAAGCGCCCATGCGCGCGAACGCTCATGGACCGCATCAACTATGTCCGAGGCCGACGTGACCGTGCCCAGCAGCTCGTGCGCGGCGGAAAAAGCGACGAATCGCGTCGAGCCATCAACCAGATCGGCGTACTGGAAGGCTGGGAGTTCGCCCGTACCCAAATCCGGCTGCGCCCACCGAATATCAGCGCCCACGTGCTCAAACGCGCGTGTCATCTCCGGCGAATCAAAGCGGGAGAGCACCACCGAAGACTGGCGGCGCAGCAGCGGGCGCAGTGCAACGCCCAAGGACTGGTAGAGCACCGGCAGGGATGGGCCCAGGATGACCCGTTCCGCCGTGGCACCTGTGAGATCCGCCACCGCCCGGCGCGCAGAGGCATACATGTCTGCCGCGTTAAGCTCCCCCGGATCGTTGTGCGCCGAGTGCGCACCCACGGCGTCCTCCAGCGGCTTCACCGTGGCGGACATGCGGAAAGAACGGGCGACGCCAGAGGCCACGCGCTCCGCAATCTGCGGCGCGGCATGCGCGTTCAGGTAGGTCCAACCATCGGACAGACCAGTGTAAAGACCTCGCACGCTGGCGACGTCATACTGTTCCGTCATGCTTCAACCCTTCCTCCTGCTGCGGATGAACGCCCCCTACTCTATACGCCCCACCTGAATCTTTCCTAACCCTCGGTTTTCCCAGCTCGCCCGTGTTTTCCCAGGTTACGGGCGTGTGTGTAGGTGTTTGTGGGACGTGCGCGCTAGGGTGAAGGGCGTGCAAGACAAGAAAAACCTGCGTGACGACGTCGCCCGCATGACCTCCGCGCCTGCACCCGGCGAGGAGCCGGCCTCGCGTTCCATGACCATGTCGGCGGCCTTCGCCGATCTCCTGCAAGGCGCTCGCCAGCGCGAGCTGTGGTTCAAGCTGGGCATCCAAGACATCAAGCAGCGCTACCGCCGCTCGGTGCTGGGTCCGTTCTGGATCACCATCGCGACCGGTGTCATGGCCGCGGCGCTTGGCCTGCTGTACTCCATGCTCTTCCAGATCCCCGTGGCGGAGTTCCTGCCCCACGTGACCGTGGGCCTGATTATGTGGAACTTCATTTCGGGCGCCATCAAAGAAGGCTCGACGGTCTTCATCGACAACGAGGGCTTAATCAAACAGCTGCCCGCGCCACTGTCGGTGCACGTCTACCGCCTGGTCTGGCGGCAAACCCTCTTCTTGGGCCACAACCTCATCATCTGGCTGTTGCTCATTCTTATCTTCCCGCGCCACTTGGGCTGGGAGTTCTTCCTGTTCATCCCTGCGCTAGGACTCTTCCTGGTCAACGGCGTGTGGGTTGCCATGTTCTTCGGCATCATTGCCACCCGCTTCCGTGACGTTGCCCCGCTGCTGGAGGCTCTAACCCAGCTGCTCTTCTACGTCACGCCGATCGTGTGGATGACCAACACCCTGAAGGATCAGGGTGGTGCCGTGGCCAGCCGCGCACGCATCGCTGAGATCAACCCGCTGTATCACTACATGGAGATCATCCGCGCCCCCATGATTGGCGAGCCCGTCGCCGGTTATCACTGGCTCATCGTCATCGCCTGCACCGTCGCCGGCCTGCTCATCGCCGGCCTGGCCATGCGCCAGTGGCGCTTCCGCGTCTCCTACTGGGTCTAGAAAGGATCGTCCATGGTTTCCATTGATACGTATAACGCTTGCGTGGACTTTCCCATCTTTGATGCCAAGTCCCGCTCTCTCAAGAAGGCGATGCTCTCCACGGCCGGTGGCTCCATTGGCAAGAATGACCAGAACGTGGTCATGGTGGAAGCGCTCAAGGACATCAACCTCCACCTGCGTGAGGGCGATCGCGTCGGCCTCGTTGGCCACAACGGCGCGGGCAAAACAACCTTGCTGCGCCTGCTCTCCGGTATCTACGAGCCCACCCGCGGCGCCGCCAACGTGCGCGGGCGCGTGGCTCCCGTCTTTGACCTCGGCGTGGGCATGGACCCGGAGGTTTCCGGCTACGACAACATCATCATTCGCGGCCTCTTCTTGGGCCAGACCATCAAGCAGATGAAGGCCAAGATGGATGAGATTGCGGAATTCTCTGAGCTGGGTGATTACCTCTCCATGCCGTTGCGCACCTATTCCACCGGTATGCGCGTGCGCCTAGCACTGGGCGTGGTGACCTCCATTGAGCCGGAGATCCTGCTTCTCGACGAAGGCATCGGCGCCGTCGACGCCGCCTTCATGGCCAAGGCCCGCGTCCGTCTTCAGGACCTGGTGAAGCGCTCCGGCATCCTGGTCTTTGCCTCCCACTCCAACGACTTCCTGGCGCAGCTGTGTGATACCGCCCTGTGGATCGACCACGGCCAGATTCGCTCGGTGGGCGAGGTCTCCGAGGTCGTCGGCGAGTACGAAGGCCCTGAGGTGGGCCAGTACGTGCGGGATTTGCGCAAGCGCTTCGACAACGAGGAGAACGCCTAGCCACGGCCTTTGTTGTCACTGCCATACTGCGCATCAATCATCCACGTTCCGCGCTGCCGGAAGGCCGGGATGGTACCCCGCGCCGCCTTATTGGCGGCCGCGGAACCAGAAACGCCATTAGCCTTTGCCCATTCCGATAGGCGAATCACCTTCGGCGCGGTCATGAGCGTTATGCGCTTGTGTAGGGACTCGATGAGTTGCCGCGCGATGAGCGTGCTCAGCGCAGAGAAGTCCCCACTAACTGGGTAGCCACGGAACACAGGGTAATAGTGGCGCTCTTTTCCCTTGTTCGGAATGATGATGGGCGGTGCCCCTAGCTCCAAGAGCTGTTGATTGATAATGACGCGCCCGATGCGCCCATTGCCGTCTGAAAAAGGATGAATGGTTTCAAATTCCGCATGAAACCGCGCGATTCGGTCAACAAAGAAGCTAGTGTCCTCGTAGTATTCGGCAATGGCTGTGTCCACCAGCCTGTCCACGTATTCAGGGTTGGCTCCCATATGAGCGCCCACGCGAACCCACTCCCCCCTTCGACGAAAGCGTCCCGCCCAGTCGTCATTGATGCCGCGAAGCAATATGCCATGCAGTCGCAGAATGAGGTTTGCATCGAGCTTACCGACGCCCCGAATAAGTTCCTCAGTCACGTCCGCCAGGTTTTTGGCCTCAAAGACTTCCCGTAAATCGTGCGCTCTGGCGGTGAACCCCGCCAAGATGTTCTCGGTGTCCTCCAAAGTCAGCGTGGAATTCTCAATGGCGTTCGAGTTATACACCGACTCCGCCACCTCTGCGCGTGCTATCTCCGCAATGGCCTCGGAGTTGTCCTCCCGCAACGCTGCATATTGGTCAAGAAGAGCGTCAATTTTTGAGATGGTCCGCGCGTTAAGCATGCCAATATTGTACAAGTATCCGTGAAAACGAGTCGATACTCTCCTATTTTCACGAATGATTCGTCATACTGCGAAGTTTGCTCCCAAAAGCTCGCGCAGTTCCTCACTCATCCCGGCCACAATCACTTCCGGCCCCGGCTGGTAATCTTCTTTGCTCAGCACGGCCTTATTGCCTTCGATGGTGTACCCCAGCTTGCGTGATACAGCCTGGGACGCCTCATTGCCCGGCTCCCATTCGGAGCGCAACGTGCGCGCACCCAAGTAATCAAAACAAAAGACCGCAGCGGCGTGGCGAACCTGCGTACCTATCCCGCGGCCCTGAAGGCGGTGGTAGATCCACGAGCCAGTTTCGACCTCATGGTTATCGGGAAAACTCTTCGCCCGCAGATCCACAGAACCAATGACTTCACCATCAAGGTGCACACCGAAGTCCAGCGACCATTCTTCCGGGGACATCTGCGCACGGTGCGCCCACCGGAAACTCGGATCAGGCTTCTGCTTCAACCACGGAAACGTGTAATCCGGTAGCGGCTCACCAAAAATCTCGGCGGCAGTGACACCATGAATCGCAGCGATGTCGTTATCACGCAGCACCCGCAGGGTCAGGTCACCCACGTGGATGGAAACTCGAAAGGGAGCCCACATTTCTTCAACGCTTCGTACGGTCATAAGGTCACTCTACTGTGTGCGGAACTCGTCAATGGGCCCATGCGCTGGAAGAATGCATACCCCTGTATGGGTGAATCACGATAGATACTTTTTCTATTTGCTCTTTTTCTTAGTTCCTTTCAAGCTAAAATTGTCGCGAGCCTGAATCACAGGCACTGTTCTCTCTTAACTCTAAGGAGCCCTATCATGAAGCGTATCGCCGCCGGCGTTGTTGCCGCTGCTACCGCACTGTCCCTGTCCACTGGTGTTGCCTCTGCTGCCGGTGACCCGAATGCTCAGAATGGTTCTTCCAACGACTCCTACACTACTGGCTACATTGTCGGAAGCATCGTGAAAGAAGCAGCTGGTCAGGACGGCATGACTTCCTCCGTAGAGGAGATCGCTGAGAACAGCAAGGCTGACGGAAACCGCTCGCCACTATTCAGTTCCTTCAAGTCTGACGCGGCGAACGGCTGGAAGCTAGGCACCACTTTCGACATTCTTTGGGGAACCGGCGTTGCAGTAGCCGTCCTCGGCGCTGCTTACACCGCAGTTCAGAACGGTCTCATCCCGGGCGTTTCCCTTCCGTTCTAATCTGAACGCATCAAGCTTTTAGCTTTGAAGTTCTAGCTCCAGTCCTTTGAGGGCTGGAGCTTTTCCATATCGCATACTTTTTAGCCTTCACTTCTTTATCATTTTCTTTACTTTCGCTACCTCTACCTTTCTTCCAAGGAGTACCTCCATAAAGCGTTTCACCGCCGCTGCCGTTGCCGCCGCCACTGCACTGTCCCTGTCCATCGCCCCGGCTACTGCTGCTGAGAAGGGTTCTTCTGAGGTCTCCGAGGCTGAGGTCTTTGGCTACATCCTGAAGCAAGGGGCTAAGGAACTCGTCGGCGGTGACGGCTTCGCCTCCTCCGTGGATTACGGCATTGAGAAGGGCGCTGAAGCTATCAGCAGCAAAGGCAGCAGCGAGGGCAGCAGCACTCCTGAGGAAATCAAAGAAGGACTTGAGACTGCCGGCTCCGCCAAGGACGTGGCCATGTCTTCCCTGAAGAATGACACCGCCAAGGAATACCCGGTGGGCACCACCGCTGAGATCCTCGTTGGCACCTCCATCGCCGCGATTGTGCTGGGCCTCATTGCTGGTGTTGTCAATGCTGTGAACTCCGGTCTCATCAAGATTCCGGGCTTCAACGCCTAAACCTCGGCCACCTCCATGTCACGCACCTGAGCGCCACATGCGGGTGGCACAATAGAACCCATGACTGCCACCCTGTCCCAGGCCGGAACAACGGCCGCTGTGATCGTCACCCACCAGCGCGTGGAGCTGCTACGCGCCTCCCTTGAGCAGGTGGTGAACCAGACGCACCCGGTGCAATGGGTCATCGTGGTGGATAACGGTGCGGAAGCAGCAGTGAAGGAGCTCCTCCACGAACTGGCCGGTGAGCGCGGCGTCTACGTGCCTTCCGAGACCAACCTTGGCGGCGCAGGCGGCTTCGCGCTGGGCTTCCTTACGGCATTGGCCCTCGGCGCGGATGCGGTGTGGTGCGCGGATGATGATGGCCGCCCCGCCGACCATCACGTGCTGGAGGAGCTCTACCGTGTGGCGGAAAACAACGCACTCCACGAAGTCTCCCCCGCCGTGTGCAACATCAACGAGCCCGCCAAACTGGCCTTCCCTCTGCGCCAGGGCCTGGTGTGGCGGCGCTACATGAGCGAGTTGGAGGGTGACTTCCTCCCCGGCATCGCCTCCCTATTCAACGGCGCGCTCATCTCCGCAGAAGCCATGGAAATCATCGGCGTTCCAGACTACCGCCTGTTCATCCGCGGCGATGAGGTGGAGTACCACCGCCGCCTAGTCAACTCAGGCCTAAACTTCGGCACCGCGCTGACCACGAGCTACCTGCACCCGGATGGCTCCGATGAGTTCAAGCCCATCCTCGGCGGCAAAATGCACACGCAGTACCCGGAGGGCGAGTTCAAGCGCTTCTTCACCTACCGCAACCGCGGCTACCTGTTGTGGCAGCGCGGCATGCGCAAGCTGCTGCCGCAAGAATTCGCGCGTTTCGGCTGGTTCTTCATCGTGCAACAGCATGACGTGAAGGGCTTTATGGAGTGGCTGCGCCTGCACAACCGCGGACGCAAGGAAGACTTCCGCCGGCCCTAAACCTCAAAGGACTTGCGCGTGCTGCGGAAGATCACCCACCGCTGCACAAAGAAGTTGATAAGCGTTGCCGTGCCCTGGGCAATCACGAAAGCGACCGCCAGCGCCCAGGACGAAGGCCAGTCCAGCGTGTGATCAAAGAAGGGGAAAGCCCAGCGATACAGCACAATGTTGATCGCATAGGTCATGGCGTAGGTGGCAAACACGGCAGCAAAGCGGCGCTTCGATGCCCGCGCGTTGAAGGTCCACCGCCGGTTCAATAAATAAGCCACCAAGGTGCCGGCGGCAAAGCCAACGGTCCGCGAGGCCACATCGCCGAACATACCTAAACCAATTTGAAAGAGCCAGGTCAGGGAGACGTCGATAAGCGCGGCAATGGCTCCCGTGATTGCAAACTTCGCGCCCTGCGCCTGCAGGGAATTCGACCGTGAGAGGCGTTCGGCGCGACCAGCCATGGTTACTTTCCTTTGAAGATGAAGGCGCGCTGAATGGCGAAGTTGGTCACCGTGGCAACGCCTTGTGCGATGACGAAGGCGATGGTGTCCTTGACCGCGCCTTCAAAGCCCAAGCTGATCAGCGGGGCGTTGAGCACCCAATACAGGAAATTCTGTACTGCAAAGGTGGACAGGTACAGCAAGCCCACGGCACCGGCGGTGCGGCCGGAAACCTGGGCACCAAAAGTCCACCGGGCATTGGCCACGTAGGCGGCGATGGTGCCGAAGACCCAGCCAATCGCCTTCGCCAGGGAACGATGCAAACCCAAATAAGTAAGGAAGAGGGTCAGGCCATAATCAATCGCCGCGGTGAAAACACCAACGGACACGAAGCGCACGAGTTGGGTCTTCATGCTAGAGGTAGGTTCAGTCACGGCGAAATACTCTACCCGCGGATAAGGGCGCGGTAAATGTCCAGGCGGTCCACGGGCGCGACGGCATCTTCGCCATAGGCGCCGAGGGATGACAAAACCTTAAGCGACGCCGAGCACAGCTCCCGAATCGCCGAACCGCGTAATTCCTCACCGTCATCGTCGACCCAACCCAGCGCCGCCATGGCGGTCTCTACGACGGAATCAGTCAACTCGCGCCCGCCCATGCAGGACAGTGCCAGAGCCATGGACCAGAAAGCATCCTTGCCCTCATTCGTCACCTCGCGCGGCAAGGTGCGCAGCTGGCGGAACGCCTGAGCATCAATGCTTACCTCACGCTTCAGGTCCAGTGCTTGGAGGAGCGGAACGAAGTCGTAGAGACGGGTTCTCTCAATCAGCGCGCGGACGGGACTAATAACAAGATCCAACACCTCATCGATGGTTTCCTGGCCCGTTAGCTCCGCATTCACGGCGGTGAGATCAAAGGGGGTCTGGAAAGAGCCGGAACCGCCCACGCACAGGGCCTCCGGCGTCCCGCTATCGCGCGGGTAGGTCCCCACCACAATGATTTCGAAATCCCACAGCCCCCAGGCGTAATCAACCTGCTCGCCTTCGCGGCTCAAGAATTCGCGCACGGTGTGGCTCGGATCGATGCGCTGGCCGCGGGCATCTGTGTGCTCAAAGAAGTGCCACGGTGAATCCTCTTGCGGCAGCCCGAAGCAGATTTCAAGAATGTGGTGGAGCTCTTCCAACGTGAGCGCGTCAGAGAAACCGATCTGGCGGTGAACCTCTGCTTCTGCGCGAACATTGGATACCTGGCACAGGAGGGTTTCACCACGATTGGCGCGGACCTGCGCCAAATCTGTGACCTGTGAGCTCATGTGCCCCACCATACGCATTTTTAGTTACGCGCGGTGAGCTCGCGTGCTTCAAGCTCGCTAAGGATGAGGACGATGGCAGCACTAATTCCGCCCCATACCGTCCAGGGTTTTGCCGCCCCACGGCGGCGAATAAACCGGACCACGCTTTGCTCAGTCTTCACAGTGATCCATCCACCCAGCACAAGAATGGCGAAGGCAACTGGGATGGCCCACACGGGAACGTCGGGGGTCTCCGGCTCCGGGCGGTCCTCATGGCTCTCTGCATTAGTGATAGCCACGAGCGCGCCGAATCCGAGGAAGGACAGCACGTAGGCGAAAACGAGCGCAGTCTTATTCTTGATCCAGTCAGGGAACGCGGTCATGATGCCCACGGCCGCAGCTTGGGTGATGCGTCCGGCAAGGGTGTCATCCAGCGCATAATTGTCTTGCTTGGGAGAAGTCATACCGCCCCACTTTAGGCGGGCGGTAGGCTACCGTGCATGTACTCCTCCAAAAAAGAGCACCTCACCCCGGCCCAGCGAGCAGCGCAAGATGAGCGCGCCGAGGAAGACAAGCGCCACGGCCACTATCTGGCCACTGAACACACCTCGCTGCCGCTCAATGGTTTCATGACGCGGCTCATCGCCGAGGAACTCCCCATCCTCGATTCCGTCTCAAGGGCAAGAGTCTACGAGATCCTCCGTGAGTATGACGGCCCGGAGATCACCTCCCAGGAAGAGCTGCCGGAAGAGATCCGCGAGATTATGGATCTGTACTAATTCCGAACTAAAACCACATAACCGGACAGTACAAATGTTCCGTTTACTTGGCTTTTGTACCTAATCTCACGTTTTCACTCACGCCACAGGCACTGTCACCTAGGTAGGGTAGAGAACCGACCCATCACATCGAATCAAAGAGTAAGAGATGGAACTGCATACTACTGAGAAGTCCCTCCACGGTTGGGGCCGCACGGCGGCGACAACCGCCCACGTTTTGTCCACCCCAGACGTCGACGTCATCAAGACTGCCGTCGCCCAGGTGGCTGAGGACAACGCTGATAAGCCCGCCCACCTGCGCCGCGGCGTCATCGCCCGCGGTATGGGCCGTTCCTACGGTGACCCCGCGCAAAACGCCGGTGGCCTCGTCATCGACATGCAACCCCTCAACAAGATCCACTCCATCGATCCGGAGTCGGGCATTGTCGACGTCGACGGTGGCGTCACCCTTGACCAGCTCATGAAGGCCGCTCTGCCCTACGGCCTGTGGGTTCCTGTCCTGCCGGGTACCCGCCAGGTCACCATCGGCGGCGCTATCGGCCCGGACATCCACGGCAAGAACCACCACTCCGCCGGTTCCTTTGGTAACCACGTCACCTCCATGGAGCTGCTCGTCGCCGACGGCCGCGTCCTCCACCTGGAACCGGAAGGTGAGAACAGCGAACTGTTCTGGGCCACCGTCGGCGGCATGGGCCTGACCGGCATCATCCTGCGCGCGCAGATCAAGATGACCAAGACGGAAACCGCCTACTTCATCGCGGATACCGACCGCACCGATAACCTCGATGAGACCGTGGCCTTCCACTCCGATGGCTCGGAGCACAACTACACGTACTCCTCCGCGTGGTTCGACGTCATCTCCCCGGAGCCGAAGCTGGGCCGCTCCACCATTTCGCGCGGCTCTTTGGCCACCTTGGAGCAGCTCGAGGAGCTTGCCCCGAAGCTGGCGAAGGACCCGCTGAAGTTCAATGCTCCGCAGCTGATGACGGTTCCGGATATCTTCCCGAACTTCACCATGAACAAGCTCTCCCTCATGGCTATCGGTGAGGCTTACTACCTCATGGGCGCCCCGGCGCGTAACCAGGTCAAGAACCTCACGCAGTTCTACCAGCCGCTGGATCTCATCGGCGAGTGGAACCGTGGCTACGGTTCCAACGGCTTCCTGCAGTACCAGTTCGTGGTGCCGACCGACGCCGTCGAGCCCTTCAAGGAGATCATCCGGGACATGCAGCGCTCCGGACACTACTCCGCGCTCAACGTGTTCAAGCTCTTCGGCCCCGGCAACAAGGCCCCGCTGTCCTACCCGATGCCAGGCTGGAATGTCTGCGTGGACTTCCCCATCAAGCCGGGCCTGGGCGCCTTCCTCGACGATCTGGATAAGCGCGTCATGGAATTCGGCGGCCGCCTCTACCTGGCCAAGGAGTCCCGCACCTCGGCGGAGAACTTCCACAAGATGTACCCGGGCCTCGAGGGCTGGCTCAAGACCCGCAACGACATCGACCCGACCGGCGTCTTCGCTTCCGATATGTCCCGCCGCCTCGAGCTGCACTAGAAAGGAATCACCTCATGCTGAATGCAGTAGGCCAAGCACAACACATCCTCCTTCTCGGCGGCACCTCCGAAATCGGCCTGGGCATCGTCGAAGAATTCCTCGAGCGCGGCCCGGCCAAGGTCACCCTCGCGGCACGCGCCGACTCCCCGCGCATCGCGGATGCCCGAGCCACCATCGAGTCCCGCGGCGGCGACGTCGAGGTCATCGACTTTGACGCGACTGACTTCGAGGGCCACGGGGACGTCGTCAAGCGCGCCTTTGAGCGCGGCGACGTCGACGTCGCCATCATCGCCTTCGGCACCCTCGGTGACCAGGAAGAACTGTGGCAGGACCAGGCCAAGGCGGTCGCCTCCGCCCAGACCAACTACACCGCACCGGTCTCCCTCGGCGTCTTGCTCGGCCAGAAGCTCAAGGAGCAGGGCCACGGCACCATCGTGGCGATCTCCTCCGTCGCCGGCATGCGCGTGCGCCGCTCCAACTTTGTCTACGGCGCCTCCAAGGCCGGCGTGGACGGCTTCTTCATTAACCTCGGTGAGGCCCTGCGCGGCTCCGGCGCCAACGTGCTCGTGGTCCGCCCGGGCCAGGTCCGCACCAAGATGTCGGCGGAAGCCGGCGAAGCGCCACTGACCGTCAACGTCTCCGACGTGGCCAAGGCCACCGTCAAAGCGGTCCTGGACGGCAAGCAGTCCATCTTCGTGCACCCGCTGTTTGAGTACGTGTCCTTGGGATTCAAGTTCATCCCGCAGGCGATCTTCCGGAAGCTGCCTTTCTAAAGTTCCGCTATGTCCACGGCGTGTGGGAAACTACTTACATGACTGAGTCTCCCACCATGTCGTCTCCCGCCGTGTCCCCCACCATGGAATATGACGTCGACCGCCTATCGCGTCGCGCCACCCTCGTGGGTATCGCCGCCGCCGCTCTAGGTGGCGGCCTTGTCACGCTTCTTGGCTTCTTTGCCTTTAAGACGGTCTCCCTCCCGGCGTTCAGTACGTCGATGGTGACCCGTGCGCTGAGCACCGCGGGAACTGCGCTCACCGTCCTCCTGGTGGGCGTGTTATGCGTGTGGTGGGTCATTTGCAGCTCGCCGCGACCCCGGTGGCGGACGTGGCTCACCACCGCCCTGTGCTACATCTCCCCTGCGCTGCTAACGCTAACCAGCATCGGCCTGCCCCTTTCGGCCTCGCGCCTCTGGCTCGACGGCGTCCAGGTCGATCAGGTGTTCCGCACCCAGTTCCTCACCCGCGTCACGGAAGCCAGCTCCTATGCGGACATGAACTACGAAGGCCTGCCCACCTTCTACCCGTTGGGCTGGTTCTGGTTGGGTGGGCGGCTGGCCAACATCCTCAACATGCCCGGCTGGGAGGTCTACCAACCCTGGAGCCTCATCTCCCTGGCCGTGGCCGGGTGCATCCTGGTTCCTCTGTGGCAGCGGCTTGCCGGTTCCCTACCTGTGGCCACCGCCATTGCCTTGACCACCACAGCGGTGACCCTGACCATCGGCGCTGAAGAACCGTATTCCGCGGTCATCGCAATGGGCGTACCAGCGGTAGCTGTCCTGTGTTCACACGCCTTCTACGGCTCCTCGTGGTTCTCCGCCGCCGCAATCGCCATCTACCTCGGAATCTCCGCCTGCTTCTACACGCTGTACACGGGAGCCGTGGCGCTTACCATCGTCAGCCTCATTGCACTCGTTACGTGCGTGGGCGACCGTAGGTGGACTCCCCTCGTGCGCCTCGCCGCCATCGCGGCCGGATCCCTGGCCATCGCCGCGATTGCTTGGGCACCATATCTGCACGCCGTCCTGCACGCCACCGCCCCGCTAGAATCCACCGCGCAGCACTACCTGCCGGAGGAAGGCACCCAAATCCCGGCGCCCTTCCTCTCCTTGTCCGTCATCGGCGCCCTCAGCCTTATTGGCCTGATCTACCTCATCTTGCGCGTCGATGAGCCCGAAATCCGAGCTATGGGCACCGCGCTCGTCGGCACCTACCTGTGGACTTTGGCTTCCATGGTCATGACTCTTGCCGGCAGCACGCTGTTGGGCTTCCGCCTGGAGCTGATGGTCGCGGTGCTCTTCGCCACGGCGGGCATTCTCGCGCTGGCCGACGTCCGCCTCATGGGCCTGCCCACGCTCTACCCGGCGGGCATTACTGAGACCATCAGCAAGCGCGTGACCCTGGTCTTTGCCATCATCATGGGGCTGGGCGGTATTTACTATGCGCAGCAAATCCCCGCGACGAACGTGACCGCCTTGGATCACGCTTATACCGATACCGACGGCTACGGGGAGCGCGCGGACCGCTACACCAGCGATTCTTCCGCTAATTACGGAAAGATCCGCGAATTCATCGACGCCCAGGGCTACGCGGCCAACGACACCGTCGTCCTCACGGACGAAAAGCTCTTCATGGCCTACAACCCCTACTACGGGTTTAACGCCTTCACCAGCAACTATGCCAACCCGTTGGGAGAGTTCAGCACCCGTAACCTGCAGATTGAAGAGTGGGCTTCCAATTCCTGGGACCAGACTCCGAAGGAATTCTCGCATTCCCTCGAGTCCTCACCGTGGCGCGGCCCAGACGTGCTCATCTTCCGCGGGGACATCAAGGAACCCGGGGATGGCTACAAGACGCACTTGGCAGAAGACATTTACCCCAATCAGCCCAACGTGCGCTACCGCGCGGTGTTCTTCAACCCGGAGGTCTTTGAAGAGGGCTGGACCACTAAACAGATTGGCCCCTTCGTCGTCGCGGCCAGATCTTAATAAGCCATGGCGGTGACGTAGACTGATCGCCGTGTCAGATCGGAATACCTCTTCACTGCGAGCACCGCAGTCCCTGCGGCTCACCGCCATCATCGCTGGATTCATCGGTTTCCTGTGCTTTGTGGCCACACCGCTGCTGCCGGTGAACCAAACCCAATCTTCCTTCGATTGGCCCCAGCAGGACTCCCTGCAGTCCATCAACGCCCCGCTCATCTCGGTGGCGCCGGAGGAGATCGATGCAGAGATCCCTCTGAA
Source organism: Corynebacterium sp. MSK004 (assembly GCF_030232515.1). Lineage (NCBI taxonomy): Bacteria > Bacillati > Actinomycetota > Actinomycetes > Mycobacteriales > Corynebacteriaceae > Corynebacterium > Corynebacterium sp. MSK004. The sequence continues at coordinate 211,531 of NZ_JASPKB010000003.1, read as the reverse complement.
GGCCGTCGATAAGCTGCGCGATGGCCAGGACCTGCTTTACGGCACCGTGCCCCCGGAGTCCAAGAAGGCCTCCAACCGCGGCATGTTTGTCCGCGCCGGCGAGGATGGTCTCTCGGTGACCAGCCTCGATGAGGTCATTTTCTCTCTCACGGCCGAGCAGGTGGCGAAGCTGCCTGAGGACTCCACGCTCCGCATCCAATCCACCGGTGACGGCACCACCGTCTCCTTGGGCAAGCACAAAGAGACCTCCGAGGAGGATCTCCGCCCTCAGGTCACCGGCGTTTATACCGAGATCGACGATTCCCCGGAAGCCCTCGCCGAGCTTGGCGACGACCTCCGCATCCACGTGGAGATCAACTCTCGGTTCACCTCCTCCCCGACACCGCTCAAGCTCATCGCCATGTGGCTGGGCCTGGCCATGGTGGTGATCAGTCTGGTCTGCCTGTGGCGAATCGACCGCCTCGATGGCAAACGCCGTGGCTTCATGCCCGAAACCTGGAAGCAGATCCGCCCGCTCGATGGCGTCGTGGCGGCTGTTCTCGGCTGGTGGTACATCTTCGGTGCTAATACCTCCGATGATGGCTTCATCCTCACCATGGGACGCGTTTCCGATCACGCGACCTATATGGCGAACTACTACCGCTGGTACGGCGTCCCCGAGGCCCCGTTCGGCGCGCCGTACTACGACCTCGTGGCATGGCTGGCGCAATTCTCCAGCGCGTCCATCATCGTGCGCCTGCCTGCGCTTATCTCAGCGCTCATCATCTGGTTTATCTTGTCGCGCGAGATGCTTCCGCGCTTCGGCGCTCGCGTCAACGAGCGCCGCCTGGCGCACTGGACCGCCGCGTTCATGTTCCTGGCTTTCTGGCTGCCCTATAACAACGGCATCCGCCCCGAGCCCATCGTGGCCCTCGGCGTCATGCTGACGTGGGCCTCTTTCGAGCGCGCCATCTCCACCCAGCGCCTCCTTCCGGCAGCGGTGGGCACCATCATCGCCACCATCACCCTGGCCGCTGGCCCCACCGGCCTCACCGCAGTGGGCATCTTCCTGGTCTGCCTGCCCGCCCTGTTCCGCATCATGGGTAAGCGCGCTCCCCAGATCGGCTGGACAGCTCTCATCGCCCCGTTCCTTGCCTGTGGCACCGCTGTCATGGTCGCTGCCTTCGGGGACCAAACGCTAGCGTCGGTCCTCGAATCCACTCGCGTGCGTTCCGCGGTCGGCCCGTCCCTGCCGTGGTACTCGGAGTTCGTGCGCTACTCCACGCTCTTCGAGCCCTCCGTGGACGGCTCCCTGACGCGCCGCTTTGCAATGTTCACCATGCTCTTCTGCTTGGCGCTCATCATCTATGCCTTCATCAAGGACCACCGCGTCGTCGGTGCGGAGGCAGATCCCACCAAGCGCCTGCTGGCCATCATGGCGCTCTCGGCCTTCTTCCTCATGTTCACGCCGACGAAGTGGACGCACCACTTCGGCATTTACGCCGGTGTCGCCGGCGTCATCGCCGCGCTCGGCTCGGTAGTTCTTTCCCAGATTGCCATGCGCTCCCCGCGTGCCCGGACCTTCTCCATCGCCGCGGTGATCTTCCTCCTGGCCATCTCCCTGGGCGGCTGGAACGCCTGGTGGTACGTATCCTCCTTCGGCATCCCGTGGTGGGACCGCACCGTGCAGTTCAAGGGCATCGAGGCCAACACCGTGGTGCTGGCCATCGCCATGGTGGTCCTGGCGATTGGCCTCTACCAGTCCCTGGTTCACAGCTATCGCAAGAACAAGGCCGAAACCGCCGGCACCCTCGAGGAATTCGAGGCCGCCAATGCCGCCAAGGTCTCGCGCTGGGCGGGTGTCATGTCCGCACCGATTGCGGCGGCCTGCATTATCATCGTGGCCTTCTCGTGTGCCTCCTTTGCCAAGGGCTACGTGGCCCAGGCGGATTCCTACTCCGTGGGCAAGGGCAACCTGACTTCCCTGCGCGGCGATACCTGCTCGCTGGCGGATTCCACCATGGTGGAGACCAACACCAATGAATCCTTCCTCACTCCGGTCGAGGGCGAATTCCAGGACTCGCTCGTTGACAAGAAGGAGGACAACTTCGGTTTCGGCCCCAATATGATCAAGGAAGATATTGAGCCGGAGAACCTCAACTCGGCGTCGGTAGGCGCTATTGCCAACACCACCGGTGAGGACTCGGCGACGTCCAATGAACAGAAGGATCTCACCGAATCCGAGGAAAAGGCAACCGAGGTCACCGACTCCTCCGCCGGCGGCGTGCGCGGAACCCTGGGTGTCAACGGCTCCGAGATGCACCTGCCGTTCAACTTGGATTACCGGAAGGTCCCGGTCATGGGCTCCTACGATGAATCGCAGCGCTCGACCGCCACCATCACCACCCAGTGGTACAACTTGCCGGAACCTGGCGAAAACACCCCCGTCCTCTCGGTCGCTGCCGCCGGCAAGATTTACCACCACGACGTCAACGGAGTGGAGCAGGAGGGCACCGAGCTCACCTTGGAGTACGGAACACTCAAGGATGGCAAGGTCACCAACAAGGGTGAGGCCGAGCTTTCCGACGTCGGCGCGACCCCCAAATGGCGCAACCTCCGCATTGCTCTAGACGAGCTCCCAGAGGAGGCCAACGTTGTGCGCCTCGTCGCGGTCGATGATTCCACCGATGAGGACGATTGGATGGCGTTTACACCGCCGCGCGTCCCGGAGCTTGCCACCATCAACTCCCAGTTCGATTCCTCTACCCCGGCGCTCCTCGACTGGTCCGTGGCCCTGCAGTTCCCCTGCCAGCGCACCTTCGACCACTACGCCGGCGTGACCGAGATCCCGCAGTTCCGCATTCTTCCCGACGCCGCCGCACAAACCTCCCTCACGGACTTCCAGTCCTTCTCCGGTGGTGGTGCGCTGGCAACCGCGGAGGCAGTGAACTACTCCTATGAGATCCCGAGCTACCTCAACAACGATTGGGCGCGCGACTGGGGCTCCATTGAAAAGTATGAGCTGCGCACCAACTCCCGCGGCGAGGCCCCGCTCGAGGCAGATATCGACCAGGAAATCATCCAGCGCTCCGGCCTGTGGAAGAACTCCGAGATGAAGATTCGCCCCGAGGGCGAACAGTAGAACTACAGGAATTCGGCCGAATCTTTAATGCGCTGCCGCGCCACGGCCGGGGTCGAAATACGGTGCATGGACACGTACTCCGCAGTCTGTGCACCGGGGACCTCCACGCGCTCAGCAATCTCATCCTGCGCCGCGGTCTGGACCAAGATGTCAGAATACAGCCCCGGCAGCTTCTCAACATCGAGGACGTAGTCACCGCGGATCTCCTCCGGCAGCTTGGCCAGCGCACCGAAGTCGGGGAAGGTGAGGAGGAGGGCGTCGGCAGGCACCAGCGCTGCGAGCGCCCCACCGGAGGAATATCCCCACACCGTCACGCGCTCGGCACCATGCTCGCGCGCATAATCGACGGCCGCCTGAACCGACTGAACCATCTCCGCCACGGTGTGCTCCGGCGCCAACGGATAATCGACATCAATGATCGTCGTGCCCGACAACTGCGCTGCGGCAGCAACTTCGGGCCGCCATTGCATTTCTAGCGCCTTGCCGTCACCGCGCCACCAGCCGCCGGAGTGCAGCGACACCGCCCAGCGACCATTCGGCTCGGACGGCCTAAAGATCGCTCCAACCTCAGAGTCTTCAACGCTCACGCCTTCCGTAAAAACGGTGCCGGGCAGCGAGTGATCCACCGCGGATCCCAGCACCATCATGGAGGCCTGCACGATACGGTCCGGCAGCAGCGCGCAATAGCGGTCCGCCTCCGGCGAACCTCCACCGGCCCACGGCGGGCGGAAGTCCGGCAGCGGGTAGTGCACCTCCATGTAGGAGGAGAGCTGCTCGAGCTGTTGTTCCGGACTTAGTTGGCGATCAGTACCACCGATATTCCACTCACTCATGGCCCCCAAGGGTACTACCAGATGGTGACGCGCTCCTCCGGTGCTAGACCACCCTCGACGTCAAAAGCCTCGTAGAATTCATCGATGTTTTCGGCGATGATGTTGCAACGGAACTCCGCCGGCGAGTGCGGATCAATGGCCAGGTACTGCGTGGCCATCTCCGGGCGGATGGCAGTGCGCCACACGCGCGCCCACGCCAGGAAGAAACGCTGCAGACCGGTGTACTCGTGTTCTGCCAATTCCGGCTCAGCGCCCTCTGCCTCAAAGGGCGCGACCTGGCCGTTGATGTCCAAGCCCTTGTCGGCGCAGTAGTTCTTGTAGGCCACCACAGCAATCCCCAGTCCACCCAGGTCACCGATGTTCTCACCCAGGGTGAAACTGCCGTTGACGCCTGCGGAATCGGTGCCTTCCAGCACCTTCGGCACCTGCCCTTGGAACTGGTCCACCAGCTTCGCGGTCAGCTTCTCGAAGGCCGCACGGTCCTCCTCCGTCCACCAGGAATTGAGGTTGCCCTGGCCGTCGTACTGCGAGCCCTGATCATCAAAACCGTGGCCGATCTCGTGACCAATCACCGCGCCGATGGCGCCAAAGTTCTCCGCCGCGTCCGCGTCCGGGTTGTAGAAGGGCGGGCGCAAAATAGCCGCCGGGAAGGTGATGTCGTTGACCACCGGATTATAAAAAGCATTGACCGTCTGCGGGGTGGAGAACCATTCATCGCGGTCGGCCGGCTTGCCAATCTTGGCCAATTCATAATCGTGATTCCACGCGTTACCCGCGCGCACATTGGCCACCAGGTCCGCACCCTTGGGTGAAAACTCCAAGTCGGAATAGTCACGCCAGGTATCCGGATACCCAATCTTGGCCTTGAACTGCGAGAGCTTCTCCAGCGCGCGCTCGCGGGTAGCCGGGGTCATCCACTCCAGCTGCGAAATCCTCTCGCGGTAAGCGGCGGTAAGGTACTCCACGAGCTCATCCATCTCGGACTTCGAAGACGGTGGGAAGTGCTTGTCCACGAAGACCTTGCCAATCTCCTGTCCCACCATGTTTTCCGCTAGGCCCACGGCGCGCTTCCAGCGGTCACGCTGCTCTGTCGCGCCAGAGAGCTTGGTTCCGTAGAACTCGAAGTTCTTCTTACCGATCTCCTCGGTGAGGTAAGGCGTGCGCGATAGCAGAATGTGCCACGTTGCCCACAGCTGCCAATCCGCCATGCGGCCGGCGGTAAACAGGCCTTCCAGGTGCTCAAAATACGACGGCATCATGGCTACCGCGCGGTGCTCCGGCAGTCCCCCACCATTCAGGATGGCGCGGGTGATGCTGGGCAGCTTGGCGACGTCCACCGGGTTATACGTCTTCACCGCATCACGCGAGGCCACCACATCCCAATGCCCTGCAGCAATTTCCTTTTCCAGATTCACGATGCGGGTAGCTGCAACCTCCGCCCCCAAGCCGAAGAGGCGAGCCGGATCCAGGAATCCAAGCATCGCTGCGACGTGCTTCTCGTAGGCCTCAAGCGTCTCCGCGTGGGCTTCCTCGCGGTAATAAGCCTCATCTGGAAGGCCCAGGCCGGACTGGATAATGTAGGCCACTGCCTCCTCGGAGCCGGAGTCCTTTTCTACCCAGAAGGTAACCGGGGCGCCGACGCCCTCGCGCTCCAGCACGCCCAGGTTGTGCGCCAGCTCTTCCGGGTCCGCCGCCACCAGCTTGTCCAAATCTTCGGCCAAAGGCGCCGTTCCCGCAGCGTTCACTCCCTCAACGTCCATGTGGGAGGAATACACGATCCCCGGACGGCCTTCGTCTTCCTTAACGATGTCATGGACGAGTTCCTCGGCTTCGTCGCGAAGCGCGTGAAAAGTCCCGTCAACACCGCGGTCATCGGGAATAACGTGGGACTCAATCCAGGGGCCATTAACAAACTGATACAGATCCTTCATGCACTTCACTCTATGTCAGATGTACCCGTTAGTGTGGTGTGCATGACTTCTTATCGTTTCCCGCCAGCGAAGATGACGGGGCCGTTTTTCGCTGTGCTTGGGGTGACCCTCCTCGTGCTCGGCACGCCCGCCGTCCTCAGCTTGGCGCTGCCGGACCACGATCCTGAAACCGAGCCTGTTGTCCTCGACGATCCTGAGTGGCGTCAGCCTATCGACGGCGTCGAATGCAGCGTGAACTACGATTCCGTGGCCAACCAGGCGTGGGATTGCGGCGATACCTTGGTCGAGGCCTACCTCACCTCTGATGTCGACGATGACGAGCTGGCCCTGCGCCGAGCTGTGCGCGCCACGACCTTCGGGTCGATGCCGAAAGAAGAAGTAGAAAACCAAGACGGCATCCTCGTACTGCGAACGTATACATACATCCCGGTCGTTGCCTTTAGCGTGGCCAAGGACGATCTCAACTACGAGCTCGTCTTTTCAGACGGAAACCCAGAAGAAATCGCCGATCAGTTTATGGAGGCCTTCAAGTGAGCAAGATCTTCCGCGTGGCGCTGTGGGTCATCATTGGTATCTGCCTGCCTGCAGCTCTGATCAACCTGTTAGGTGCTTTCCTCGTTGCCCCGCTGCCGGGCCTAATAAGCCTGCTGATCGGCTTTGCTTTCTTGGCGCTGGGGCTGTATCTGTGGCACCTCAGCCCGATGTGGGCGCGACCTGCCAAGGGATGGGCCACAGCCAGCGTGCTGTGGGGAGCCGGCACCGCGGTGTCTTTGGCGCTCCTATCAGCACTTCCGTTCAGCTCCCTCACCAAGGGCGTGGGATGGGAAGAATCCATGATGTCATGGTCCGGAGCTTATCCGGAGGAGTTCGCCAAGGCGCTGGGCGTGGTTTTTGTATTACTCAGTTTCCGCCAGCTCAACCGCCCTTGGCATGGTTTCATCGTTGGCGCGCTTGTGGGCTGGGGTTTCGAGGTCTTTGAGAACGTCCTCTACGCTTCTCTCGGCGCCGTCATGCACCCGACGTCTGATTGGATTGGCATGCTGCAGATGTGGGGGCTCCGCCTTGTGGCGGGCCCAGGCCTACACATGTCACTGACGGCCATCGCAGGCTTTGGCATCGGCTGGGCCATTTACGCCGCCCACAAAACGTGGTGGTGGCGCCTCGGAGTGGGCGTGGGCGCGCTTTTTGTTTCCTTCTGTCTCCACTTCGCGTGGAACTACATGTGGGATGAGACATGGCAGCTGGTCACGCAGTACATCGTGGTCGCGCTCATTCTCTACCCCATCGTCATCACCCTGGGGCTTCGCGCCCACCGCCTAGCCAAGGCGGACGATACCTACTCGCACTCGCCCGGCTCAGCCAGCCTGCGCTGAATTAGTCAAACTGCCCCTGCAGGACAGCCACGGCGTCAAGCGGGGTCACATGATAGGAAATGGGGTTCTGGTTTGCACCGGCCATGAGGGCGTGGGCGCAGGAGTGGCCCGCTCCCATCATGTGGCCGAGCTCGTGAGCGATGGTTCCCTGAAGCGCCTCTGGGTATTGAGCGGTGGCCGCCTTGATGAAGAGCATCCCGTGGTCCGGGTAGGCCGTACCCTGGACGTAACCATTCGGCTCCGGCTTATAGATGATGGCGATGGTGTCATCATCGGCCTCGGACGGCGCTACTTCCTTCAGAGAAGCCTTACCGTCGAGAGCATCGTTCCACTCAGCTACGGCGGCATCGAGCTGCTCGCGGTAGGGGAAGTCATCCGCCACCTTGTACTTAAGCACGCCGCTCTTGAAGTAGGAAGGAACGGAATCAGCATCGTGCAGAATCGACGGATCCGGAACCGGCTTTCCTTCGTTTGCCAACTTGGTGATGGAGGTGCATGTAGCAGGGGAAATGAGCGAACGAGTTTGGTCGCTCTTCGCCGAAGCTGACGGGGCAACGGTCAAAGCTACAACAGCAATGGCCGCGATGGACAGGGCCTTACGCATAGGGAAATACCTTTCGGGTTAGTAACCGCTTATTTGATAGCCGAGAATATATTAATTTCTCAGTTTCTGCAAAGGTAAAACTTAGCTAAACCCGTGGCCAATCAGCACACGTGCGATGAACTAGGCACAGCGCGCTTCAGCTCCGCACACGCCCTATCGCGCAGGTCCTGAGGGGGCGTCGGCAAGCTCGGCGCTTGCGGCTGTACCTCCACCGCACCGAGCACATCTGCGGTGAGATCCGCGGGAGATCCATAGGTATTTGCCGCCACACTATACCCAGGACCGAAAGAGGCGCTCGCATGCACCTGCCGGTCATCTGACCACCCAAATTTCGTTCCGATAATGCCTGGAATCCGCGCGGTGCCGAAGTCCTGACGATATCCGTCGGATGCCACAGGCGCTGCCGTCGCCATACCTTTCATGAGCGGTGCAGCAACTGGGTCGCCAGATATCACCCCAATAAAGCGAGCGAGATCCTCCGTCGACGTCGTGGTATTGCCCCAGTAACCGTTGTGATGGGTCTCCCCCAAGCGATATTCCCCGATGATGGAAGGTATGGCCTGCGGATACTTCCGCTCCAGATCGCTAGCGGTGCCATCCTCAGAGAAGCGAACCATGTTTTCCACCCGCGCTTTATCCTCCGGCGCGCCATATTTCAGGACCCACATTCCTAGGTACAGCTTCGCGAGGGATAGCGCAGGACGAGACTCGTGGCCATTTCCAGTGGAAACCGAGTTTCCGTCGGCATAGCGCACGGTCATTTGAGTGCGTGGCGGAACCTTTCCAGGATCAAAGGTCAGGGCCTGAGCGGAGGGCGCAGCGACGGTCGCTAGCGCAAGACCAGCAATAAGGGAGCGGAATTTAAGCACTTTCATAGATTAACTCAAGCCACAGCTTCAACAGGTTTGATTGGGGCATAAACGTCGCTGCCCTAGGGATTCAGCGCACACTCTTCCCCACGCTAGGGTCCGAACATTCATTTTATTAGCTTCTTTCCCAATAAGGCTCTCCCAACGAAGCTCAAAGCGGCGGAAGGCTGGGCAAATGCAATATCAGTAGGAACATGCGCCTCTCTAATCACAACTTTCCGCCAGGGTATAGACTTTCCAAACGGTACAGAATAAACTCATTTTTCGAAAAGTGATTCGGACAGTGGGGGTTCGGTCCTTCTCAATATCTCTAACAAAAGAGGGGGTTGAATTGTCTTCCGCTACAGAAACCGTTGTTTCCTATTTTTCTCATTCCAATCCGAATGACCCGGTCTGCATGAGAGGTAAAGCCATACGCCAAGCAGACTACGAGTTTTGGTCTAGCGTCCTTCCTGCCTTGGACGAGGACTCAGATACAGCGTGCATGCGCCTTGGGCTAAAGACCGGCAAAGCGGCCGGGGCGGTTGCTCGCATAATCATGGGGATTTACCGCTTGAAAGAGCTACCCCAGCTCAAGGCCCTGCAAGATGCAGATTTTATGCTTGATTTACCTGCCTTGATTGCCATCGACCAGGTCATGGCTAAACTCGGCCAACCTTCCACTGAGGTAGTGGCCGCCATTGACGCTGCGCTGGCCCGTTGGCTTACACCTACGAAGCCAAATCAGGTATTTCCCACCACGTCGCAGATTCGTCGCCGCATGCGTGACCTTGTCAAGGTCCATGATGACTCCATCGCAGTGGAGGATAAACGCACAAAGAATCGATATTCCATCCTCACCCGTGACCAACGCGCCACCATAGAACTAGAGGTGGATAGCAGCGTTGGAATCATCATCCATGAGGCCATTAAGGCAGCTGCTGAAAAGCATGAAGTCTCGATGGCAGAAGCACTAATCCTTTTAACGACTGGAAAGGTAGAACCAGAAGCTGCCCGAGTAGTGCTCCACACTTATCAAGCGAGTGATGTCGAAGACGCGCCAGTATATGTAGAAGGGCACGGCTGGCAGGTAGAGAATATCCCAGCACAAGCCGTAACGAAAAGGGACTTGAGCACCAAGCCAGAAGCCACTAATGGCTACGGACCAGCCACGTTGGTTCGCAAATATGTTGAAGGGCGCGATGGCACCTGCCGTGCGGCTGGCTGCGGAATGCCGGCGTGGCTGTGTCAGTTAGACCACCGTATTAACTACGCCGATGGTGGGCCAACGCATCCGGACAACATGGTGGCGTTGTGCCAGCATCACCACAACATGAAGACCGATGGGCGGGCGTTCTATTTTTTGGACCCCGATACCGGGGATGTGGTCTGGCTCTTTGAGGATGGAACCTGGGCAATCACGGAACCTTCCGGGCCACTAGCACCAAAGAACAAGCGCTGGGCGCGAAGCGTTGCGCAAGATATTGAAGGTTACCGCGCTAGGAAGCACCGGGAAGCTCAGGAGCTGAAAGCCGAGCTAGACCAAGAACAGCAAGCAAACAAAAATAAGAAGACCGCTTATGGCAAGGGAGATGAAGAAATCCCCTTCTAGATAACTAGGTTCGTCGCTTAAAACGACGAACCACATTGGCGCTCGGCTTAGAGGAGGTAATTGAGGTCCGCCGCATCCAGCCCACATTCAGCGAGCACCACACTGTCGCCGCGGTGTGGAATGCCTTCGGCATCCCAATGGGCTTGGGCAGCGGAGGTGTGCGCGCGGCCGGTACTGTTGACCACACGCCACCAGGGCAGATCTTCGCTTTTCGCCATCACCCAGCCCACATAGCGCGCCCCGACCCCTACGACTTTGGCGATCTCTCCGTAGGTGGAGACGTTGCCAGGCGGAATGCGGAGAACGACCTCCGTAACCCTAGAGCTCGACGGGTTCTTCAGGGGCATCCTCGACCTCGCACAAGGTAAGCGTCGCACCCGTGGAATCCTCAATCAGGCACAATCGGCCGAATGGTGAATCGTGGGGTTCGCGAATGATCTTTCCGCCGTTATCAATCACGGCCTTCGCTGCTTGCTCGATATCCCGCACACCCAAGTATGTTTGCCAGAAACTCGGCAAACCTTCCGCATGCCAGAACCCAGCGAAGGCAGCGCCTTCTTCCTCCGCAACCGCATAATGCTCATCACCACGGATTTCCCAATCGAAGAGCTCACCATAAAAGTCCAGCGCTGAGTGAAAATCCTCCGAGACCGTCAGCTCGTGCCACACCGGGGTGCCAGGCTCACCGCCGGCGACGAAGCGGTCGAGCTCCGGCTGCGTCAAGCCAAACATGGCACCGGACTTGTCGAGTACGAGCGCCAGCGGGGCACCTAAAGCGAGGATTTTTCCGCCGAGTTGTTCTACTCGGGCGCAATCGGCTTCCAAGTCGCGGGAGAGGAAATAGGTAGCCCAGGTGTCCTGGCCCGGAACAATTTCTGCAATCGGCAGACCTTGAAGACGGGCGATGCCATCTTCGAATTCCCAGCCCAGCACGGCCGAGTAAAACTTCTCGGAGGCCTTCACATCAGAACTGGCCAGAGTAATCCAGTAGGGCATTCCTACTTCAGCTTCAAAAGCGGGCATTAAAGGTTCCTCCACTTCTCCGGGTCGAAGTCATCATCGGCGGTAGCCTCATCAAAATAATCGTCGTCGTCTTCGACGACGCGGGCGCAAGTGTCGGAGACGCAGATGACGTCGCCAAGCGCCAGCGTTGCTCCGCGCTGCTTAGTTACTTCCCCATTGACGGTGACCTGACCCTGCTCGATGAGTTCTTTGGCCTCACCCCCGGTCGCGACCAAGGAAGCCAGTTTGAGGAACTGACCGAGCTTAATTGATTCTCCCTTAATTGAGACTTCTAGCATGTTGACCAGCATACCCAGCTCAAAGCGCAAGAATTCCCTCTGCCAGAATGATGACGCCAAGCAGGGCAAACACGACTCCGCTGAAGATATCTACCCCGGCGGAGTTCTTTGCCATCCACTTCGCCACCGCACGGGTGCACAACGCAACGCCGACAAAAATAATGAGGCTTTCAATAATCAGCACAGAACCAACCGTGGCATTCGCGCTCAAGCCCATGCCCGGATCGATGAAGTTGGCGAAGATAGCGCCGAAGAAGATGAGCACCTTGGGATTAGAAAGATCGCTGACCAGGCCCATGCGGTACGCCGTACCGAGTTTGATGATGCCGTCCGGGGTGAACCCGCGCGGTTGAGGATTCATGGTTGCTGGAGCACGACGCTCTTTAATGCCGCTGCTTATTGCAGAAAATGCCATCCATAGCAGATAGCTACCGCCGGCAATCTGCAGCGCCACAAGGATTTCAGGATGGGCCGAAATCAGCGCGGTAAGCCCCGCCAGCGAAGCAACGGTCCATATCATCAAGCCAGTCGTGCTACCTATTGCGGCCCACACCGCTGCACGCGTGGAACGCGCACCCAAACGAATAATCTGAACCACATCTGGCCCCGGCGAAGCCATCGCCGCGAACCACACACCCATCAAGGCCACTATGGCGCTGAAAGCCACCTAACACCCCCATACTCACATGCGTTTTCACTAACACATGCCACTATAAGAGGCGTCTCACCTGCAGCGAAACAGGTAAATTAGCTTTGCGTACGCGGCTTAATAGTCATGGTGTCAATGTTGACGTGCTCCGGCAGGGACGCCACCCAACGCACTGCCTCAGCGATGTCTTCTGCGGTGAGGTTGAGCTCGCCGTCATAAACTTGTGCGGCACGTTTGGCGTCACCCCGAAAACGATTGAGGGAAAACTCTTCTGTGGCTACACGGCCTGGGTCGAGTTCGGTAACGCGAACGCCGTGCTCCTCAATACGCAGTGCACGAGAAATCACGCGGACGCCATGCTTGGCGGCGTTGTAACCGGAACCGCCCTCGTAGACGTTCCACCCAGCCACGGAGCCCATGTTGATAATGAGCCCGCCTCGCAGCTTCGGCATGAGTGCCTGGATCATGCGAACGGTGCCAAGGACGTTGACCTCATACATCCACTGCCAATCCTCGATGGTGGTCTCCACGAGGGGCTCCAGGCCCTTCGCGCCACCGGCGTTGTTGACCAAGAGGTCAACGCGGTCGAGGTGGGAAACGAATTCGGCTACGGATTCGTCCGAAGTGACGTCGAGGGCATAGGCCTCGCCGCCGATGTCGTTCGCGAGGGCCTCAAGGCGCTCGACGCGCCGCGCGCCGACGACGACACGCCAGCCGTCAGCCGCCAACGCTCTTGCCGACGCCTCCCCAATCCCCGAAGACGCTCCTGTAACGACTGCTACTTTTTCCATGCGCCCTAGGATAGGGCTTCTTCCAGCTCGGCGCAGATGTTTTCGACGATCCCGCTCTTGAAATCAGCCGGGGTGAAGGTGCCATCCTTCATGTCGGTATTCAGCGAGATATCCAACTGGGTGCGCAGCTGCGGCATAGAGAAGTTCGCCATGATGAGGCGCCACGCCTCTACCACGCGGATGCCGCCGCTGAAGCTGTAGCCCACGTAAGCAATCGGCTTGGCCACCCACTCGGCACCGAGGGAATCGACGGCGTTCTTGAACGCGCCCGGCACGGAATGGTTGTACTCCGGGGTGACGAAGATAAAGGCATCGCAGGAATCGATAGCATCGGACCAGGCCTGCACATTCGGGTCCTCGTAGTTTTTGTTTGCCGCCATAGGAATGACGGAGGTGGTGAGGATCGGGACATCGAAAGCCTTGAGGTCAATGAGCTCGTAGTCCACGTCGCGGCCCTGAGCGAGGTCGGTGACCCACTGGGCGATGGCCAGCCCGGCGCGGTCGTCGCGGGTAGAGCCGAGGATGATGCCGATTTTCGCCATAAGGATGCCTTTCATGATTTTGTTAACGCGTCAACGTCTGAGGGTACGCCGATATGTCGACGCAATCGACAAGTCACCCAGATATGTCGAAAATTCTAGAAAAAATCGACATATCCGCTCAACATGTCTATTCTTTTACCATGCCAACCTATAGCCCGGACACCCCCTACAATGGGCTTCCGCCCCTCCCACCAGCAGAAGTGGTGGAAACCGTTCCCGTGCTTAAGGCCATCATCGATGCTAAGGAAAAACTGGCTGAACTGCGTACGGCCTGCCAGCTCATTCCCAACCCGGAGATCATCACCTCAACGATTCCACTGCGTGAGGCTCGTGCTTCCTCCGAGATTGAGAACATCGTCACCACTAATGACGAGCTCTTCCGTGCGGCGTGGCACGTCGATGCTGAGCCGACTCCTGCCACCAAGGAGGCTCTTCGCTATAACGCCGCGCTCCACGCTGGACTTTCCTCGCTATCGCAGCGACCTCTATCCGAGAAGACGGCAAAAATCGTATGCAGCACCCTTCTAGATACTCAGGCCGAGGTGCGTTCACTTCCGGGCACATTTATCGGTAACCCTGTAACGAAGGAGCGGCTCTACACCCCACCTGAAGGAAAGGAGATTATCGAGGGCCATCTCGCAGCGTGGGAGGACTATATATATTGCAGCCACGACGTTGATTCCCTCGTAAAAATGGCACTGCTTCACTATCAATTTGAAGCAATCCATCCTTTCTACGATGGCAATGGGCGCACTGGACGAATCCTTAACGTCCTCTACCTCATTCAAGAAGATCTTCTTGAGCTGCCGGTTTTATACCTGTCCGGGTATATCGTCGACAACAAAGCAGACTACTATCGCTATCTCAACGCTGTTACAGCCAAGGGAGCATGGCAAGACTGGCTTCTCTTTATGATCCGCGGCGTTCACGCAGCGGCTGCCGACGCCTCCTCAATGATTACCCAGCTTCGGGCTATCCAGGAAAACACTGCGCAACGAATACGTTCTGCGGGCGTGATTAACCATCCCCTCGAGATGGCCGAGCTCATTCTTATCAAGCCCTATGTACGCATTACTGACGTGGTAGAGATGGGCTTCGTCAAACGCCAAACTGCCAGCGCGTGGCTGGCACATCTCGTAGATTTAGGAATCCTCGAAGAAATCCAACAAGGCCGCTCCAAGGTTTTCCTTCACCGTGCCGCTCTCGATGTTCTGACTCGAGACTAAGACGAGGGAATAGGATGGCTGACATGCATCACCCAGACGAAGGATCCTTTGAGCGCATGACCAGCGGGCAGTGGTTCATGCCCGGTGTCAACGAGGAGGTCAGCGCCGAACATCGACGCGGCTTCCTGCTGGTCAAGGAGCTCAATGAGCTGCACAACACCAACCCAGAGCGCGCGAAGGAGATCTTGCGAGAGCTGCTTTCGCCCGAGTCCGAGGTTCCCGGGCTGCACGTCCCGCTCAACTTGGAGTGTGGCTGCAATGTGACCATCGGAAAGGGCGTCTTCATCAACTTTGGTGCGACGATCCTGGCGCAGGCGCCTGTAACCCTCGGAAATCACGTCATGATCGGTCCGAACTGCTCGCTTATTACCGTGGGGCATCCTGTCAACGATCATGAGATGCGGGCAGAAGGTTGGGAGATTGCGAAGCCTATCAGCGTCGGCGATAACACGTGGTTTGGTGCCAATGTCACTGTGTTGCCGGGCGTGACAATCGGCAAGAACTGCGTCGTGGGAGCGGGCACGCTGGTGACTAAGGATATCCCGGATAACTCGCTGGTCTTGGGCTCACCGGGACGTGTGGTGCGCAAGCTGGAGGACAACGAAGATAGGTGGGAGCGCCAGGATCTCGATGTTTGATCTCAAGGCGATCGGCAAAGGACTCCCCGTCCTAGAGACTATTGATTCGCTTCCTTCCGAAGGCCACGTCGTCGTCCAGGCCCCGCCCGGCACGGGTAAGACCACGCTCGTTCCGCCGGCACTGGCTAACCAAGTGGAGGGCAAGGTTCTCGTCACCGCGCCGCGCCGAGTAGCTGTGCGTGCGGCGGCAAACCGCCTTCAAGAGTTGTCAGGCCAGCGCATCGGCTATGCGGTGCGCGGTGATTCCCGCAAAGGTCAGGACGTCGAGTTTGTTACCCCCGGCGTGCTGTTGCGCCGACTGCTGCGGGATCCGGAACTCACTGGTGTTGATGCCGTAGCCATCGACGAGGTGCATGAACGCCAGCTCGATACCGATCTGGTGCTGGGCATGTGCTTGGAGTTGGCGCAGCTCCGCGATGATTTCCGGGTCATTGCCATGTCCGCGACTGTCGACGCCTCCCGCTTCTCCCAGCTCATGGGAGGGGCACCGATCCATTCCACTGAGGCAGTGACGTACCCGCTCGACATTTCCTATGAACCGATTCCGGGACGTGCCGCGGGCGATCGGGAGTTTTGGAAAGGCGTGGCCAAGGTTGCCGCGCGGCAGCACGAGTCCACTCTGGTCTTTGTGCCGGGTGTGCGCGAGGTCAACCTGGTGTGTGATGCCTTGAGCGGCCACAACGTTTTCCCGCTCCACGGCCGCCAAACGACGCAGGAGCAGGACGCGGCGCTGTATACGCGAGAACAGCGCATCGTGGTGGCGACGTCTATTGCGGAGTCCTCGCTGACCGTGCCGGGCGTGCGCACCGTCATCGATGCCGGTTTGTCCCGCGTGCCCAAGCGGGATGCGCAGCGCGGGATGAGTGGGTTGGTGACGGTGTCGACGTCGAAAAGCAGCGCCGATCAGCGCGCTGGACGTGCCGGGCGTGAGGCGCCGGGTACCGTCGTCCGTTGCTATTCGCAGGAGGATTACCAGCACTTTTCTCCGCACGTGATTCCAGAAATCCTTTCCGCGGACCTCACGCAGGCGGCGCTGTTCATGGACTGTTGGGGCGCGGGACCGGACTTCCCCTTGCTTGATCAACCGCCGAAGGCTGCGCTTGCCGACGCCCACCGCACCCTAGATCTGCTTCATGCCACTGAAGAGTTGGCGCTTTTGCCGGTGCACCCGCGATGGGGCGCGGCACTGTTGAAGTACGGTGCGGGGGCAGCACGCACGATTGCTCGTCTGGATGATTCGGACCCGAAGCGGCTTGCCCGCTTGGTGCCCAACAACGGGCCGGTGGACCCAGGCGTGGTGGTCGCTAGCGCCTTCCCGGAGTTCGTGGCTAAGCGCGTGGCTGACAAGGAGTACTTGTTAGCGAGCGGTACCCGCGCGCGGCTACTCAACGGTGAACAGGGAGCTGACTGGTTGGCGGTGGCTGAGGTCTCGTTGGCGCAATCCGGTAACGCCATCATTCGTGAAGCAGTGCCCATCGCGGAAAAGGATGCGCTCAGCATTATCGGCGTGACCGAAGAGACGCGAGCGTTTCTCGACGGCTCCAAGGTCCGCGGCGTGCGCGTGCGTGCGGCAGGTGCCATCGTGTTGTCGGAGACGCCCGTGAAGGTCTCTGGCGATGAGGCGGTGGAGGCACTGCGTAAGTCCGGACAGGGCTTAAGCTTGTTCCACTTCAGCGAGAAGGCCCAGAACCTGCGGGAACGTCTGCGGCATCTGTATCGGGCCTACGGAGAGCCCTGGCCAGATATCGACAATGCCAACCTTGAGTGGCTGGATCCGGAGCTGCATGAGTTGGCGATTGGCGGGCGCCCAGACATGTATCCGGCGCTGCAACGATTGCTGCCGTGGCCCGAAGCCAGCCGCTTGGACGAGCTCGCGCCGGAACGTTTGCCGGTGCCGTCCGGGCGTGATGCAAGGATTGATTGGTCCGGCGAGCGCCCGGTGGTCTCCATCAAGTTGCAGGAGTGTTTTGGTTTGGAGGAGTCCCCCGAATACTGCGGCCACCGCGTGCAATTCCATCTACTGTCTCCCGCCGGGCGGCCGCTTGCTGTGACCGATGACTTGGCCAGCTTCTGGTCCGGGCCCTATGCCGGGGTGCGCGCCGACATGCGCGGGCGCTACCCCAAACACCCGTGGCCCGAGGACCCGTGGAATGCGGTGGCCACCGCAAAGACGAAGAACAGGTTTTAACCCCACTGCTGCCAGGCTAGGTACATGCTCATCACCACGACGAGGGTGAGGAGTGCATAGCGGATGAGCTTGGTGCCGCCGCCGAGGACGGTTCGCGCGCCCAGCTGCGCGCCGAGGATATTTGCTGCTGCGAGAACTAAGGCCAGGCCCCATACCACGTGCCCGCCCAGAATGAAGGCGATGAGCGCGCCAACGTTGGTGCACGTGTTGACCACCTTGGACATCGCGGCGGAAGTAAGGAAGTTCTGGGAGAAGATGGCTGTAAATGCCATGATGAGGAACATGCCGGTGCCGGGGCCAAAGATGCCGTCGTAGAAGGCAATGGCCGCCACGGCGGCTAACCCGGCCCACGTGCGCCAGCCGCCGCGGATACCGTCTCCTTCGCCACTGCCGAAGCTTGGACGGAAAGCCACGAAGGTACCCACCGCCACCATGAGCACAATGATGACTGGGCGCATGATGTCTTTGTCGATGAGCGCGACCGCCGTGGCGCCGAGGCTGGAGCATACAAGGGCGATAAGACCCATACGGATGAGCTCGCCCTTCGGCGGGCGGACTTTCCTGACGAGCGTAATGGCCGCGGACGCTGTGCCAGATACCGCCGCCACCTTGTTTGTGGCTAGGGCGGCGGCGGGAGCAAGCTGCGGTGCCACCGCCATGATGAGCGGAATAAGGACGAGGCCGCCGCCACCAATAACGGCGTCGATCCATCCGGCCACGGCAGCTCCAATAGTGAGAATCGCCCAACCACTCAATCCAAAGCCCATGACCATCATTAAACTCGATTGCATGTCTGTGCGTGCAAGGTGGGCCATCGTTGCCCCGGGATCTGTTGCTCTCGGGGCAGTATTCAGCTACCTGCACGTGCCCGCCGCCTGGATTCTGGGCGCCATCGTGGTCTCCGGCGCCATGGCACTGACGACGGGCAAGGAGCTTTCCGTCAACGATCGCTTCTATGCTGTCGCTCGCGGTTTCATCGGAATGATGGCGGGGATACCGCTGACCCTTGTGCCTGCCTCCACGCTCATTGGCTTTGTGCCGGCTGCGGTGACGATGTCCCTCATCACCGTGCTTATCGGTGTCGCTGGCGGTGTTCTGCTACACCGCTCACAGCCGAAGGATATTTCCTGGGAGACGGGCATTTTATCCATGCTGCCCGGCGGAGCCTCGCTCATGCCCGCGCTGGCTAGCGAGCTGGGTGCGGACTACCGCTACGTGGCGCTGACGCAATATCTGCGCCTTCTGGCGGTGTCGGTATCGCTCCCTTTGGTGGTTTCTTTGTTAGATGCTCCTGCGGGCGAAGGCGTCGACATGAGCGTTGACGGCGAGGTCACGTGGTGGATTGTGCTGCTGACCCTCGCTATCGCCGTGGTTGGTGAGAAGCTAGGCAAGCTCGTGCGTTTGCCTGCGGCTGCGGTGCTAGGTCCGCTCATCTTGACGGTGCTGGTCGCGCAGATTATCCCAGCCGGCCACACCTTAGAGCCGCTCTACGTGTTCAAGATCATGGCATTCATGTCCATCGGCTGGGTCTGTGGTGGCGGGCTGTCGGTACCGGCACTGCGGGCCTTCGCCAAGCAGCTACCGGCGACGATCCTCTTCATCATTGTCGTGATCGGCGTGTGCGCGCTGACCGCCCTGCCGTTGACCGCGTGGCTAAACATCACCTACTTTGAGGCTTACCTCGCCACCTCGCCCGGCGCGCTGGAGACGGTTCTCGCGCTGTCCGCAGAAGGAGGGGCGGGTCCCGCCGTGGTGGCCGTGCAGATTATCCGGCTCATCATCGTGCTGGTCATCGCCGGCTACCTGCCGCAGATTCTGGGGCTATTCCGCAAGCGCCGCTAGTGGTACCACCCAGACCCCATCCGGACGTTGGAAAGCTGGACCGCTGGGAATCACAACTATCAGCGCTGCTGGAGGCGAAGAAAGCTTAGCGGCTACGTGCTTAAGGTGTGCTGCCGCTGCATCGACCTCGTTGTGCGAAAGTTTCGCCTCAAATCCCACCCACGAACCATCTCGAAGCTCCACTACTGCATCAATTTCTTCGCGCCCCTTCATATCCCTCAGGTGGAATACTCCGCGCGCACGCAGTGCCTGCGCATAGACGCGCAGATCGTGCACAAGTTGCGCCTCGAAGAGGATGCCTAATGTCTCTAAATCCCCAAGCAGTTTATCTGGACCCGTTCCCAACAAAGCAGCAGCCAAACCGGGATCGGCAAGCTGGCGTTTAGGCATTTGGACCATGGAAGTCTTCGACCTCGTACGCGGTGACCAAGCTGGTTGATCCTCAATAAGGAAGAGGCGCGTAGCAAAATCGTGAATGACGTTCACAGTTTCTGCGGCTGGTGTCGAGGTAGCGCTGCTGAGTTCTCCTATGCGTTTACGAATCGCTGCAGCGGTGGCCGGCTGGGCAACTAGTCCGGCATAGGCATGAAGGAAAGACTGGAAACGGCGCGGATCGCGGCGCGGTCCGCCAAGCTCCGGATAATCGTGCTCGCTCATCTCCGTGAGGTAGGATTCCATCCCTTCCTGCGCGTCGAGCGGATCAAGGTCAAAGAACTCCGGAAAACCACCAGCAACGATCCATCGGGCATAATCCGCCACGGTGGCGTCCGTCCCGGCTGTAGGCTCTTGATTGCCAGCAATGATGGCGCCCAGTGATACCCGCTCAGCAGCAAGTTCTCGCTCTGCCAAACTCAACGTGCGCAATTGAATAGAACGAATACGGCCTGCGCCCGAATGCCTGGTGGCATCGTCATTGGGCGTGGAGGAGCCTGTAAGGAGAAACTGTCCTTTCTCCGGTGAGTCATCAACTGCATGGCGCACTTCATTCCAGATAGCAGGGACAACCTGCCACTCATCAATAAGCCGCGGCCGCGCCCCTTGAAGCCCCAAAGCCGGTTGCATGCGCGCAAGGTTTGCTTCTGGGGAGTCACGGTCAAGTTGAATGACGGACTTTGCGAATTGGCGTGCTGTTGATGTTTTCCCACTTGCACGGGGGCCTTTGAGGAAGAGGGCTCCCGAAACACGGAGCCCTCTCTCGACTTCTGCATCAACGATTCGGGGCAGGTACATACCATGCATGTTAGCTCGACAAGTGGATAAATCACAGAGTCACTAGTGGATAAATCCAAGAGTGAGGTGTGGATAAATCCAAGAGTCTAAGAAGCGACCTGGGGTTTTAGTCCAGAATTGTCTCGCGCAGGATCGACATCGGCACAGAGCCTAGGGCCAATGCCTGGGAGTGGAAATCGCGTACGTCCATGCCCTGCTCCACCGCAGCGTCGCGGGTTTGCTGCCACAGGCGCTGGCCCAAGGCATAGGAGGGAGCCTGACCCGGCCAGCCCAGGTAGCGGGTGACCTCGAAGGAGAGGTTGGCATCATCCATCGCGGTGTTCTCACGCATGAAGGTCTTAACGTGGGACTTATCCCAGACACCGGACGTGTTGCAATCCGGCAAAGGCTTACCCAAGTGGAGTCCGATGTCCACCACGACGCGGGCGGCGCGGAAACGTTGGGCGTCGAGAAGCCCCATGCGGAAACCTGGGTCATCCATGTAACCCAGCTCCGCCATGAGTGCCTCAGCGTACAGAGCCCAGCCTTCACCATGGCCAGAGTTCCAGGTCACCGCGCGGCGCCACAGATTGAGGTCAGGCTGGGTCAGCGCGGCACCAATCTGCAGGTGGTGGCCCGGCGCGCCCTCATGGTGGACGGTGGTTAGTTCCTGCCAGGTGTGGAAAAGCTCCTGACCAGCCGGTACGGACCACCACATGCGGCCGGGGCGGGAGAAGTCATCCGACGGCGAGGTGTAGAAGATACCGCCGGTGCCGGCCGGGTCGATGCAGCACTCGATTTCTTTAACGGCCTCCGGGATATCGAAGGCGGTTCCGTCGAGGTCCTTAATGACGCGATCCGCGGTGGACTGCATCCACTCCACCAGCGCGTCGGTGCCGTGGAGCTGGTAGCGCTCCTCCTCGTTGAGCTTGCGCATCGCGGCGCGGACCGTCACGTCGGAGCCATAGAGCTCGTGGGCGATCTTTTCTTGTTCCGCCTTGATGGAACGCACCTGATCCAGGCCCCACTCATAGGCCTCATCGAGGTCCACGGCATCCCCGACGAAAAGCCTGGAGAAGCGCTCGTAGCGCTCCCGGCCCACTGCGTCCTGGGACGGAGCCTGCGGTTGCAGCTCGTTGGAAAGCCAATCGGCGAATTCGCCGAAGGCTTCCTTGGCCGCGTCCACCTCGGGGCCCTCCACACCAAGGTCCTCGAGCATGGAGCCGGCGTCGGCAAGCCGCTCACTCTGCACGAATACTTCCGAGATCTGGCGTTGGGGCGCCACCATGCCACGCGACGCCGCCTCGGTGAGGGACTCCTTGTACCCGCTGAGGGATGCCGGCACCTTCGACAGGCGCGAGCGCAGGGCGTCGAGCTGTTCCGGAGTGTCCTTCGGCATGAGCATCAGGGTGTCGCGGATGGTCTGCACCGGCGAAGCAATGTTATTAAGACAACGGATGTCCTCACCAGCATGGTGCAGGTCAAGATCCAGGCAGAGACGGTCGCGCAGGACGGCGGCGGTGACGTAGTCCACCTCGTCGAAATCGTCGTCATCGTCAGATTCGTCGGTGGTGTCATCGAGTGCATCGAGATCCGCCATCATCTCACGGGTGCGATCCGCCACGGAGGAGTAGTACTCCGGGGAGAAATCCTCCAGCTCCCCATCGAAGCCGGGGATTCCCCACGCGGTGGCATCGGTGGGCGTGAGCTGCGCGAGGTCGTGGACGAAGTTATCGCACGACGCGTCCAGCAGCGAAGGCTGGCGCTCTGCGTTCTGGTCAAAACTCATAAGGGCGAAGTCTAACGAAGAACCGGGGGTTTGGGCCAACCCGGCGCCGCCTTATTTACCAGGTTGTTAGCTAATTGTTGCTCCACTTGCTACCCGGGCTCACCCAGGATGCGAATTCGTTCAGCACTTCAGCTGGATCGGCATTGACCACGAGCGCATCGAGGAAGCGTTTTTGGACAAACCCCTCCTGCACCATTGCGGAGTACATTCTTCTAAACGGCTGCCAGTAGCCGTTCACGTCTACGAGTCCCACCGGGCCATCGATGTTGCCCAACTGCTGCAAGGTGAGGACCTCGGTGAGCTCCTCCAGGGTCCCCACGCCACCCGGCAGGCACACGAAGGCATCGGCGAGCTCCTCCATGCGCGTCTTGCGCTGGGCCATGGTATCGACCACCTCGAGCTGGGTTACCCGCTGGTGGGAAAGCTCGTAATCGACGAGCTGGCGCGGGATTACTCCAATGACGGTTCCGCCGGCGGCAAGGCAGGAGTCCGCAACGATACCCATCAGGCCTACGTCACCACCGCCATAGACCAGGGTGAGGTTTCGGCGCGCGAGCTCCTCCCCCAAATGGTGCGCGGCGTGGCTATAGGCCTCAGAGTTTCCGGCGGCGGAGCCGCAGTACACAGCAACAGAATCCATGGGTATCACTCTATCGCAGGCGCATTTCTAGACCATGATGTCTACTGAATCCTAATTTCTATTAGACAATGCGGTCTGGTGAATTTATACTTGACGCCATGATTAAATCCGGTCCCGTGTTCACGCGCCCCCGCACCCCAGCGGCGAAGTGCCTCCACATCATTCGACTCAACCCCGTTGTCACCCGCAGTGAGCTTGTCGAAGCCACGGGACTCTCCCAGCCCACAATCACCCGCGCCACCGCCGCGCTTTTGGGTGCTGGACTGATCCGCCAGCGCACGGATTTGACGCAGTCCCGCGGTCGCGGGCGCCCCACAGTGCCCTTGGAGGTAGCGGATAATGACTGGATGCTGGCCGGCATTGCCGTCGGTACCGCCTTTACCCACATCGCCTTCTTTGACACGCAGGGACGCACACTCCGCAAGGAAGACGTGGCTACACCGGTTTCTCGCCTGAGCGCGAGTGACGTCATCGAGCACATCATCGCTGGCGTTAATCGCCTCATGGCCGGCCTGGATCGCCGCTTGGTGTCAGTCGGCGTGACCACCTCCGGCAGCGTCAACGAGGCCGGGCGCATCACCGCCCACAACCTGGGGTGGGACGAAATGGACATCGCCAGCCGCCTGGAGTATCAGTTCGGCGTTCCGGTAGTTGTGTCTTCCGTCATCCCGGCGATCCTCGGCTCAGAGACGCAGTCGACGGAGATGGGAGCGGAGAAGCCCGTCATGGTGCTCTACGCGGATGACTCCGTCGGTGCTGCGCTCACAGTCGGCGATGAGATCGTGCAGCTCGACATCGATGACCCTGACTCTCTCGCTACGCAGGCGGTGCTCGATGTGACAGGTGAGGAGTCTTTCCCAGACGTGGTTGCGAACGCTGACGATGAGACGCGAGCGCTTCTCGACGACCGCGCACGCTCCCTCGGCGCCACCGCCGCTGAGCTTTTGGCTGAGCATAAACCGGACACCCTCGTGGTAGCCGGCGGCGCCTTCTCAGATGATCCGGCAGCGCCGAAGCTCTTTGCTTCCGCTGTACGCCAGGCCACCGACCACCCAGTGGAGCTGCGCATGGTTCCCTCGCACACCGAGATTGTTCGCGCCTGCACCCGCGCTGTGGCGCTGGATCCTCTGCTGCGGGTGCCGCTCGATCTCGGCCGCGAGGCCAAAGCTGCCTAGAAGGGGATTGAAGTAATTCCCGTAAAAAGGTGGGCCTTGAGCCCAAGGTGCTGAGCACCGGCGACGAAGTCCGGCCGATCGTCGAAGAAGTGGGTGTCCTTGGCCTGGGCCCCGAGGGCATCCACGGCCACGAGGTAGGCTTCCGGATCCGGCTTGGCCACCCCGATATCGCAGCTCAGCGTCACGGCGGCGCATTCTTCCAGCCAAGGCTGCGTCTGGCGGATCCTGGTTCCCAATGCCGCTGGCACATTCGCCAGGATGCCAACACTATGGCCCTGGCCAATAAACCCTAGGACCGCACGAACCATTTCTTCGTCGGCTACCAGCAGGTGCTCGGTATCCAATTCGATGGCGTGACTGACATCAAAAGGAGCGAGACCGGCCAGCGCGCGAATGCGGCCCCAGTATTGCGCATCGCTCAGGTGCCCAGCGTCATATGCAGGGCGAAACTCCTCATAAAGAGACCAAAAGTGCTCTACATTGTCGGGACGGAGGTAATCCTCCAGCTCAGCGTTCCCGACGGGCGTAGCTGACCGCATGAGCACGCCGTAGAGGTCGAAGAGCAAAGTGGCCATGCGCCCAGTGTAGCCAGACCGCAAGAGCGCCAGTCAGCGTGCCCGCTACGAAGAGCGGAAGCGATAGTGTGCCATGCGCCCACAGCGTCGAGGTTGCCCCCACGAGGAATAGCCCGCCCACGCTAAACAGGGAGCGGCTCAGCGCCGTCGCCGCCGCGGCGGCGCACAATAAGAGGGCAAGCCCGGCAAACGGGCCGAGCATCACCGCGAGGGCGAAGAAAAAGGTTCCCAGAGCCATGTTGGTTGCCGCCAGCCACATGCCACCGACCAATGCAATCGCTAGCCCGGCAAGGGCACCGCAGATGAGCATGAGGCGCGTTGTAGTCATAAAAAAATTCTCCCACCAACCGCAGGGGGCCGTGGGAGAATCCGCGCAAACTATATGGCTTCGTTACCGTTGCGCCAGCGAGCCATCGACGCGCAGCAGGCCAGAACCGTCATTGCCCACCAGCTTGAGCTGGTCAATGATCTCAGACACGGAGGACTCTTCCTCAACCTGCTCCTCGAGGAACCAGTTGATGAGACCACGGGAATCCAGGTCCCCAGCCGCATCTGCGGTGCGGGCGATCTCTCGGATCTGCTCCGAGACCTTCTGCTCATGCGCGAGGGATGCCTCAAAAGCATCGAGCGGGGTGGCGGCCTTGACGGAGCCGACCTGGATATCCTCCAGCTCGACGCGGTAGCCGCGGTCCAACAGGTGCTCGGCGAACTTCTGTGCGTGCTCGCGCTCTTCCTCTGCCTGCTTGAAGAACCAATCGCGCATGCCTGGGAAGGACAGGTTGTCCATCTCGTAGGCCAGCTGAGTGTAAATCAGGGCTGCGCCGTGCTCATTATTGACCTGGGCGTTGAGGAGCGTTTGCAGTTTCTCATCCATAAGAGTTATTCCTTTCGTGTGTTGTTCCCACAATACAGAAAAAAATCGGGCGCGCTAGCAAGGTGATCTTAAGCAAACTCGCACGTCATAACACTTTTTCTGGTAGGTTTACCTAACCCAAATCTGAGATCCGCTGGTAACGCGCGAGGCTAACACCATCAAGGCCCCGGAATTCCACCGCTATTCCACGGCTTGCGTACTTGCTTTCCACAGCCTGGAGCACCGCCACGGTTGAGGCATCCCAAATATCGGCCTCTGAGAAATCCACGATGACCTTCTCCACCGGCAGGGTGTAATCGAAGGCGTAGACCAGATCGTTCGAGGAGGCGAAGAAGAGCTGGCCGCGCACAGTGTAGACGTTGCCCTCTAGCTCCACCGACACGAGGTGGGCGACGCGGCGTGCAAAGGCCACCGAGGCAGTGAGCACACCGAGGATCACACCGACCGCCAGGTTATTCGTGGCCAAGGTGCCAATCACCGTCACCAGCATGACGAGGGTTTCGCTCAGAGGCATGCGGTGAATCGTGCGCACCGAGCGCCAATCCACGGTGTGGAAGGACACCATAAACATGACCGCCACAAGAGCAGCCATGGGGATTTTCCCTACGGTGTCCCCCAACACGAGGATGAGGATAAGGAGGAAGACGCCGGCGAGGAACGTCGACAAGCGCGTGCGTGCCTGCGATTCCTTGACGTTAATCATGGTCTGGCCAATCATCGCGCACACGCCCATGCCGCCGATGGCAGCGGCGAGCATGTTGCCGATGCCCTGGCCCACGGATTCGCGCGTTTTATCGGAGTGGGTATCCGTGAGGTCGTCGACAAGCTTGGCGGTGAGCAGGGATTCCATGAGTCCGACGAGTGCCACGCCCAATGCATAAGGCAGGCAGAGGAGGAAGGTCTCGCGGCTAAACGGCACGTCTGGAATGACGAAACCGGGCAGGGAGGTCGGCAGCTCGCCCTGATCCGCGACGTCGGGAACCTGCCAGCCGAAAATCACAGTCAACATGGTGACAACCACAATCGCCACGAGGGGCGCGGGGATCACCGTGGTGATTCGCGGCCACACCACCATGATGACGAGGCCCAGAGCAACGAGAGGATAGACCAGCCACGGCACCTGCCACAGGTGACCCAGCTGCGCGGTGAACATGAGGATGCCCAGCGCGTTGACGAAACCCAGCATGACGCTGCGGGGGATGAAACGCATGAGCTTGGCGACGCCCAGCATTGCCATCACTACTTGCAGGATGCCCGCCATCCAGATGGTCAGGAGCACGTACTGCAGGCCATGCTCGTGGGCCAGGGGTGCGATGACCACGGCGACAGAGCCCGCCGCGGCGGAGATCATGGCTGGGCGCCCGCCAGTGATGGCGATGGACATCGCCATGATGACGGAGGCGAAGAGCCCCACCTTGGGGTCGAGCCCGGCGAGGATGGAGAAACTTAAGACTTCCGGGATGAGGGCCAGCGCAACAGCAAGCCCGCCAAACACCTCCTTGCGGAAGCGGGCGGGCGAGCTGAAGGCCGCGCGGAAAGAACCGGCGGAACGGTCAGACATTAGTGGCCGTCTTTGAAGGAACCATCGCGGGTGATGACCGGCAGGACGGACCACGCGAAGTTGATCCACTGGTCGGTCTTCTTCCACGAGAAGTCCGGCTCAAAAATGGTGGTCGGCTTGGTGTAGATGACGGCGGACTTGACCTCGGACGCGGTCTGCTCGAGCAGGTTGACCACGAGGTCGAGGGTCTTGCCGGAATCCGCTACGTCATCGACGACGAGGACCTTCTTGTCCTTGAGCGAATCCGTATCCAGCTGCGGGTTAAGGAGAATCGGCTCCGGCAGGGTCTCACCGATATCGGTGTAGAACTCCACGTTGATAGCGCCCATTTCTTTGACGCCGATGGCATAACCAATAGCGCCTGCAGGGATCAGGCCTCCGCGGGCCACGCCCACGATGAGATCCGGGAACCAGCCCGAATCCACGATTTGTTGCGAAAGGTAGCGGCTGGCCTCACCGAAGACCTCCCACGTCAGGTTCTCGCGTTCCGGGTTCCACCACTCCGGGGTGCTCATCGTCTAGGTCTCCTTCGCCAGATTGTGCATTTCCCTCAGTCTAATCATCTACCTCAGCGGAACGGAACCTCCGCCACCGTTCGGCGCAGTTTGCGGGTGCGCAGCCGCTCCGGATTCTCCGCCAAAGCCTCCACCGCGCGCACCGCACACATGACGTGGGCTTCCTTCGAGTTCGAGTAAAAGGCCTGCGCTTGGGCGGGAAGCTTGGGCACGGCGTGCAAAGGTAGATCGGACACCGACAGCAGAGTGCCATACGGGATGCGGTAGCGGTAGCCGTTGGCAGCGAGGGTGCAGGATTCCATGTCCACGGCCACCGCGGTGGAGTGGCGCAGCCATT
Source organism: Corynebacterium sp. MSK004 (assembly GCF_030232515.1). Taxonomy (NCBI): domain Bacteria; kingdom Bacillati; phylum Actinomycetota; class Actinomycetes; order Mycobacteriales; family Corynebacteriaceae; genus Corynebacterium; species Corynebacterium sp. MSK004. Next base: position 183,357 of record NZ_JASPKB010000003.1, on the reverse strand, counting down.
CCCACAAGTCCCGGGAGGTGCGCCACTCCCAGTTGCGGTCATCGGTGGAGAGCACCGTGCCGGTGCGCATGAGCGAATTGTCTTTCCCATAGACCTCTTCGACGGCGGCCTCCAGCATGCGCTGGATTTCTGGAATGGCGGGAATCGGGTTGCTGGTGGTGACGGTGCCATCGAGGATGTGGTCCTCGCGCTGGTAGGCGTTGCCCAGGATGAGGTCGCCGATGCGCATGCGGCCATCGAGCCCTGCGCAGTGGCCGATCATGATCCAGGCCTCCGGGCGCAGCACCGCCAGGCAATCTGTGATGGTCTTGGCGTTAGAGGGGCCCACGCCAATGTTGATCATGGTGATGCCATCTCCGCCGGCGGTGATGAGATCAAAACGGGGCATCTGGTAGCGGGAGGTGAGGGTGAGCTCGTCGACGTCGAGAAGCACCGCGTCATTGGAGTGGATGGTCTCCCCCGTGGGCAGCACGAGCGCGGTGTAGCGTGAATCCTCACGTGAGAGTTCGCGCAGGCCGAACTTGACGAACTCGGTGGTGTGCATGGCGTAGTTGGTGAACAGGATGTACTTCTGCACGGTGTCCACCTCGATGCCGGTGTAGTGCTCGATGCGAGCACAGGCGATGTCGAAGCGCTGCGGGCCGAAGTGGAACAGCGGCTTTTCTTTCCCGTGAAAGGCCTTCCACGCGCCGTCAACGATCCCGTCATGAACCGCATCGAGGGTGGGCCGGGGTATATCGCCGCGGTCCTGGGGAATTTCTGTAATCCCCCGGATATATTCCGGCGGGATGCGCTCATCCGATTGACCGACGTAGATATCGCAGGGGTAGTTATTGGTGAGCCGCGTGAGCTGCTCCGTGAGGTAACTACGAATCAGCCATGGTTTTGATATCACTGCCGAGTAGCGGCCCTCTTGGTCCACGTAGCCGAAGGGCTCAGAGCGGTCGATGGGTGTCCATTGGCGGATATCCACGGTGATCTTCGGGTAGACCACGTGGCGGTAGGCGTCGTGGTCCCCCGAGGCGAGAGCGTGACGTGCCAGCTCGCAAGAACTGTCATAGAGCTCGCTGAGGCGGGAAATCGCTTCGTTGACGGAGTGGACATGCTGCAGGTCGGTCATGCTCGCGAGTGTATCCATGAAAGAAGCCCGCCGCGGTGAGGCGACGGGCTCTATCCCCATGACTAATCCGGTAACGCGTGCGGTGTGGAGCTCACCGCCCGGCCCGTATTAGGCAAGCCTTAGCTTAGTAAAAAAGTTGGAGGGGCGTCAAGGGTAAACTGCAATCCCATGACCACACTCCCCCTCGGTGCCCGCAGGCGGACGCGAGGCGTGTGCGAAGACGACTGGTCCGCGCGCCCCACCGCCGAACGACCCTGGCCGGTTATTTTGATCCACGGAACCTGCGACAGTAAAGGCGTCTGGCAAGTCCTCGCAGACATGCTCCGCGCCGCTGGCTGGGCCACCTTCGCCCCTGACTACGGGACCCGCGCCACCGCTCCCCTGCAGGAATCCGCCCGGCAGCTCGACGCCTACATCAACGCCGTCCTTGCCGTCACCGGCGCGGAAAAGGTGATCCTCGTGGGGCATTCCCAGGGCGGATTGCTGGCTCGCTATTGGATGCGCATGCACGACGGCGCGGAGTTTGTACGGCACGTTGTCTGCATCAGTGCGCCCAACCACGGCACGACCCAGGGCGGAATTGCCAGCCCCCTCTTCCGTGGCGAGCGCCAGGAAGAGGTCGTGCGCACGCTTATCGACGGCTGGTTTGGCCCCGCCGGCATGCAGCAAGTAGTCGGCAGCGAGGTCGTGGAGGCAACGAACCGCGACAGTGAGGTCGAACCCGGTGTGAGCTATACGTGCATCGCCACGCGCTCCGATGCCGTCGTGGTTCCACCCAACACCTGCTTCCTCAACGGCCCTCAGGTGCGCAACATTTACATCCAGGACATCGAGCGCCGCGCGATAATCCGCCACGAAGACATGCCCTTGGACAAGCGGGTATGCCACGTGGTGCTCGAAGAACTGGAGCAGCTTTAGAGTTCTAGCTCATCCAGGATCGCGTCGAAAGCCGGGCCCACCTGGGTGCGCCACAGGGTGTCGACGCGATCGTCGGCGCGTCCCGGCCCTCCATTGATGGTGGCCACGCGCTTGCCTTGTTTCTTGGCCTCCAGGACGAACCGAAAGCCGCTCATGACCGCCAACGAAGAACCGGCAACGAGCACCGAGTCCGCCGCGTTGACCATCGCATAGGCGGCGTCCTTTTTGTAGGTAGGCACTGGCTCACCGAAATAGACTACGTCTGGCTTCAGGCGCTGCGAGCCGCACTGCACGCAGCCGGGCATGACGAATTCTTCCACTGCTTCCTCGCTGAGGGCGACGTCGCCGTCGGGGTTCACGTCCGCTTTGTTGACTGCCCAGCGTTGGAGGAATTCCGGGTTGGCTGTGGCCGCGCGGGCGTCGTAGTCCGCGCGTGCTTCTTCGTACCCGCAGCTCAAGCACACGACGTGCTGCATATCCCCATGCAGGGCGATGAGGTTGCGCTGCCCAGCTTCCTCGTGCAGGCCATCAACGTTCTGCGTGACAACGCCCGTGAGAAGCCCGGCGCGCTCGAGCTCGACCAAAGCGTAGTGCGTGCGGTTGGGGTGTGCGGCCTGCATGACCCGCCAGCCCACAAAGGCGCGGGCCCAGTAGCGGTGGGAGGCCTGCGGGTCGTGCAGGAACTCCTGGTAGGTCATGGGGCGGTGCCGGCTGAGGGAGCCGTTCGGGCCGCGGTAATCCGGCACGCCTGATTCTGTAGATACACCTGCTCCCGTGAGGACCATGACGTTGCCGCGGCGTAGTTGCTCGGCGACGGCGTTCAACGCTTGTTGTGGAGGCGTCGGGGTCGCAATCTCTGAGACGACGCGGGAAATCGAGCGCAGCGCAGACCGATGGGCGTGGGCAACAGCGGGATCCATGGTGCCCCAGCTTACGGAAGTACCTCCTCATAGAGATAGTCCGAGTCGAGCTCGCCATGGCGCGAGCAGCGCGCGTTCCAGCCGTCCGGGCGCACCTGCACCACCATGCGGCGCCCGCACAGCTGGCAATAGCGCGGGACGTCCAGGCCGGCCGCGGCTGCCGGGTGCAGGGTGAATTCCTCGCTTAGTGGTTTCCCAGTGTTGGGGTGGAACAGCGGCTCCTCGCCGGCGAGTACGGCAGCGGCCAGCTCCGTCGAGCTGTTCATTAGAGCGCCTTGATGGGCAGGTCGATGCGGCCGAGCATGTCGACGTCCTTCTCGATCTGCTTGCCCAGCGTGGTCAGGTAGTTTCCGGCGATGATGGCGTTGATGCCGCCGAGGAGGCCCTTTTCGGTGCCGTCGTCACCGAGGGAGAGCTCGCGGCCGCCTGCAAAACGGAGGGTCACGGACGGCATGGCCAGGCGGAATGCGGCCACGGCGCGCAGCGCCTCACCGAGCGGGACCAGCGGGTAGTCCGCGAACGGGGTGCCCGGGCGGGGATCAAGGAAGTTCATCGGCACCTCGCAGGGCTCGATCTGGGCCAGCTGGTAAGCGAATTCGGCGCGGTCTTCTAGTGATTCGCCCATTCCGATGATGCCGCCGGAGCAGACTTCCATGCCGACTGCACGGACATTCTCGAGGGTCTCTTTGCGCTCCTCCCAGGTATGCGTGGTGACCACGTTGGGGAAGAAGGACTTGGAGGTCTCCAGGTTGTGGTTATAGCGCTGGGCGCCCATGTCCTTGAGGCGCTGCGCTTGCTCGCGGGTCAGGGTTCCGAGCGAGAGGGAGATCTCGATGTCCACTTCGTCGAGGATGGCCGGGATGGCTTCCGCAACCTGGGAGAGCAGGTTCTCGTCCGGGGCTTTCACAGCTGCCACGATGCAGAACTCCGTCGCACCCGTCTTGGCCGTCTTCTTGGCGGCCTCCACCAGCTCCGGGATGTTGAGGCGCGCGGCACGCACGGGGGACTCGAACAAACCAGACTGCGAGCAGAAGTGGCAATCCTCCGGGCAGCCGCCAGTTTTAATGGAGATGATGCCTTCCACGGACACGTCTGGGCCGCACCACTTGAGGCGGGTCTTGTGGGCGATGTCCGCGATCTCTTCCAGCTGCTCATCCGGGATCTGGAGGACCTGCAGTAGTTCTTCTTCGTTGAGGCCGATGCCCTGCTCCAGGGCCTTCTCGCGTGCGATGTCTACGATGCTCATGCGGGAAACATTACTTGAACACCGTTCAAGTTGTGGTAAATCTGCCGGTTTCATGTAGTCCGGGCTACCCTTTAGGCCATGGATTCCACGCTCTACGACGACACCCTCGCACTGCTTCAGCAGCTCATTCGCAATGCCTGCGTGAATGACCTCACTCCGGATTCCGGCCACGAGGTCCGCAACGCTGACACGTTGGAGCGATTTTTTGCAGGCACCCCGGTGGAGATTCAACGCTATGAATCACACCCCGGCCGCGTGACCATCGTGGTGACCGTTCCAGGTGACCCGGACAAGGAGCCGCTGACGCTCATGGGCCACACGGACGTCGTGCCCGTCGACGAGCCCAAGTGGACCAAGCCACCCTTCGACGCGGTCATCGAAGACGGCAAGCTCTACGGTCGCGGCGCGGTGGACATGCTCTTTATTACAGCGACGATGGCGGCGGTGACTCGCGATGTGGCTCAGCGCGGCAACCCCGGCGGCACCCTGGCCTTTGTCGGCATGGCGGACGAGGAGGCCCGCGGCGGTTTGGGCTCCATCTGGATGGATAAGCACCACCCGGAGGCCTACTCGGTGCGCAACTGTCTCTCGGAGACCGGCGGCAGCCACCTGCCCGGCGCGCTCGGCTTCAACGTGGGTGAGAAAGGTGCGGGCCAGCGCCGTCTGCACGTGCATGGCGATGCCGGCCATGGCTCGACGCCGTTTGGGAAGGACTTTGCCATCGTCAAAATCGGTGAGGTTGCTCGCCGCATCGCCGCCGCCGAGCCACCCGTAGCCACGGACGAGGTGTGGCAGGGATTCGTCAAGACCTTCCGCTTCGACCCCGCAACGGAGGCAGCGCTTCTCGATGGCTCCGCTGACGCCGCCGACTATGAAAAGTTCGGTAATTTGTCTGCCTACGCCCACGCTTTCTCGCACACGACGATTGCCCAAACCGTCCTGCGTGCGGGTGGTGCCATCAACGTACTGCCTTCCCACGCCTACCTAGAGATGGATATCCGCCCCTTCCCTGGCCAAACCCAGGAGGAGCTCGACGAGTTCCTGCGTGAGGCCCTCGGCGATATGGCCGACGAAGTAGAGATCGAGCACCTTATTACGGAGGACGCCACACAGTCCTCGACTGATACTGAGCTGTGGCGTTGCATTGAAGAGACCGCTCACAAATTTTTTCCGGATAAGGAAGTACTGCCGGTGCTGGCGACGGGTGGTTCCGACCTGCGCGTGGCCCGCCGTCGCGGCGGCAACGCCTATGGCTTCGCGCTGCATGCGGAGGATCGGGATATGGCCAGCGCAAACTCTCAGCTGCACAGCCACGATGAGCACCTCTACCTGGAAGACTTGAATTTGACTGTGAAGGCGTATTTTTCGCTGGTAAATCGTTTCTTAGGAAGCGAGCACTAACGCAAACGTGTAAAAGCTGTGGCACAATGTGGCGCATGAGAAATAAGCTTGTCCTCTGCTCCGTTGCTGCTGCCATCGGCCTGTCCGCCCCTACCGCATCCGCCGACATGGTGGATGACTACCTGGCCAAGGTTCCGGCCGGCCAGATTTCCTGTGAGCAAGCCACCAAGTACTACACCAATCCGTCTGACTACAACAGCAAAAAGTCCCAGGCGCTGGCTGCTGCCAACTTCCACCCGCGTGGTCCCGAGATCCGCGACGCCGTCGCCCGCGCCGACGAGGCCATCGCTCGCTGCGGCCTGAACGGTGGCGGCGGCAACACTGCTCCTGCTCAGAACACTGCACCAGCTAACAACACTGTCCCTGCCAACAACGGTGGTGGTGCCCCGGCAAATAACGGCAATAACGCCCCATCGAACAACGCTTTTCCGACCTTCCCGGTGACCATCGGCAACTTCACCTTCAACGTCCCGGACATTCTGGCGTACCTCAAGACCCTCGTCGAGGGCACCCCGCTGGCCCAGCTTTTGCCGTAGAAGACTAGCGGAAATACGTCCCCGCGTGCAGCGCACAGCCTGTATTGAAGGCATGCCCGCACGCGGGGCATTTATATGCTGAGTATTCGGCATAGGTCATTGTTCGGCCGCAGGCCCCGCACATGACGCAGAGCTGGTCTTTCGGCATGGGTCCGAATTCATGGTCGGTCAGCTCCGCGTGGCAGAGCGAACACGCGAACCATCCGCCGCAGGTGTGGCACTTGTTCGCAATGACGTCGACAAGCGTGTGCCAGTGACGGCACCGGCCGTCCGCATCGATGGCACCCTGGATGTGTGTCACTAACGCGTGAGCCCCCACAGAATCTGATCGTGCACGCGCGGGTCATGGGGTAGATTTCCATGTTCGACTGGGGCGGATTCCACATTGACCACGTCCGCGCCCGGAACAGCGCTCAGCTCCGAGGTCTGGTTCGGCGTCACGGTATTATCCGCCGGCGAATAGATGGACGTGTAAGTAACGCCGGGCGCGGTATCCGGAAGCTGGTTGAGATTCTCCATAAAATCCGAGCCCTCCAACTGCTCGATGCCAGCGCTGGTGCCGAGGAAATCAACCACATCGGGCGCGATCTTTGCGGCCGTCTTGAGGGGCGTTGCCCGCCCGCCCCACGTCGTCCCGTGGAAGTTCGCACCGATGGTGACCACGCGGTTCACTTCATCCGCTGAGCCGTAGAGTTGTGTGAAGGTCTTGGTGTGCAGGCCGCCCTGGGAGAAACCGACGAGGTTTACTTTGTTTGCTCCGGTGACCTCACGGATGTGTTCAATATGCCCGGCGATCTCGCGCCCGGAAGAATCTAGATCCGCAATCCCCTTCATGTAGTCGTAGGCGTTCTGGTACGCAATGTCCTCGGCGCCATAGTCGAAGGCCCACACGCACATCCCTTGGTCCTTGAGCTTCGGGATGAGATCGTTCCACTCGGCCGAGTTTGCCGAAGTACCGTGCAATAAAACAACGGGTTCAGTGACGGAACCCGTGGGCTTACAGTCAGGATCATTGATGCCGAGATCCTGCGCGGCGGAGGTCTCCATGGTCTGGGCATGAGCCGGAACGGGGGCGGCAGTGCCGAGGAGGATTGCAAGGAAAGCGCGCTGTAAAAAGCCGTTTTTCATGAGGCACCAGCTTATCCGCCGAGCCTGGCCAGCTACTGTGTGATTCCTGTGCGCAACTAGGGTACCCGTCACTACCATAGAGGTAGATAAACAAAGGACCTGAAATGAAGCGACTTCTCTGTATTGCCTCTGCGCTCTTTGTGCTCGGCGGCTGTTCCTCTCTCGACGTTGAATCCACCCCTGCGAGTGAGACGTCGTCAAGCACCAGCGTTACTGAAGACGCCCCACACCCCACCCTTCCCACTGCCGAGGAAAGCGCCGAAGATATCGGCGTGGATCAACCGCAAGAAGAAGTCATCGGCTTCACCGAGGCGCCCGGTGCGGCGCAACCTACTCCGATGGAGAAAGCCATCGAGTCCTGCGGTGATGTCTCGCTACACGAAACCGGAACGACATTCTTCAGCGATGGAACCTCTGGCTGGACACAGCAGTGTGCCGACGAAATGATGGCCGCAAATCCCCCAGTGCAAGAAGCTGCCGCTGTGTATGAAGCACCCGCCGTTGAAGAGAACTACGTTCACCCCGGCGCGTATTGCAACGGCGGAAGCGGGGTATCAAAGAGAGGTGTCCCGATGACGTGCGCCCCGGCATCGGACGGCAGGATGCGCTGGCAGAGCGCGTAACCTCATTCCGGCAGTTGCGGGCCTTTACCCCTCTTCCACAACGCAAAGGCGATGCCTCTGCGGATCAGTGCTGAAAGCCCTACGGGCAGGCAGCACAGGAGGGGCAAAGCAATGAGCATCTGGCCGATCCAGCCGAAGAGACCAAGAACTCCAATAACGACAGAAACGGCATCTAGGCGGAAATCTGTAATGTCCTTCCGCTGCATGGGCAGGGAAATAAGGTAGGCAATTCCCAGAAACACGAGTGCGGGAAGAACCACAAAGACCGCAAGGAAGCCGCTCTCAGCATCAGTTCCTTGCGTATCAACGAAAAAGACGGCCACCAGCAGCCCAACAAATGCGAACTCCACAAATGGTAACCGCAGCACAGGGAAATCTATAAGCCGCGGTGGCTGGGCGGAAGCGGGGCCGAACATACCGACAGTCTAGGCAAAACCCTTTCCCCGTCGTCTTTACCGAAGTAGTTAAGCCTTACGGAGCGTGAACTCTACGACGTCGACCTCATCATCCTCAGCTAATCCGGGATAGTGAGTATCGAGCGCTTCGTGGAGCTCAGCAAGAGAACCAAAGCCATCTCTTCGGGCTTGTTCCTCCGTCAAGGACCTCCGCTGGGTAGAGACGACAGAAGTGACTTCTGCGGGAATGGTGACAACCTCTCCGGATTCTTTCTCGAAGACAATCTGGGCGCTTCCTTCGTGGAAGGGGTCATCCACCCGAATGGTTTGTTGCTTTTCTCCGCTTCGAATTGATTCCTCGTAGCCTTCCCACATATAGATGCGTTGCTCTTTGTCCATGTCACGCCAGTTATATGCGAACGGTAAGAGCTCTTCCACGGTGAGTGCTTCAAGTCCATTGCTTCCGCGCACGATGCACCGGATAGACGGATCAGTATCAAATAGCACTTGGCGGCATTTTCCACAGGGCGAAAGCACCTGGCCAGTCGGACCGTGGACGGCGACTACCGCCCGGATGGGATCCTCGGGATGACTAGCAGCGTGGTTAGCTAAGGCCGAGATTTCACCACAGGGGCCACCGAGAAAATGGTATGCGTTCAAACCGAGCACGTGTTTGCCGGATTCAGTCAGGAGGGCTGCGGCTACGGTGTGATCTTCCCCGTCGTGGAAGCGCTGCGCATGGGTCGTGGCTACGGTCAGTAATTCTCGGAGTTCATTAGTAATCACCCTTCAAAGGTAGCTGTTACTGCCACAACTCCTAAGCCCAAGGGATCACAAATCTGTCGCTGTCATTCACGGTAAATAAGGGCGAAAAACTTCGATTCTCTGCCCGCTACAATTCCCCGAAGTTACCAATAACCCCGGCGATTTACTCCTACTCTCGTAGTGCAGGGATCGTTCCAGGGTTTTCGAAATACAAACTAGCATATCCATATGGAAATCCAAGCCCAGTCCTAGTACCGCTGTCCCGGTGGTTTTCATCTGCGCGAATGAGCAGGTACGCCGATCATCCATCACCAGAAACGCTCTACCTTTGGAATACTCACCTCACGAAGACCTATCTTGCTGACATCGAGCACCTGGAAGTACTCCTCCGAAATAGCATTCACAATGCCCTAACCGGAAGCTAGCTAATAAGAAACACTTCCTACCGCCAATCCGGGAGGAATAGGCGGTCAGAATTTTGTAAACGATGCCTGTTGCTGCTTTTGAGTCGTTAAAGCGTTGGAGTTCAGCCCCTCACACCATGGTGGATATACCCTAAATCCTCTCTTTCCTGGGGCTGCTCCGGAGGTAATACCGAGACGTTGTAAATCTTGATTGCTAAATTGAAACACACCTCGGTGATCTCCTTGAATCACAAAGACTAGGAGACCGTCGCCGCAGGAAGAATCTTCAAAAGGCACGGATTCCCCTTCATGGTTGCGTTGCCAGAATGCTACAAAGGCTCCCGGCTTAGAAGGCGTGGTGCGTGCTGTGCGAACATGCCAGGTTTTAGCTCCCAACTCGGCTATTCCCGATTCATAATTCGCATTATCACTTGTTTCATTGATGGTGCCCTCTAAATTAAAGGCCGCCATGAATTGGTAAAAGGAATCAAACTTCATTTTCTACGCGATGTATACAGCTACTTTCGTCCAGCTTTGAAGCTTAAGGAAAGTAACAGAGGGTAACAAGTTCGCCGCGCTATCTCGTACCTTATCGCATGCCGTAGAGGAAAAGGACTACCAAACGACGGGGTTAAGGCAGCTGTATAAGGAATTCGCTTTTCCCTGCAGCGACTTTCGACCTTCTAAACCGCTCGGCGATATAACCTTTCTGGGTCACTCCTTGCTCAGCAAGTATCGAAGGAAAATTCTCCCACATCTGCGCGATAGCCTTACGCGTATGATCCACCTCAATGACTAGTACATGAAGCGATGGGATTTGCATCACCCCGAAATCGCACAGGCTGTCTATGTCAATCGAACGCTTGCTATCTAGCAGACAAATGCGGTAGCGCAGGAGTTTCTCATCAACTGTGCGCGGATCGTCGAGGGCAAGACCGTAGATGGTGAAGTCGTTATCCCCAAAGCTACGGTAGGCAACTTTCTTAGTATGCTCCATTGCTTCTTTGTGCTGCGCAGTCCCGTAGGGGCCTTCAACCTCTAGATAGTATGTCGAGGTTGCTTGAAGCGTCCTGTCCATACCATGGGTGTATCCATGAAAAGTAACCATATTCATCAATTTAATTGAATTAAAATTTTCAAACATTTCCCAAGGATCGAACAATATTTAAACACGACGCAGGGAAAGTAAACGTGCACACTTGTCACGGCGTGCCGTATGGCGTGGGAAAACAACGTTTATGCCCGTTTATTCCGCCAGGGTAGGGAAACCACAGCACCAACAAGCAAGACGACAGTGACACCTACTAAATATGCTATGGAGCTCCAGGAGATACCCTCGCCACCAAAGAGGCCGTATCTAAGTGCTTCACTTATATGGACAGCCGGATTGGCCTCTCTCATAGCACTAAGGCAACCACACCCACGCCCGCTACGGAAGACCAACCACACTCACCCTGTGGACAACCCGCACGGGGCCAGTGTGGCTATCCACAAAAATCCACGTTGTTTGCAGTGTTCGATAGCGTTTAGGCGGGCATGTCGGTCTTTGCGGTCATTGATACCGAAACCACCGGTTTTAACAAGCGTTACGACCGCATCATTGAACTTGCTGCCGTGCGCGCTGACGCATACTTCAATCCCGTCGACTCCTGGCACACATTGCTCAACCCTGACACCAACGCCGTGTTCACTACTCGGGGGACACCCCGCCCACCTCGGCACTCAACCCTGCTGTGGGGGTTACTCGTAGCGAAGCGAGCTGAGCATCCCGGTTTCCATGTGATAGGCGTTATGGCAGTGAAATGCCCACTCCCCGGGGTTGTCAGCGATCAGGTCGGCGATCATGGTTTCACCGTGGCGGAGAAGGACGGTGTCCTTGCGTAGCCCGCCGCTGCCGGGCAGCGCCCACGTGTGACCGTGGATGTGCATGGGATGGGGCATCATGGTCCTGTTGCGCATGACCATCCGCAGGCGCTGGCCCGCCTGCACGGTCGCGGAGGAGGATTGGCCGTCGGTGAGAATGCTCCATTCATACGGCATCATCTGCCCGCCCAGGTCGATGCTGACTTCTCGGTCTGGTGTGTCCTCGGGCAGGAGTGCACGGTCTGCTGGCTTCAGGGAGGACAGAAGCAGTCCGGTGGACGACAACTCGGGGAAGTCGACATCGGGGTGAGGGGCCTGGCCGCCGGCGGTGCGGATGACGGCGAAGGCGCGGTCGTCTTTACCCACCGCCAAAGCCGTGAGCGGGAAGATGCCGTCGCCGAGGATGACCTCGACGTCGACACGCTCGCCCATCGACAGGTAGATCGATTCGGTCTCCCGGGGCTGGACGGGGAAGCCGTCGGTGTGGGTGACGGTCATGCGGTGACCACCGAGGGCCACCTTGAAGATGGTGTCACCGCCGGAGTTGATAAACCGCAGGCGGGCCTTGTCACCCGGGCGAGCCTCGAAGGTCCGGTGAGCACGGGGGATACGTCCGTTGATGAGGTAGTGCGGATACATCACATCGCCGGCATCCCCGCCCAGTACCCGGTCCGGGGTGCCGTGCATCATATGGCCGTGGCCTCCCATCCCCTTCTTCCCGTTATGGTCGCCCGAGCCCATTCCGGTGAGCTTGTCGAGCTCATCGTCGGGAGTGCCCTGAATGCCATCGACCCAGTCGTCGAGCACGATGGTCCACTCGACGTCCTGGTCCTCAGCGTCTTGCGGGTCACGGACGATCAGTGGGGCGTGGAGGCCGCGATCAAGCTGCAGGCCGGAGTGGGAATGGTAGAAGTAGGTGCCACCGTGGGGGACTTCAAAAACATAGGAGAAAGACTCGCCAGGTTCAATGGGGTCCTGGGTCATGCCGGGCACACCGTCGGCTGCGTTGTGGAGTGCGATGCCATGCCAGTGGATGGAGGTGCTCTCAGGCAGTTCATTGGTGATATCGACCTGGAGGACGTCGCCGACGGTGGCCTCAATGGCCGTATCCCCGGTGTCAGAGACGTATCCCCACGTCTTGGCTTCGATACCGCCGATATCCAGAGAGAGGGGCCGGGCGGTCAGTGTCCGGCGCACCGTCGGCTCACCGAGCGCAGTGGGGGTGGGAGTGGGGCGAAGAGAGGAACCTGGTGCCGAGGCAGCGGGTCCAGGGTCGCTGGTGCAGGCGGCCACGGCCCCGGTGCCGGCGAGGACGAGCCCGCCGAGCAGAAACTGTCGTCGGGGAAACGCGTTCATCATGATTTAACCTTCCTTGGTGCTAGATTTCAGTGACACGGGAGACAGGTGCAGGTGAGGACCCTGCTGAGCCATCACGTCAGGCGCAGGTCTGTGACGCAGGTGGCACCGTCGTCGGCGGTGGAAAACTCCGCGGTGCCGGTACGCCCCTGGTAGCTGACCTCAATCAGGCCGGTGGCATCATCGGGAAGCCAGAAGCCAATAAACCCGTTGTCGAAGGTGGTTGTCGCCTCGTCCACCAGCACCTCACCGGTCGCCTCATCGGTGATCGTGACCTGGATATCCTCATTGTCGAGTTCCCCCAGGCAGGTCGTGAGGCTGTGGTAGAAGCAGTCGTGGGTGGAGGTGAGATAGGGTGCGATCGAGACATACGTCTGATTGTCGGGAAGATCGACCACGACTTCCTGGTCATCGCTCGAGAGCAGCAGTTCATCGGCACGCACTGAGGCGATCAGATCCGTGGGACGCTCCGTGACCTTCTGCCGGTCGAGGTGATCAATGATCTCCACCGCGTCCATGCCGGCCAGGCCATGGGTAGTCAGGAATGTATCCTGGGACACCGTCCCGTCGGCGGTGGGTTCCGGGTCGGCGGCCGAACACCCCGTGAGGGCGAGGGCAAGGGCGGCGGCTGCGATCGCTGCTCGTTTCACGTCAATCTCCTTGGATCGTGGTAAGACCGTGAGAAGACACCGCCTCAAGGTCGATGCCATACCTTTATCTAGCACGGGTGCCTGACGGACAAGAAATCAAAACCCCTGCTCACAGCCTTATAACAGGGCGAAAAGGGGGCGAATTCGGTGGGCTGGGTCACCACCGGGACACCACCCCACAGCCGTGGGCGATGTCCTTCTACCCGCCCCGGGTATGCGGTGCAGGCAGTGAAATCCCTGGTGGCGCCTGCTGAACCGACCAGGGGAGGCGATGCCGCCGGCCCGGGGTGGGGCGCAGGGGTGACGGCGGTCGAAGGGTGATGTTTGAAGATTTGATGAAGATTTCCCCGTTGGGCACTGAGCGAGGGTGATATTCCCCCTGGCCGGAGCGATACTGGGGTCCATGGCTAACCGCACACCGACCACCGCCACGCCCCCGGGGCGGGTGCTGGTCGTCGATGATGAACAACCCCTGGCTCAGATGGTGGCCTCCTACCTCATCCGGGCCGGCTTCGATACCCGCCAGGCGCACACCGGCACTCAGGCCGTGGACGAGACCCGTCGCTTTTCCCCCGATGTTGTGGTGCTGGATCTGGGGCTGCCCGAACTCGACGGCCTGGAGGTGTGCCGACGGATCCGCACCTTCTCGGACTGCTACATCCTCATGCTCACCGCGCGTGGCAGCGAGGACGACAAGATCAGCGGTTTGACCCTGGGGGCGGATGACTACATCACCAAACCTTTTAGCATCCGGGAACTGGTGACCCGAGTGCATGCGGTGCTACGCCGCCCGCGCACCAGCACCACCCCACCGCAGGTGACCACCCCCTTGATCGTTGGTGACCTCATCCTTGACCCCATCGCCCATCAGGTGCGGGTAGGGGAGACGACCGTGGAGCTCACCCGGACGGAGTTCGAGCTGCTGGTTGCCCTGGCCCTGCGCCCCGGCCAGGTGCTGACCCGCCACGACCTGGTCACCGAGGTCTGGGACACCACCTGGGTCGGTGATGAACGCATCGTCGATGTCCACATCGGCAACTTGCGTCGCAAGCTCGGCACCGACACCCGGGGCCGGGGGTTTATCGACACCGTGCGTGGCGTGGGCTACCGGGTGGGGCAACCATGAATCACGGACCCGGCCTGACCTTCCGCTTCCTGGCCGCCCAGGTGTTGGTCGTGGTGATTAGCCTACTGGTGGCCGCGGCCGTGGCCACGATGGTGGGTCCGACCCTGTTCCATGATCATATGTTGATGACCGGCCAGGAGGACCCCTCGCTGGAGCTGTTCCATGCCGAGCAGGCCTACCGGGGCGCCAACCTGATCACCCTGGCCGTCGCCCTGCCCACCGCCTTGATCAGCGCCCTGCTGGCCAGCCTGTGGTTATCGCGTCGTCTGCGCACCCCCCTGCAGGATCTCACCCGCGCCGCTACCAGCCTGACGGCCGGCAACTCCCGTATCCGCGTGCCCGCCGGAAAAGCAGGCCCCGAGGTCACCACCCTGGCGCATGCCTTCAACACCATGGCCGACCGGCTGGAACACACCGAACAGGTCCGCCGCCAGATGCTCTCTGATCTGGCCCACGAAATGGGCACCCCCTTATCGGTGCTCACAGTCTACCTCGATGGTCTCCAGGACGGGGTCGTGGACTGGAATAATGCCACCCACACGATCATGGCTGACCAACTCACCCGCCTGACCCGGTTGATGGAAGACATTGACGATGTCTCCCGGGCCCAGGAACACCGGATCGATTTGGACCTGGCGGAGGAAGGGCTCGGGGATCTGCTCCATACCGCCGCTGCTGCCGCGGGGGAAGCTTATGCTGACAAAGGCGTCGATTTACAGGTCGAGACCATTACGGACACCGCCCGGGTGCTCGTGGACCGGCAACGCTTCGGCCAGGTGATGAGCAATCTCCTGTCGAACGCGCTACGGCACACCCCGGCCGGCGGGCAGGTCCGGATCAGCGTCCACCGACAGGGGGCGTCCACCGCGCTCATCCACGTCGCCGATGACGGCGAGGGCATCCCACCTGACCAGCTCGGACACATCTTCGAACGCTTCTACCGGGGGGATGCCGCCCGCACCCGGGACAACGGCGGGGCCGGTATCGGTCTGACCATCTCCAAGGCATTGATCGAGGCCCACGGTGGCACTCTCACCGCCACCTCCCCCGGCCCCGGTCGCGGAGCGGTCTTTGCCCTCCGCCTCCCGCTGTCCCCTCCCGACAGTGA
Source organism: Corynebacterium sp. MSK004 (assembly GCF_030232515.1). Lineage (NCBI taxonomy): Bacteria > Bacillati > Actinomycetota > Actinomycetes > Mycobacteriales > Corynebacteriaceae > Corynebacterium > Corynebacterium sp. MSK004. The sequence goes on along the minus strand of NZ_JASPKB010000003.1, from coordinate 167,798 downwards.
GGAGGCTGCTCGGTGACCACACCCTGCCCCGCGTGAGGGCCGCGACCTCGACCCATTGAAAATATACCCCCCTGGGGTATGCTGAAAATATACCCCCCGGGGGTATATGCTAGAGAGCGGCATCGCCGCACCCCACCGAACCGAAGGAGCTTTCCCATGATCACCTCCCCGCCCCGCCTCTTGCCGATGGCCTCCCACGGCTGCAGCTGTTGCGGACCTGCCTCACGTGCCGACACAACCTCCATCCCTGCCGCCAGCGACTCGTCAGCAGGAGGGTCCTCCCCTAGCTACCAGGTCACCGGCCTGACCTGCGGGCACTGCGCGAAAAGCGTGACCCAGGCCCTTCAGGCCCTCCCCCAGGTCGACGACGTCCAGATTGATCTCGCTGCTGGTGGTGTTTCCACCGTCACGGTCACCGGTGTCGTACCTCCGGAGATGGTTCGCCGGGCCATCGAGGAGGCCGGCTACACCGTCTTATCCTGATCAGTTTTACTCATCATCTCGACCCCGACCGGGTTGAGCGAAAGGAACGTCATGAGCACTCCCCACCATTCGGGTGATCACCATGGTGATCACCCCGCTCCGGAAACAGACCACACCCACCACCCGGATCATGCCAGCCACGAACACCACGCAGATGCCGACACCCACGGCCAGGCGATGCCCCACGATCACCCGCACTCCGCCCTGGACGAAGACCACCACGTTCATAGTCACGGCGAACACGCCGGACACAGCACCGCAATGTTTCGGGACCGCTTCTGGTGGTCGCTGATTCTGTCCATTCCCGTCGCTATTTTCAGTCCCATGGTCGCCCACCTGCTCGGCTACCACCTCCCGGCATTCCCCGGATCCACCTGGATCCCCCCGGTGCTAGGCACGATCATCTTCGGCTACGGCGGAACGCCTTTCCTCAAGGGCGGATGGAAAGAACTGAAATCCCGCCAACCCGGGATGATGCTCCTGATCGCCATGGCCATCACCGTGGCGTTTGTCGCCTCCTGGGTCACCACTCTGGGGCTGGGCGGTTTTGACCTGGACTTCTGGTGGGAGCTGGCCCTGCTGGTGACCATCATGCTGCTGGGCCACTGGCTGGAGATGCGCGCTCTCGGGTCCGCGTCCTCCGCGCTTGACGCGCTGGCTGCCCTGCTGCCGGATGAGGCCGAGAAAATCATCGACGGGACCACCCGCACCGTGGCCATCTCCGAGCTGGTCGTCGACGACGTCGTGCTGGTGAGGGCCGGTGCCCGGGTGCCGGCCGACGGAACCATCCTCGACGGAGCCGCCGAATTCGATGAGGCGATGATCACCGGCGAATCCCGTCCCGTCTTCCGCGACACCGGTGACAAGGTGGTCGCCGGTACCGTGGCCACCGACAACACCGTCCGCATCCGGGTGGAGGCTACCGGCGGGGACACCGCCCTGGCCGGGATCCAACGCATGGTTGCCGACGCCCAGGAGTCCTCCTCCCGGGCCCAGGCCCTGGCGGATCGGGCGGCGGCGTTATTGTTCTGGTTCGCGCTGATCTCCGCTCTGATCACCGCGGTGGTGTGGACCATCATCGGCAGCCCGGACGATGTCGTGGTGCGCACGGTCACGGTGCTGGTCATCGCCTGCCCGCATGCCCTGGGCCTGGCGATTCCGCTGGTCATTGCGATCTCCAGCGAGCGGGCCGCGAAATCCGGGGTGCTCATCAAGGACCGGATGGCGCTCGAGCGGATGCGCACCATCGACGTGGTGCTCTTCGACAAAACCGGCACCCTGACCGAGGGTGCGCACGCGGTCACCGGTATCGCGGCAGCTGTCGGCGTCACCGAGGGCGAGCTGCTGGCCCTAGCCGCCGCCGCGGAGGCCGACAGCGAGCACCCCGTGGCCCGCGCCATCGTGGCGGCCGCGGCCGCCCATCCCGAGGCCTCCGGTCGGCAAATCCGTGCAACTGGTTTCAACGCCGCCTCCGGCCGGGGGGTCCGGGCCACTGTCGATGGCGCTGAGATCCTCGTGGGCGGGCCGAACATGCTGCGCGAGTTCAACCTCACCACCCCGGCCGAGCTCACCGACACCACCAGCGCCTGGACCGGGCGTGGGGCCGGTGTGCTCCATATTGTCCGCGATGGTCAGATCATCGGTGCGGTAGCCGTCGAGGACAAGATCCGCCCCGAATCCCGCGCCGCCGTGAAAGCCCTGCAGGACCGCGGGGTGAAGGTCGCGATGATCACCGGCGACGCCCAGCAGGTGGCCCACGCCGTCGGTCAGGACCTAGGCATTGATGAGGTCTTCGCCGAGGTCCTGCCCCAGGACAAAGACACCAAGGTCACGCAGCTGCAGGACCGGGGTTTGAGCGTGGCCATGGTCGGTGACGGTGTCAATGACGCCCCCGCTCTGACCCGCGCGGAAGTCGGTATCGCCATCGGTGCCGGCACGGATGTGGCCATGGAATCTGCCGGGGTGGTCCTAGCCAGTGATGACCCGCGGGCAGTGCTGTCGATGATTGAGCTGTCCCAGGCCAGCTATCGCAAGATGATCCAGAACCTGATCTGGGCCTCTGGCTACAACATCCTCGCCGTGCCGTTGGCCGCCGGAGCGCTCGCCTCGATCGGGTTCGTGCTGTCCCCGGCCGTGGGCGCGATCTTGATGTCTGCCTCGACCATCGTGGTGGCCCTGAACGCCCAGCTGTTGCGCCGCACTGATCTGGATCCGGCTCACCTGGCTCCGACCGAGCCGAAGGAGGAACACACCACGCCTACTCCGGCATCCACCGCCGTCCACTGATCCACCACTTCTCTCCACTGCCCCCATACGACCCTGAAAGGTGCTGTTGCAAAGTTGGGGCAGTAGGAAGAGCGACGTGAAATAATCACAGCCATGGGTATCTTCTCCGGTCGTCATTTCCCCTCGTGACATCATTTTGTGGGCAGTGCGGTGGTACTGCCGCTACGGGGTGAGCTACCGCGATCTGGAGGAAATGATGACTTCAGCGGGGCGTGCCGGTCGATCACACCACGATCTACCGCTGGGTCCAGAAATACGCCCCTGAGCTGGACAAGCAAACACGGTGGTACCGGCAGGTACCTGACTGGCAGGCCAGTTCCTGGCGGGTGGATGAGACCTATATCCGGGTCGGCGGCAGGTGGTGCTATCTCTATCGGGCGATCACCGCCGGTAGTCAGACCCTGGACTTTTACCTCTCTCCGAAGCGGAACGTGGCCGCAGCGAAGCGTTTCCTGGCCAAGGCCCTCAGATCCAATGCGTCAGCCGGGTATCCCAGAGTGATCAACACCGATAAAGCACCCTCACTAGCCAGGGCAATCGCCGAGTTGAAGTCAGAGGGAATCTGCCCGCCAACAGTGGAACACCGGCAGGTGAAATACCTCAACAACATCCTGGAAGGCGACCATGGTCGGCTGAAGCGGATCCTCGGGCCGAAAGGCGCGTTTAAGAACCGGACATCTGCATATCGGACGTTGAAAGGGATGGAGGCGATGCACTCATTGCGGAAAGGGCAAGGCACGATGTTTGCCTACGGGCAACCGAACCCGGACGCGGTGATCGTCAACCGAGTCTTCCAGAATATCTAAGCAGGCTGGACCATAATGCTGGCCAGGCGACGAAGAAAGGAGTGTTCGCGGTTCTCCACCCAACTTTGCAACAGCACCACCTTAGGACGCTTTTTCAACGGGTACTTCTGGGACTTGAATGGTGGTGCTGCCGCCGCGCTTAAGCATGCACGTAGCGGCCCTCAGAAACCCGTCCTTTCGGTTCCTCCTATTCCCCCAATCCCATCCATCCCTCCTGTACCCCCTATTGAACCAGTGCAGCCCGTATGGCCGATCCCTTTATTGGGATGGTCCTCTACCAAATGGGAAGAATTTATACGGGCATAGTTGGCACTTCACCGAATCATCGAAATTAGCCTCTGTTAAGCTCAGCCGGAGCTTCACCAGTCCTAAGAGGCCCTCGCACATGAAGACAATCTGAACCTCCGAAACCTTTACTCCACCACCCCGCGAGTGAAGCGAAAGCCATCGTTACTTACTTTTCTCCAATCATTAGATTCACGAGAGCTCCTAGATTATTAGCGCACCTCTTGCCATTTCAGCAGAGCTGTTACGACGGCATCCCGATGCCCATCATTGGTCTCTACGCTTCAGGATTTGTGGTCCCACTATGTCGTTTCGCAAGTTTGTTAGCTAGGTCAGCGGTAATTCGCACCGCTTCTGGGGGATCGGTGACCCAGATGTGGTCCCCAAACTGAAGCAATTGCCTTACCCCCTGAATATCTGCATATCCCACCACGATACGGACAAAGTTTTCGTCCACGGGTTCATGATGGATAAGTCGTGATCCCAAAATGCGAGATGCCATATCAAGCCGATTCGCTCGAAGAAGTGCGGTGATTCGAACAGGCATGTCTTCTTCCAATTGCTCAACGAGCTGCGCCCACACCCTTGCCAAACTTTGCCCTGAACGAAGCTGAGCAGCTTGACCTAAAACTCGAAAGGTTTTTAAACGCGAGACTGCCAACATCCTCGGTTCCCCATCGATATCGACGACTAAGTACCAATTTCTACCCTTGTGTACAAGCCCATAAGGATCAGCCACAGCACGTTGCTGTTTCTTGTCCCCACTTCGGCGATACAAGACCTCAATTCGAGCTTCTTTCCGTACAGCTTCTAGTAACTCTTCTAAGTCGCTTTGGGTTTCATTGCTAAACCAGCCACTGGAATCAAGTAGAACCTTCTCTTCCAAATTATGAGTATCGGACGCTTTCGAGAATGAGACTGCGTTCATTTTCTTCTGCAGCAGGGCGATGTCCTGGCCAAACCCCAAGTGTGCGAGTGAATCTGCCCCAACACCAAGAATCCTCATCAGCTGAATCTCAGTCGGATCCAATCGAGAAGCGTTCAACCGAGAACGCCTATCGAGCACAATCCCACCATGCATACCTTGCTCCGTATAAACAGGTATTCCTGCGGCCGAGAGTGCATCAACGTCACGCAGTATTGTGCGCTGGGAAACCTCAAAATGCGAAGCCAGCTCGGCAGACGTAGCACGGCCTCGGGTTTGCAATAGCAAGAGCATAGACAACAGGCGCGCCGATCTCATGCCGCAATTATCACTGGAACCACAATATTTTTCGGAATATGACACTCCTTGTCAGGTTTGTTTGCTCGAATGCACTGCGTCCACGTAAACAACACCACTCACCGAGAGGAGAATGGCAATGCCAACCCCCAATCTTTTCTTAACCTATGTCTCCGATACAGAGATCTCGACTGCCTTCTACAGCGACTTATTCGATATGCAGCCATCGTTCATCAGTCCTCGATATGTAGCATTCGAAATTTCAAAGGACGTCCTGTTTGCTGTGTGGACCGGCCATAACACCCACATGGAGAAACAGACACCGCGAACGAGCGAAATAGGTTTGATGCTGGATGGACCGGCAAGCCGCATCGATGAGACATACCGTCTATGGAAATCAAAAGGAGTCCAAATTGTGCAGCCACCCTACGATGATGTCTTCGGCCGCACCTTCGTTGTTGCCGACCCTGATGGAAACCTTATCCGCGTCAGCCCAGTCGATTAACTCCTAAATCAGGGCTCAACGACTAGGAAATCCTCCAACCCCCGGGAAACACCTCAGTTGGAGGATTCCAATTGCCCCTAAGTCGGCGCTAAAACCAAGGATGACTTAGGCACACCGGCTTTCCCGTACAACAAACCGCTAGAACTGGCTGGCCTACGGGCCCCAGCAGAGATACATCGAACATAACGCCCCAGAGCCCAAAACGAACTACAAGATCGAGATCATGCAATAAAACTATTGGCCTCTCGACCTTGCCAACCAAAGCAAACATCAAACCTCGGACTGACTGCCTTCACATCAAGCCGAAGACTCAGAACAAGGGTGCCAGATCAGAACTACGAGCAAAATGCTCTGTTGACACCATCGAAAACAAAATTCGAAAGACGTGTCGACCGGCGCGGGCGGGATTTAGGATGTAAATCCCCACACTTGCAATCCTCGACCGCCAAAGTTCAGAAAAAGAAAGAAACCGGGCTTAAGGGACATTTCGTGTGGATGAACCGATACGGATTCCCGGGGCAGCCTGGGATAATACGGTGATCTTGATTTTGAATCGGTTCCAACGGCCCGATCTGTGAAATCAACACTGGATAGTCCTAGGTCTGTGATAGGAGGACTGCTGCTGGTGCGGTAAGGCCAATTCCTATGGCTAATAGGATTCGGCCGTCGTGTGACATGTGCGGCCACGGACTGGTTAAGAACGGCAAAACCGCGGCAGGAACCCAGCGCTGGTTGTGTCCTAAATGCAACGTTTCATCGATTAATGCCCGCGCACACACCAGCGAGATTCGGCACTTCAAAATCTTTATTGACTGGATTCTTTCCGGCGAATCCGCAGACCATTTAGCCAAACGCCTTGGGGTAACAAGGCGGACTTTGACCCGGTGGTTCAAGCTGCTGTGGTTTATCACCGTGCCCACGTCTACTGACCCCTATCGTGTTTATGACCAGGTCTTTATCGACGGCACCTATTTCCACAAGAAATGCCTGCTGGTAGCCTGCACCGAAACACACGTCATCGCCTGGCACTGGTGCTTGCGTGAAAGCTCATACGAGTACCTGAAACTGCTCGACAAAATCGCGCAACCACTCATCGTCACCACCGACGGGGCAGGTGGAGCGCTCAAGGCACTGCGCATTAAATGGCCCGACGTTGCCATCCAGCGCTGCCTAGTTCACGTCCAGCGCAACACTTTTGCTGATATCAGCCGCAACCCGATTCACCCAGCGCATAAAGCAATCCGGAAACTGGGCTACATGCTTGTCCAAGTACGCAATCCCGACGATGCTGCGCGGTTTACAGCTGCAGTCCACCACACCCGTATTACCTTTGCTGATTGGCTTAAAGAGCGAACCTACCGCAGTGCTACACCTGCAGGCCAAGTACCGAAATGGGTCAGCCCCAACCAGAAATGGTGGTACACCCACCGCAACGCCCGCAGGGCTCTAAAGCGTTTGGAAAAGCTCATCCACGCAGGACAATTATTTACCTTCCTTGACCCGCCTGAAGGTGTCACACAGGCTTTAAAAGCCACCACGAACCTGCTGGAAGGTGGCATCAACAAACAGCTCAAAGACTTAGCAGGCAATCATCGTGGCATGTTCGATGAGCATCAGCGCATCACCATGGACTGGTGGCTCTACACCCACACCGAAGACCCGGTAGCGCCACTGGAGTTAGCCAAGCAACAAGACTTCGGACGCCAAGGAGAAAAAGCAGCACGCGCGGCCTGGGCAAGAGAAGAACTTAAACGACGAGGCCACCCAGACGGGCGACCTGCCACATTCGACACCCACATCGACAACGAATGGAACCCCAGCTTAGGCATAAGAAAAGGCTGGGCCGGACGCTCCTAAATCCACACGAAATGTCCCTTAGCGCGACACGCCGCAAATCCACACGAAATGTCCCTTAAGCCAGAAACCGGAGGTCACGAACTCCTTCGAGTTTGTTACCTCCGGTGTCGCAGTTTGTTCAACTGCTCAGCGTGCCCGGGGCGGGACTTGAACCCGCACGTCCTATAAGGACACTGGCACCTGAAGCCAGCGCGTCTGCCAATTCCGCCACCCGGGCAGGGTATTGATGTCTTGGCGACTAGCTAACTTTAGCACGCAGCCCCAGCGAATCTACAAATCCGCTGGCAAACCTGAACTTTCCAGGGAACTTTGCCGCGCGCGTCTACGTTAAGTCAAGGAAAGCACCCTATACTGATCGCTGCTATATCTCTCCCTGAAAACATCCCGAAAGGAGGACGGCCCTTCCAATGGCATTGCTAGATAAGCTCGCCAAGCTGGATTCTTCCCTGCAACGCGGACTGGACAACGGCATGGCCTTTGTCTTCGGCGGCAAGGTCGTCCCCGCTGAGATTGAGGAGCTTCTCAAGCAGGAGGCGCAGGACAATTTGTCCCGCGGTGATGATGGCAAGCTGTATAGCCCCAACGTCATGACCGTCGGCGTATCCTCCAAAGATATCGAGAACCTCTCCCAAGACCGGGGTGTTCCCAAGGATCTAGCTGATCAGCTCACCCGCTTCATCCGTAACAGTGGCTGGTCCCTCGCTGGGCCGGTCATCGTACGCATCGCGGAGGAGTCGGGGCTGCGGACTGGGCAGTTGCGCGTGTCCTCCTTTTTGGATCACGAGCCCACCGAAGAAACCGGATTTGATGCGATTTTCCACCACGACCATGGTCAGGAGGACTCTATGACCCAGCCGCACAACGCCGATGAGGCCGCAACCACCACCTTTATGGCGCCCACCCCGAACGAGCCCGCACCGCAGGGGCCCGCGGTGACGCTTATGCTGCAGGACGGCTCCTCCCGCGTCTACCACGTGCAGGAGGGCTCCAACATCCTGGGCCGCAGCAATGACGCGGACCTGCGCCTGCCGGACACGGGTGTCTCCCGCCAGCACGCGGAGATCACCTGGAACGGCCAGGACGCCGTGCTGGTGGACTTGCAATCCACGAACGGCACCACCGTGAACGACACCCCGATTGAGAACTGGCTGCTTGCCGACGGCGACGTGATCACCCTCGGCCACTCCCACATCGAGGTGCGCATCACCGGCCTTGAGAACCAAGGCTACTAAGCCGCCTCAGCAACTTTTCCAGATTTTTTAGCGTAAGGACTTTCCATGGATTCGATCGTGCTGCTCTCGCTGCGCATCGGCCTGCTGGTGTTGCTGTGGCTGTTCATCTTGGCCGCACTCAACGCCATGCGTCGCGATGCCAATAAGGCCGCCGGCGTCTACCAGGCATCGTCCCCGGTGAAGGGGGCCCAGAGGCGTCGCGAAGCGCCGCGTGAGATCACCATCGTGGACGGGCCGCTGCGCGGTTCCCACATGGAGCTAGGCACTCTTGAGGACTGTACGATGGGCCGCGCACAGGACTGTGACTTTGTCACTGGTGATGATTTCTCCTCCGGTCACCACGCCCGTTTGTTCCGCAGGGGCAGCGAGTGGTTCGTGGAGGACCTCGAATCCCGCAACGGCACCTTCGTTGGTGGCGTTCGCATTGACCAGCCAGAACGAGTCGGAGTCGGCTCCGATATCAAACTTGGCCGAACGACCGTGAGGTTGATGGCATGACTTTAAGCCTGACTTTTACTGCAGTGACGGACCGCGGACTGGTCCGCGAAAATAACGAGGATTCCGCCCACGCGGGCCCGCACCTGCTGATGTTGGCCGACGGCATGGGAGGCCACGCAGCCGGCGAGGTTGCGTCCACCACCATGGTGGAGCACATGGCCTCCCTCGAGCGCGATCCAGGCGATAATGACATGCTGGCCCTGCTCGGCGCGGCGGCGGAGGACGCCAATGCGGCGATCCGCGAGCACGTGGACGAGCACCCGGAGACCGAGGGCATGGGCACCACGCTGACCGCCCTGCTCTTTAACGGATCCGAATTCGGCGTGTGCCACGTGGGTGATTCCCGCGGCTACCGGCTGCGCGAGGGCAAGCTGACCCAGATCACCAAGGACGACACTTATGTGCAGTCCCTCGTCGATGAGGGCAAGCTCGATCCGGCAGATGTCTCCTCCCACCCGCAGAAGTCACTGATCCTCAAGGCCTATACCGGCCGGCCCGTGGAGCCGACGCTCTTTACGCTCGATGCTGAACCGGGCGACCGCCTCCTGCTGTGTTCGGACGGCCTGTCGGATCCGGTGACGGCCTCTACCATCGAGCAGGCGCTGAAGCAGGGCACGGTCGAAGAGGCCGCCACCACCCTGCGGGATCTTGCGCTGCGCTCCGGCGGCCCGGACAACGTCACCATCGTGGTGGCGGAAGTCGTGGACGGTGAAGGCGACGACGCCGACCCCATCACCGTCGGTGCCGTCCAAGGCGTCGTCCCGGAACCAACGCACCCCGATTCTTCCGCGAGCCGCGCCGCGAAGCTTATCTCGCCCCCAAAAGCGCAAGCCGCTGAGGAGAAGCCCCAGGACGAACCACAGCGGCGGCCACAGCGAAGCCGGATTGGGTGGAAGGTCATTGCGTGCCTTGCCATCATCATCGTGCTGGTCATCAGCGGCGGCCTCTGGATGAAAAGTTACCTGGGCAGCAACTACTACGTGACCGCCGATGAAGAAGGCGTCCTCACTATCCAAGAAGGCGCGGACTATGAGATCTTCGGCCGCCCGTTGCACCACACGTATCAGAATGCGTGCCTAAACAAGGACAATACGCTCAAGCTGGGGCACGGCGCCTGCGACGGTGATTTCGCACCGTTCGCGCTGAAGGATTTGCCCGAATCCGAACGCGCTGCCGTGGGCAACCTGCCCTCCGGCTCCTATGACGAGGTGCAAACACAGCTTTCGCAGCTCTCGGACAAGGCGCTCAAGCCCTGCCCGAAGGCGTCGAAGGACGAGAAAAACAAAGATGCCAAGAGCGAATCCAAAGGAAACTGCCGGGAGGTGAAGTAGATGAGTAAGTTCTTTTCCCGCGGCACCGAGTTCGGCCTGCTCGTGCTCGCCACCGTGGTCTTCGCCATCACCCTGGTCAGCCTCGAGTTATCGCAGGGCAACGTGCTGACCCTCGATGTCCTCTACCTCATCGGTGGATTCATCGGCGTCTTCGCCGTCGCTCACTTGGTGCTCTGCTTCCTCGCGCCCTACGCGGATCAGCTCATGCTTCCCATCGTCGCGGTGCTCAACGGCACCGGGCTCATTCTGTTGAAGCGCCTCGACCTGGCGAATGGCGGCGGGCTGGCGGTGCGACAGGTGATGTGGACCATCGTCGGCCTCATCCTCTTCGCGCTGGTGCTCATTCTCCTACGCGATCACCGCTCGCTGACCAGGTACTCCTATATCTTGGGTGCGCTCGGCCTGATCCTTCTCGCCTTGCCCCTCGTGTGGCCGCAACCGCCGGGCGTGGACGCTCGCATCTGGCTGTGGCTGGGGCCGTTTTCTATCCAGCCGGGCGAGTTCTCCAAGATCTTGCTGATCCTGTTCTTCGCCATGCTGCTTACCCAGAAGCGCTCGCTGTTCACGGTGGCCGGCTACAAGTTCCTCGGCATTTCTCTGCCACGCCTGCGCGATCTGGCCCCCATCCTGGTGATCTGGGGCATCGCGATTATCATCATGGGCATTTCCAATGACTTCGGTCCCGCCCTGCTGCTGTTTAGCACCGTGCTCGGCATGCTCTTTATGGCTACCAACCGCGTGAGCTGGTTGCTCATCGGCGTCATCCTCGTGGGTGTCGGCGGCTTCAGCATCTACCAGGTGTCGGACAAGATCCAGCAGCGCTTCTCCAACTTCTTGGATCCGCTGGGCAATTACGACACCACCGGTTACCAGCTTTCCCAAGCGCTGTTCGGTATGTCCTCCGGCGGCATTACCGGATCCGGCTTGGGCCAGGGCCACCCGGACATGGTTCCGGTAGCGCACTCGGACTTCATCCTGGCCGGGATTGGTGAGGAATTCGGCCTCATTGGCCTCGCCGCGGTGCTCATTCTCTTTGCCATGCTGGTCTCGCGCGGCTTCCGTACCGCACTGACCTGCCGCGATACTTATGGCAAACTGGTCGCCTCTGGCCTCGCGCTCACCTTGGCCGTGCAAGTCTTCGTCGTCACCGGCGGCATCTCCGCGCTGCTGCCCATGACTGGTCTGACCACGCCTTTCATGTCCGCGGGTGGTTCTTCGCTCATGGCCAATTACATGCTGCTGGCCATCCTTCTGCGTATCTCCAATGCGGCGCGCCGCCCGGCGCGCGAGCAGACCTCGAACGCGCCCACTGACACGTCCCTATTCCCAGCCGTCCAGGAGGCAAGCCGATGAACAGATCGATCCGCCTCGTTTCCCTCTTTGCCCTCATCCTTACCGCCGTGCTCCTGGTGAACCTCACCGTGATTCAGGCGTTCTCCGACGACAAATACGCCCATAACCCCAAGAACGTTCGCGGTTTCTTGGAGATGCGCACGACCCCGCGCGGCCAGATTTTCGCTGGCGACACGGTTTTAGCGCAGTCCACTGCCGACGCCGAGGGAAACTACTCCCGCTCCTACCCTGCCGATTCCCCCGCCTTCGCCAACATCACCGGCTACCTCTCGGAGCGCTTCGGCGCCTCCCAGCTGGAGGCATCGCAGAATGACATCCTCAACGGCAAGGATGATTCGCTGCTGGCGCGCAATTGGCTCGACACGCTCTCCGGAAAACCCCAGATGGGAGCGAACGTCGAGGTCACCATCGATCCCGCACTGCAGCAAGCCGCCTACGACCAGCTAGCCGGGCCCGGCTATAACGGCGCAGCCGTGGCCATCCAGCCCTCGACGGGCAAGATTCTGGCCATGGCCTCCACCCCTAGTTTCAACGTCTCCGACCTGCTCGGTGACAACGCCAGCGAACGGTGGGAGCAGTTGCAGAATCAAGAAGGCACGCCGCTGGTTAACCACGCTGCGCAGGACACCCTGCCCCCGGGCTCGATTTTTAAGATCATCACCACCGCCGCCGGCCTCAACAACGGCTTTAACCCGGACTCTACGCTCACCGGCGCGGCGTCCATCACGCTGCCGGATACGGTCACGGAGCTGACCAACGACGGCAACCGAGCCTGCGGCGGCTCGGAGAGCGTCACCCTACATACGGCCTTCGCGCTGTCCTGCAACACGGCTTTTGCGCAGATGTCAGAGAGCATCGGAGCCGATGAGCTGCGCAGGTACGCCGAGGGCTTCGGCGTGGGTGAGAAGTACTCGCTCGGTGTGGAGACTTCCGCTGGTGCGCTGGGCGAGCTTGGCGACGGCGCCCAAGTCGCCCAATCCGCCATCGGCCAGCGCGACGTGACCATGTCCGCCCTGCAGGCGGCTATCATGGCCGGGACCATCGCTAACCAGGGCAAGCGCATGGAGCCTTACCTGATCAACCGCATCACCGATGCCCAGATGAATGAGCTGCGCTCCACCCAGCCACGCCAGGCTGCCGAAGCCGTCAGCGAAGAGACGGCCAACACCATCAAGGACCTCATGTTTGCCTCCGAGCACAGCACCTATGGCTATGACGGGAACGGTTTCGCCTCGAAAACCGGTACCGCCGAGCACGGCGAGGGCCTTGCCCCGCACGCGTGGTACGTGGCTTTCGATCCGGACAAGGACATCGCGGTAGGCGTCGTGGTCAAGGACGGCGGGCACCTAGGCCAGAATGCCTACGGCGGCCAAGTCTCCGCGCCCATCGGCCGCGCCATCCTGCGCGCATACGGAGGTGAGCAGTAGTGAACAGCGCTGATAATAAGGAACACCTACAAGCACTCATCGGCGAGGACTACCAGCTGCAGTGGATCGTCGGCCACGGCGGTATGTCCACCGTGTGGCTTGCGGATGACGTCCATAATGACCGCGAGGTGGCCATCAAGGTCCTGCGGCCGGAATTCTCCGATAACAACGAATTCCTCTCGCGCTTCCGCAACGAGGCCAAGGCGGCAGAGTCCATTGATTCTGAGAACGTCGTGGCCACCTACGACTACCGCGAGCTTGAGGACAACGGCCGCACCTTCTGTTTCATGGCTCTGGAGTACATCCGCGGTGAATCCTTGGCGGACCTGCTGGCCCGCGAAGGCGCACTGCCAGAAACGCTGGCGCTCGACGTCATGGAGCAGGCTTCCCACGGCCTGTCCGTCATCCACCACATGGGGCTCGTGCACCGCGATATTAAGCCGGGCAACCTCATGATTACCCAGAACGGCCAGGTCAAGATCACTGACTTTGGCATCGCCAAAGCCGCCGCAGCCGTGCCTCTCACGCGCACCGGCATGGTGGTCGGCACCGCCCAGTACGTCTCGCCGGAGCAAGCCCAAGGTTATGAGGTCGGTCCGGCCTCGGACGTGTACTCGCTTGGTGTGGTGGGCTATGAAATGCTGGCTGGTAAGCGCCCCTTCAGCGGCGATTCCTCAGTATCGGTGGCGCTGGCGCACATCAGTCAGGCGCCGGAGCCCTTGTCGACGTCGATTAGCGCGCCCACCCGTGAACTGATCGGCATGGCCCTGCGCAAGGACCCGGGCACCCGCTTCGCCGACGGCAACGAGTTCACCAACGCGATTGCTGCCGTGCGCCAAGGCCAGCGCCCGCCGCAGCCGAAGTCCGCGGCGCTCGCGCCTATCGCAGCCGAACCCTCGCCTTCCGCCTCCACGGAGATGCTGGCCAACATGGCGCACCCCACCACGGTGCGTCCGGCCGTTTCCACACCGCAGTCTGAAGAGCGCCCTGCCAAGCAGGGGGGCTTCGGCACTGGGCTGCTCATCGCCGTGGCCATCGCCGCCCTCGTGGCTATTGGCTTCATGGCCTATAGGCTGTGGGGTAACACCTCTCCAACTCCGCCGCCTCCGCCCACCGAGGTCATCGTGACCGAAACGGTAGAGCCAGAGACGACGGTGGAAGAGGAACCGGAAAGCCCCGAGACCGTCGAGATCACCACCGTGGAAGAGGAACCTACTCAAGTCACCGTCACAACGACGCACTCTGTCATCCCTTCCCCTTCCGTGACCACACACCACACGACCCATGAGGAACTGCCCACCCTCCCCGTGGAGGAGACGCAGCCACAGGTCAATGACAGCCCAACGCTCGAGCCCGAACTAGACTCACAGAACAACCCCACCGAAGAATCCGCACTACAGGGAGGCCAGTAACCCACCATGGTCAGTGATCGGTACCACCTCCGCCAGTCCATCGGCACCGGCGGTATGTCCGAGGTCTACGAGGCCGAGGACACCGTCTTGGGGCGCACCGTTGCCATCAAGATGCTGCGCCCCGACATGGCGCGCGATGTTAATTTCCGTGAGCGCTTCCGCCGCGAGGCCCAGAACTCCGGCAAGCTCAACCACCCGAACATCGTCGCTGTCTTCGACACGGGTGAAAAAGACATCGACGGCCTGATGGTGCCCTACATCGTCATGGAATACGTGCAGGGGCGCACCCTGCGCGACATTGTCCGTGAGGATGGCCCCATGCCGGTGGAAGAAGCCGCACGCGTGCTGAAACCGGTAGCGGATGCCCTTCAGTCTTCCCACGAGGCAGGCATCATCCACCGCGACATCAAGCCGGCCAACATCATGCTCACCAACACCGGCCAGGTGAAGGTCATGGACTTCGGCATCGCCCGCGCGCTGGATGATTCCACGTCCGCGATGACGCAGACCTCCGCCGTCATCGGCACCGCGCAGTATCTTTCCCCGGAACAAGCGCGGGGCAAGCCTGCCGACGCCCGCTCCGACGTCTACGCCCTGGGCTGCGTCATGTATGAAACGGTCACCGGGCGCACTCCCTTTGAAGGTGAGACACCGTTTGCGGTGGCCTATCAGCACGTGCAAGAGGAACCAACACCGCCGTCGGACTTCATCACTGCGGACCTCACGGAACGGCAGCGACTCGGCGTTGACGCCGTCGTGCTCACGGCGATGGCCAAGCACCCAGCGGACCGCTACCAGTCCGCGTGGGAGATGGGCGATGACCTCGAACGCTTATCCCAGGGCCAGCTGCCCGAAGCGGCGCGCTCTCACGTCAATGACGAGGATCACCCCACCACGATGGTGGCACCCGTGTCCGCGCAACACCGCGCGCCGGTGGCCTCCACCCGCCCCTCCGACGATGAGGAATCTGGATCCGGTCTCAAGTGGCTGGCGGCGTTGCTCGCCGCCTCCCTCGTGGCCATCATTGGCTACTTTGCCTGGGATTTCTGGGATAGCTCCCGCCAGGAGGCCCGTGAGCGCGAACAGGCTCAGCACGAGGCGGCCAAGCGCTCTGACATGGTCACGATCCCGAAGGTGGCCAACCGCCCACGCAATGAAGTGGTGGCGGAGCTGGAGAAGCTTGGCTTGTTAGTGACCGTCAACGAAGAGCCCAGCCCCGACGTGCCGCGTGGCAAGGTTATCCGGGTCAACCCGGCGGAAGGTTCGGAGCTGCAGAAGAATTCTTCAGTCACGTTGACTGTGTCTTCCGGCAAGGAAGTCACTGAGGTCCCGGATCTCACCGGCATGAAACTGGATGAAGCCACCACCGCGCTGGAGGAAGCCGGCCTGGAGCTGAATACCGACGTGGAGCAGGTCAATGACGAAGCCCCCACCGGCCAGATCATTTCCCAGAACCCGGCGGGCGGCACGCAGCTGTCCAAGGGCTCGAAGGTTCATATCACAGTGTCTAAGGGCCAGAAGGAAGTCAGCGTGCCGGACGTCAGCGGCATGGATCGTGACCGCGCGGTTGAGATGCTGTCCTCCATGGACTTCGACGTCTCCGTGAATTCGGTGGATTCTGAGCTTCCGGAAAACCAGGTGCTCAAGGTCGTCGAACAAGGCCAGAAGCTTCCCAAGGGCAGCCAGGTCACGCTGGAGGTCTCCAACGCGATGCTCATCCAGGCACCGGACATTACGCACTCCACGCAGCAGGAAGCCGAATCGGCGCTGCGTGCCAAGGGCTGGTCCGGCTCCTTGGAGGTGGGCGAGCGCATCCCGACGTCGAACCCGATCGACAGCGACAAGATTGGGTGGGCTTCGGCAAGCCGCGGCGATGTCATCCGCAAGGATCAGACCATCCAGGTCCGTTTCTGGGAGTTTGACCCGGCAGCACTGCTGCCGAAGTAGCTCTCAAGGCCGCAGCTGCTAAGGTATCCCACAGATTAACCACCCCTATTCTTCGTGAAGGTGTAATAATGCCAAAGTCCAAGATCACGACGGAGGGCTCCGCACTCCCGCAGTCCTCCAGCTCTGCTACTAACCGCACCCCGGTCAAGATCAACTCTGAGGGCACCCCGAAGTGGTACATCGCCATCATGCTGGGCCTCATGCTCATCGGCCTGCTCTGGCTCGTGGTGAACTACCTGGCGGGCGAGTCCATTCCGTTCATGCAGGAACTGGGGCCGTGGAATTACGGCATCGGCTTCGGCCTGGCCATCATCGGTCTCCTGATGACGATGGGCTGGCGTTAACTTTCAGCACCGCCGATGAACTCCTCGAAGTTCTATAGCATCGCCGGCGTCGGCTGCATCATTTTGGTGATGCTCACCGTCACGGTGGATAAAAACTTCCTCACCCCCGGCGCACTCGTCCTCGCCGGCCTCGGCGTCACCCTAACACCGCTGGCCGTCCGCTACCCACGCGTGGCGGCCTGCGGGTACGGTGCGCTTTTTGCACTGGCGATGTGGTTTTCCGATTGGCGGTCTTTCCTGCTCTTGGCGTGGAGCCCCGTCATCGTGGGCATCGTGGCGTTTCGCACGCGCTGGCTGTGGGCCGTTCCCCCAGCGGTGGCGTACACCTACATCGTCACGACGGATCCTTCGATTAATTATCTGCCTGTTTTCGACCCGTTAAGCCTGTCGATACCGCTTGTCTTGTATGCGGTGGCCATCGTCATTGGGGCCGTACTGCGCAGAACCTGGGACCAGCGTCTTGCCGCTGAGCAACGCGCCGCTGAGGAACGCGAGGCGCTTATGACAGCCCTCCATGATTCGGTCGCCGCGACCTTAACCTCCGTGGTCATGCGTTCTGAGACCCTAGCGCTGACCCAAACGGATCCCTCAGCGGCCGACTCCGCAGAGGCAATTGCTAACGACGCCCGCCGCGCCATGGGCGAGGTGCGCGATCTATTGCGCGTGATGAAGAACGAAAGCGTGACGAAGGGGGTCAAGTCCTTGGAGGAAGACCTCGACACTATGGTCAGCTTCCTGAGCAGTCATGGTTTTCAATGCGAGCCGCAGATAACAGTGGGCAAGAATGGCCAGCTTGCACTGCCGGAAAAACTATCCCTCGTGTTCTCCGAACTCGCCGTGAACATCCTCAAGTACGCCCGCCCTGAATCCCGTGTAAGCATCGAGGCAACGAGCACCTCTAAGACCATCGACGTGGTGATCACTTCCGTGATTGCGGCTCAGCAATCACGCCAATACATGACGACGAATCTGGGCTTGGGTGAAATCGCACGCCGCGTTCGCCGAATGCACGGCAGCTTCGGCAGCGGCAAAGAAGGCGAGCACTGGGTCACACGCCTTTCCCTTCCCACCGCCAGCCTCAGAAAAATATAGTAAGCTTTCCCGGTAGTCCGCCGTTTCTTAAATTTAAAAAGGTTTGACATGCGTACTTCCCTCGCCGTTGCCGCCGCAGCTCTCGCGCTGTTTTCCGCACCAATCGCCAGCGCCGCTGAGGCTCCTGCTGAAACCACCGTTGACACCGCTACTGAGAACACTGAGTCCACCGGATTCACCTTCTACAAGTCTTTCGCGGGCGAATTCGCTGACCACTTCCGTTGCTCCAACAGCCCCCAGCTCTGGTGGTGCGGCTAAACTGTTCCCATGAGCATTCGGGTTTTCCTCGTTGACGATGATGAGCTCGTTCGCTCGACGCTCCGCGTCTACTTCCAGACCACCGAGGACATCACGGTGGTCGGTGAGGCAACTAACGGTGCCGATTGCTTAGACCAGCTTGAAGAAGCCAAGCCGGACCTCGTCCTCGCCGATATTCACATGCCGCACATGGACGGCATTACGCTGCTCAAGCACCTTAACTCCGCGCCGAATCCCCCGACGTTTTTGGCCGTCACCGCCTTCGACTCGGATGACACGATGCTGAAGATCCTGCGGGCGGGCGGCGCGGGCTATATCTTGAAGAACCAGCGCCCGCGCTCCATCATCGAGGCGGTCCGCGCCGCCGTGGAGGGCGGCACCGTCGTGGCACCCGCCGCCATGCACCGTTTGGTGGACTACATTGGGGAACCCGCCACCCCACGCGATCCCGTCGCCGCCGCCATTGAGAGCCACGAGCTTCACGACGCCGAAATTGCCGTCCTCAAACTCCTCCTCGCCGGCAACTCCAATTCTGAGATCGCTGCCGCCACCCACTATTCCGAATCCGCCGTGAAGAAGCATGTCTCACGCCTCATCACCATCTTCGGCGCCAGCACGCGCCTGAACCTGGTGGCCAAGATTCTGGGCGGCGCTGGCTCTTAAGCCCGACCCAACTCTGCTCGGTTAACGGGCTTCTCCCCCAAATGGCGGAGGCTAAAGATTGCCTGCTTAGGCGATGTTTCTCATGCCCCTGATCAATATCGTCAGAGGTATGAACACCGTATTCACTGCTCGAGACATCACCGTCTCCTTCGCCGGACATGAGGTTGTCCACGGCGCGAACCTCACGGCATCGCCCGGACGGATCACCGCTTTGCTTGGTCCAAACGGCGCCGGCAAATCCACCACGCTCCGGGCTGCCCTCGGCTTGGTGAAAGCCACCGGAACGAAGCACATCAATGGCACCATCGGGCTGCTCCTCGACGATGGCGGCCTCGTTACCAGTCTCACCGGGCGTCAGCATCTCCACGCAATGGCGAGGCTATATGGCGTCGATAAGTATCGGGTACAAGAGGTTTTAGAGCTTGTCGATATGTCGCACCGCTGCGACCGGCAGCTCAAAACTTACTCGTTAGGCATGAAACGGCGTATAGCGCTAGCGGGAGCTCTGTTACAAGATCCCGACATCATCATCTTGGACGAGCCGTCCTCTGGTCTTGATCCTGACGGCATTCGTTGGCTGGGCGAAGTCTTGTGTGCGGAAGCTTCCCGTGGGAAGGCAATTATCATGGCAACCCATCATCTGGCTGAAGCGGCCGCAGTCGCCCACGACGTAGTCATCATTTCTCGTGGTCACACCACATTCACAGGCGTTCTCAGTGAAATCCCTGACCTTGAAGCCGCCTACTTCGCCCACGCTACGAAAGGCTAGACATGAAATCCGAGCTTTATACCCTTCGTCACCTCCCGAACGTGCTGATCGTCGCGATACTCGCAGTTATGATGGCGGGCATCAGCGCTGTCCTGCAGTGGGCACTTCCGTTCCTTTTGAAAATTGACCCGCCACAAGTCGGTGACAGTCCAACAGGCCAACAGGTGCAGGCGCTTATCGACGGCTCCGACCCCACGACGTCCAGTTTCCAATTGGCCGCCCTCGATATCACAGGTTCTGGCCAGTCCACAGGCATTTCAATCTTCCTCATCGCCATTGTTGCACTCACAGTCACTGCAGCTAGCTACCCATTTTCCAGTGGTGCAGTGGTGTGGAAGGTGGTTGGCGCTGGTTCGCGTATGAAATGGGTGCGTTCTTTGATCGCGGCTGTACTTAGTACCGTCCTCCTAGTATGCGTGGCAGCGTGCGTTCTTAACTCACTGATCGCACTGGTTGCGGCTCCGATGAATGATGTTTCTCTGGTTGCTTCTGCTTCTAATGTCGCTGTCGTGTGGCTGCGAGGCAGCTTGGCCGTGCTACTACTGACCCTCGCGATCATCGGTGTCGTATTAGCCATACGGAGGATCGGTCCAGCCATCGGCGTTATTGTCGCAGTGTTGATGGCAGGAGTGATCTTAGGAACTATCGGCGTCATGGCCGGGTGGGAACCGTATCTTTACAGTTGGCTTCCTTCTTCTGCTGTGTCAATTGCTGGTGGACAGGGGGCAACGCAAACTATGAATCCATGGGTAGGTATTGCTGTACTTGCCGGCTGGTCGGTTGTGAGCATGGGACTTGGGCTCACCCGCTTTTACCGGGCAAATCTTTAACATGGACTTCATGAATCGCCTTTCAGCCAGAGACATCGCTCTCGCTGTCATCGTTCTATCCCTTGACCTCGTTGGGTTCCTAGTGGCTAGCTCGATGGAACCAACCCCCTTCAATACCGCATTGTCTCCAGCGCAGTTCTGGCTGATTCTTGTTGCCATCATTGCCAAAGGCATCCTCCTGCTTTGGCGCCGTAAATTTCCCTTAAGCGTCCTACTCGGGATTTCTGCTACTGAGCTTCTGTGGTCCCTCTACTGTCTCGTCACCGCAGACCACAGCCTCGGCTACAACGGTATCGCTGCCTCGGTGGCTGCGTTTTCGATAGCGCTGCACACGAAGTCAAAAACTCGCGACTCTATTTCCCTCATTATCTCGGGTCTCATTGTCGGCGTCCTCCGCGCCATTGCCATGCCACCGCTGGGAGGAATCGAGCCTCCACTTTTTACTCTGCTCACAGCCTTGGGCTGGCTGCTCCCCCTCATAGTGTTCTTTGCTATTGGACTCGCTGTCCGCAATAGCCGTGAGCTCACCGCATCCCTCGCCCGCCAAGCAGAACTCGCTGAGGAAAACGCCATTGTCGAGGAGCGCGCCCGCATTGCGCGGGAGCTTCACGACACCACCGCCCATCACCTCTCAGCCATCGCCATCCAAGCTCAAGCCGCACAGGCATGCATCGATGTCAACCCCACCGCTGCCAAAGAACATCTCCAACACGTGACCTCGTCGACGACGAAAGCACTCCAGGATGTCCGCGCGACCGTTGGCAAACTTTCGGTTTCCGATGCCGAAATACACCGCATCCCTCAGCCGACAAATTTGTCTGCGCTAATTTCGGAGGTTCGCGCTCTAGGGCAGGCAGTAACGTTTTCGGACACCTCCCACTTGTCGGAGGGCGAGTTGATCGCGGCTTATCGAATCACCCAAGAAGCTCTGACAAATGCCCGCAAGCATGCAACAGGCGCGCCTGTTGATGTCATGCTGAGCGATGATGAACTGCGGATAATCACCCGCGGCACTTTCACACATAGCCCCACGGGCCGTGGCACCATCAGCATCCAAGAGCGCGCCCGAGCTGTCGGTGCAACCGCTTTAAATGAACCTACCGAAGATGGTTGGCTGGTGCTCATTACCTGGAGGAAGCCATGATTCGAGTCCTGTTAGTTGATGACCAACCTCTGATCAGACAGGGATTAAAGGCAATCTTCGAGGCCACCGGTGAGATCAAAGTTGTGGCTGAGGCAGCTTCCGGGAATGAGGCGATAGCAGCTGCAAAGGCTCGCGACATTGATGTGGTGTGCCTCGATATCCGCATGCCTGACGGGGACGGGATCTACGCAACCACGGAGATTAACAAGCAAGACAATCCCCCAGCTGTCATCATTATCACCACCTTTGACCTGGACGAATACGTCTTTGGTGCCCTCGAAGCCGGTGCCTGTGGCGTCATGCTGAAAGACTCCCCAATGACCGACCTCATCCAAGGAGTCAAACACGCGGCCTCAGGTGAAGGCATGGTCGACGCTGCGGTTACTAAAAGGGTGATTGCGGAATTTGGTCGGCGGAAAGCGCGGGCCACGGTAGATTCAGCCCTACTCACGCCGCGCGAACTCGAGTGCGTACGGGCCCTGGGCAAAGGATTGACCAACATCGAAATCGGGCGCGAGCTGTATTTGGAGCCCTCTACGGTCAAGACTCATTTGTCATCTGCGATGGCCAAAGTGGGAGCTAGTTCGCGAGTACAGCTCGTGATCTGGGCCTTTCGCGCAGGAGTGGTGAGCTAACTAGGGGGCGCAGTTCCCAACACCACCTCGCAACCGGAGCACTGTTAACACCTTGGGTACAAAGTTATCCACAGGGTGGGGATAACTCTGTGGAGAACGAATTCCACAGCCTTTCTCCACACCCTGTGAATAAGTGTTTTCACGCTTCCCACAGCCCGCACAAAAACTTCGAACACAATCTAATACGCTGCTGATCTGCGGTTATCTTGGCCCACACGTTCGGTAAATTACAAAAATGTAGTTATCCACAATGTGGATAACTTATGTGGAATTCTTTCGCACAGAGGTTTTGGTGGATAACACGCCCAAGTTATCCCCAAAGCCCAGCTCGCAGCGCCGCTGCAACAGCAGCTATCACCCCGATAAGCCATATCCCCAGCCAACGCAGCCACGCACGTTGGCGAAAGAGGAATGGCGCCAACAACAGTCCTGTGAGCAAACCGCCCAAGTGCCCCCACACGGAGACGTTCTCCGCCACAAAACTGTAGGCAACGTTTGCTACGACCAAGACGATGGGCGCGCGCAGGTCTAAACCGCGGCTGCGGTACACGCCGATGAGTAGTCCCATGAGCGCAAAGAGGGCACCGGAGGCGCCCACCGTGGGTGTGCCGAAATCCATCCACAGCACTGCGGCGGAAGAGCCCACAATGGAGATGAGATAGGCCGCCGCGTACAGCGCGCTGCCCAGGGCGCGTTCTACTTCCCTACCCACAAAGAACAGCATCACCATGTTGACCAAGAGGTGCCCGGCGTCGAGGTGCATAAAGCCCGCGGTAATGACAGTTGTGGGGTGCTCAGACACTTCAGGGCCCCACAGCGTCCAGTCTTGGGCCAGCATGCTGCGATAGTAAGGCGTAGAGAGGGTCTTGGCCTGGATGGACGTGACCAACCATGCCCCAATGCACAACACCATGAGCACCACGGTGACTGGCGCCGAACGAAGATGATTTTTCACGCAGACTCCTAAAACAACGAGCCCGCCACCACATCACGTGGCAGCGGGCTCAGATGAAAAGCTAAGAACGCTTAGGCGATCTCGATGGACTCGATGACAACGTCCTCAGCCGGACGGTCCATGCGGTCGGTGGAGACCTTCGCAATCTTGGACACGACTTCCTGGGAAGCCGCATCGGTGACCTCACCGAAGATGGTGTGGTGGTTGTTCAGGTGCGGGGTCGGCGCCACGGTGATGAAGAACTGGGAGCCGTTGGTGCCCGGGCCGGCATTCGCCATGGCCAGCAGGAACGGGCGGTCAAACTGCAGCTCCGGGTGGAACTCATCCTGGAACTGGTAGCCGGGGCCGCCACGGCCGGTGCCGGTCGGGTCGCCGCCCTGGATCATGAACTGGTCGATGACGCGGTGGAAAATAGCGCCATCGTAGAACGGGCCGGACTGCTCGCCCTTGGCGTTCTGGGTGGTGTAGTCCTTCTCGCCCTTAGCCAGGCCGATGAAGTTCTCAACGGTTACCGGTGCGTGGTTACCGAACAGGTCGATAACAATGTCACCGTAGTTGGTGTGCATCGTTGCAGTTGCGGTCTTCTGAGTCATGCCAGCCATTGTATGGAAATTTCCACCATTTCGTTGTTCCGCCGCGACGCTGTCAGCGATCTGCGTAGGGTTGCAAGCATGATTCGCGCCGTTCTCTTCGATCTCGATGACACCCTCATGGACCACACCGCCGCGATGCATGCGGCCGTCGAGGAGTGGCTGCCGGGCGGGCACCATGAGCGCTTCGCGGAGATCGAAAAGAAGTGGTTCGCCGCCTACGAGCGCGGCGAGGTCACCCACCAAGGTCAGCGAGTGGAGCGCTGCCGCGAGTTCCTGGGCCGCCCGGAGATGACGGAGCAGGAGGCGCTGGCGGAATATGCCAAGTATTTGGCCGCGTATGAAAAGCATTGGCAGGCGCTTGGCGACGCCCGCCCCACCCTCCAGCACGTCCTGTCCCGCGGCCTCAAAGTGGGCGTTTTGACGAACGGAGCTCGCGAGATGCAAGAGGGCAAGCTAAAGGCGGGCGGGCTCGACCTGCCAGGCGTTGAGCTCTTTCCCACCGTGGAAATGGCTAAGCCAAAACCGCACCGAGAGGCCTACCTCGAGGCTTGTCGGCGCCTAGAGGTAGAGCCTGGCTCCACACTCATGATTGGTGATTCGGTGGCCAATGATGTCGAAGGCGCCCGGGCCGCAGGGCTCAAGGCGCTGCACTTCGATAGGGCCGGAAACGGAGACATCGCCGCGCTCAGTGAGCTGACGGCGATGAACTTCGTTTAAATCTCTGTAGACGAGATTTAAACCTAGAGGCTAGAGCGGACCTCGTCCCGGGCGAGGACCAGGTTGCGCAGGGAGGCCTCGGTCTCCTCGTAGCCGCGGGTCTTCAGGCCGCAGTCCGGGTTGACCCACAGGCGCTCGACCGGCACGTTCTTGAGTGCCGCGCGGATGAGCTCGGCCATCTCCGCCACGGACGGGATGCGCGGCGAGTGGATGTCGTAGATGCCCGGGCCGATCTCAGAGTGGAACTTCTCATCGATGTCTTCCAGCAGCTCCATGCGGGAGCGAGCGGCCTCGATGGAGGTGACATCGGCATCCAAGCCGGCGACGGCGTCGATGATCTGGCCGAACTCCGAGTAGCAGAGGTGCGTGTGGATTTGGGTTTCAGGCTTCGCCTGCAAGGAAACCACTCGGAAGGAGCGCACTGCCCAGTCGAGGTAGGCCTTGCGGTCCTTCTCGCGCAGCGGCAACAGCTCACGCAGGGCGGGCTCATCGATCTGGATGATGTCGATGCCGGCCTCTTCGAGGTCACGGACTTCGTCGGCCAGCGCCACGCCGAGCTGGTCGGCGGAGACGGACTGGTGGACGTCATCGCGCACGAAGGACCAGGCCAGAATGGTCACCGGACCGGTGAGCATGCCCTTGACGTGCTTCTCGGACAGGGACTGCGCAAACTTCGCCCACTCGGTGGTCATGGCCTTCGGGCGGGAGATGTCACCAACCACGATTGGCGGACGGGTGCAGCGGGAGCCGTAGGACTGGACCCAGCCGTTCTCGGTGACGACGAAGCCGTCGAGAAGCTCGGCGAAGTACTGCACCATGTCGTTGCGCTCCGGCTCGCCGTGGACCAGGACGTCGAGGCCCAAGCGCTCCTGCAGCTCGATGACGGACTTCACCTCGTTGCGCAGGGCCTCGGTGTAGTCGGCGTCGGAGAGCTCGCCCTTGCGGTGCGCGGCGCGGGCAGCGCGGATCTCAGAGGTCTGCGGGAAGGAACCGATGGTGGTGGTCGGCAGCTGCGGCAGGCCGAGGGCCTCCTGTGCCTTGTTGCGCTCCGCGAACTCCGGCTGGCGCTGGACCTGGCCCTCCGGCAGCTGCGCGGTGCGCTCCTGCACGGCCTGGTTGTGGATGCGGGAGGACTCGGCGCGGGTGCGCACGGCGCGGTCGGCCTGCGCGTATGCCTCCGGGGCGTCGAGCGGGCCGGCGGCGAGTGCTACGACCTCGCGGATCTTCTCGTCGGCGAAGGCGAACCAGGTGGCAACGTCGACCGGCAGGGAGGTCTCCGCCTCGACGGTGTGCGGGACGTGCTGCAGGGACACGGAGGTGGTTACAGAAACGCCTTCGCCGAGGGTCTCGAGCTTCTCGCGCAGGTCGCGGAGGTTGGCGGCCCAGACATTGCGGCCGTCGACCAGGCCGGCGGAGAGGTGGGTGGCTTCGGCAAGCTTGGCGACGCGCTCGAGGTAGGAGTTGTCCAGCGCCAAGGTGCCCACTGAGAGATCCACCTGGACAGCTTCCGGCTTGAGCTCAGCGATGACGTCAAGGCCAGCATTGAGGGAACCATAGGGCGTGGTCAGGTAGACCTGCGGGCGCTTCTCCGCGCTAAGGATGCGGCCATAAGCGCTCTTGAGCGCGGCGGCGAGGGTGGCGTCGTCAGCCGCGGCGAGGTCAGCGACCAGGGCCGGCTCAACGAGCTGGAGCCACTCCACGTTGGCGTCGGCAAGCTGCTCCAGCACGGTGAGGTAGGAGTCCACGAGCTCATCGAGGCGGTCGAGCGGCTGTTTGGTAGCGCCCTCGGCCTGCTTGGACAGGGCCAGCAGGGTCACGGGGCCAACGAGGACCGGGCGCACGGTGTGGCCGGCGGCGCGAGCCTCCTCGACGATCTTCAACACGCGCTGGGGGCGGGCACTAAAGGTCTGGTCATCGCTGATTTCAGGAACAATGTAGTGGTAGTTGGTGTCGAACCACTTGGTCATCTCCAGCGGCGCGGTGTCCTTGTTACCGCGGGCCAGGGTGAACTCATCATCGAGGCTCTCGCCCTGAGCAGCGCCCACGGTCAGCGCTGTCTCGAGGACATGGTCGTAGTAGGCAACGTCCGCGGGGATGGCGTAATCCTCAGTGAGCCCCAGCTCCTTGAGACGGGCGTAGGTATCGAGGCGCAGGGAGTGCGCGGCCGATTCAAAGGTCTCGGCGTCGATCTTGCCGGACCAGTAGGACTCCAGCGCGCGCTTAAGCTCACGATGGGCACCTACGCGGGGATAGCCCTCAATCGTTGCCTTGGGAAATGGTGCGGTCATGGGGTAACTCCAATTCGATGTAGCAGGTCAGTCGTAATGTCTGGATTGTTATGCGTGTAGATGTGCAGCCCGTCGGCGCCGGCGTTCATCACCGATTTCGCCAGGGAGGCCGTAAGCTGCATCCCGATTTCTTTCTCTTCCTCAGGGGAGGTCGCTGCCGCGAGCTGATCGAGCACCTGCGGTGGCCCGTCCAGCCCGGACAGCTGGCACATTCGCTCCACCCGAGCACGGCTAGTCATCGGCATGATCCCGGGGATGAGCGGAATGCGCACGCCCGCCAGCCGGGCGCGTTGGGCGAAGCGGACGTAATCCTCCGCGTCAAAGAAGAGCTGGGTGATGGCGAAGTCAGCGCCGAGGCGTTGCTTGGCCAGGAGAACGTCGATGTCCTCGTCCGCCGTGGCGGACTCGGCGTGGCCGTTGGGGTAGCAAGCCACGCCCACGGCCAAGCGCCCAGCGGCCAAGCGCGCCACGCGGGCAGATTCCCAGCGGCGAATGAGCCGGACGAGGGAGTCGGCGTGCGGCAGGTGGCCTTCGGGCATGCCGCCCTCTGGCAGGTCGCCGCGAAGCGCGAGAAGGCCGCGCACGCCGGCGTCGACGAGCGTGTCGATCCAGCCAACGAGCTCTTCCTCCGTGCCGGCAGTGCAGGCCAGGTGCGCCAGGGGACGCATCGCGGTATCTCGCGAAATCTTCTCAATGAAGGCCGCGGTTCCCTCCAGCCACCCGGAGCGCTGGGAGCTGGTGACGGCGATGTAATCGGGGTTATATGCGGCAAGCGTGTCGAGCAAGCGGTCAATCTTTTTGGCGTCCGCATCGTGGCGCGGTGGGATCACCTCGAAGGAGAGAGCGGTGCGCTGTGGGCGCTTAGGCGTATCTTCGCTGATTTGGTCTAGTGGCGCGGATGCGGAGAGTCGCGGGGACATGCTCACCTCCTCTGCAGGTTATCGTGGTCGGTCATCTGTGCTGTTGGTGGAAAACGTACCAAGCTGTCCATTTTGAGCGAAAGCATTTAGGCAATGGTCATACCTTTCCAACCCGGCCAGCTGCACCGTTGCCCAAACCTGTACTGAATAAAAAGGCCACTGTTCCGTACAAAGCTGTCTATTTTCTTTGAACCGCTCTCTACTTTCGTCCCGTGGTGGCAGGACGTAGCTGCCGCCACTACGCTGAAAGGGAGTATCCAGCGCTAACGCGGGGCACGCATGTGCAGTGTCCCGTCCGGCGCAGACAACCACTCCATAAACAGTTACCCACCGAGCAATCGCCTCAAGCATTGACGTAAAGGAGCATCTCTCCCGATGAACCCCACCGCACTGTCCACAGCAATTAGCGCCACCTCCGCCCTGGTGGAGCGCCTCAAGGAACGCCGCGATGAAAAGGCCCGCGAGGCCTACTCCGCCCTGGAGACCGCCGCCGCCCGCATGGAAGAGCGCGATGGCGAGTGGTTCCCGGAGGCACGCCGCGAAGCCGGTGCCGTGACCAAGGCCGCGCATGCCCGCCTCGAGCGCACCCTCGAACAGCTCAAGGAGCGCAGCGAGGAAGCAACCGAGAAGCTCTCCGCTGCCGCCGCAGACGCCCAGGACAAGGCCACCAAGAAGTGGGAGAAGACCCAGAAGCAGGCTGAAAAGAAGGCCACCAAGGCCCGCAAGCAGGCCAAGAAGAAGGCTTCCAAGGCTGAGAAGAAGGCACAGAAGCAAAGCGCCCAGCTGCAGAAGAAGGCCCGCGCCATCAGCGGCAAGGACAAGAAGAAGGGCTCGAAGATCTGGCTGATCTCCGCGCTGGTTGCCGCCATTGCTGCCATCGGCGGTGGCATCTACTACTTCTTCACCCAGAAGAAGGAGAAGGAATCCGCCGTCCCGCCGCGCGTTGAGGACTTCTCTTCCCCGTCCGCACCGCAGGGTTCCACCTTGGTCTACACCTCCACCACCGAGGATGACGCCAAGCGCGAATCCGACTTGGCCGAGGAAGGCGTCGTCGAGCGCGATGAAGAGCTGCTGGGTTCCCTCGATGAGCAGCTGGCCAAGCACCGCGAGGAAGAAACCGCCATCCAGGACGCCGTCGAGACCGAGATTGAGGTCAGCAACGCCGACAAGAAGGATGCTGACACCTCCCGCATCACCGATGATCACGAGTCCGAGGGCAAGCACCGCCTCCAGACCGAGGACGAGAACTAACCCCCCAACCTTGGGGGTGCGCATTTCGTTGCCTTGATCTCACTGCGTTGCCCCCGCGCGCCCGACCTGCTTGAATTGAAGGCTAATCGGCATCGATCCTCAAAGATCGGTGCCCGCGCGCTGTTTTGCGCGGGAAGCCCTACCAACAGCAGGCAAGGAGATCAGGCATGAGCTTTGAGTCGCTCGTAGTCAAGCTCAAGAGCGGGGAGACCTTTTATTTCCCCGCAGGTGCCGTGAGCGGCGATCCGTCCACCCGCGTGGATAACCTGCGCTTTGCCATTGAAAACGGCACGCAGTTTAACTCCGTCGATGATTATGGAGTCGACCGCGAGTTCAACGGCTATGACGTGGAGAACTACCACTTGGCTTAATTCCCCACAGTGAGTCACCGATAGTAATCTGAATCACTCCCTTATGCGTCCTGCGCTATAGGATGAGTGTTTATGACTCACTATCCACGCATGCGGACGTGGTCGTGGTATCTCCCCGATGAGCCACCTACCGGCGAGGTTTCCCTCACCGAGACCACCGATTTCTCCCGGCTCGGCGCCGCCACGTGGCGGCTGCTTGGTGCCCAGCGCACCGGCGTTATCGGCATCTTCGTTGCCACCCTCATCAACGCGCCGCTGGGCGCGTTGGTCTCCGTCATCATCGGCCAGACCACGCAGTATGCCTTCTCCGAGCCTTCCTGGCGCACCGTAGCGCTGCCGCTTGCGGCCACGGCGATCCTCCTCTTCATCGCCTATATCTGCGAGGCCACGGCGGATGCCTTCACGGATCTGAGCCAAGCCCGCACCACCCATACGCTGCGGTTGAACCTGCTGGATAAGCTGCTGGGTGCCTCCACCGCAGGCATTAGCCCCGGCCGGCTGCTCAACACGATGGATGAGGATTCGCACTACATCGGCCAACTCAAGCAGATCCTCAACTTCCCACTGGTCATGGTGGGCTACCTCTTGGGCGCGGTGGTCAGCCTGGCCCCGATTTCCTGGCAGGTCTCAGCTGTGCTGCTGGTTGGCGCACTCGCCACCGCGCTGGCCTCCTGGGCCACCACGAAGCCGCTGACGAGGATCGCCGCGCGCCGCCGCCAGTTGGAGAACACCGCGCTTTCACTCGCCACGGACTTCGCTCAAGGCTCCCGGGTCATCAAAGGCCTCGGCGCCAAGGACATCGCGCGCCAACGTTTTTCCGACGCCGCCCAGAACTCCTTGGGCGCCATGCTCCGCGAGGCCAAGCTATCCTCCCTCATGGCCTGGCTGCGCCAGATGGTTCCCGCCTCCTTTGCCGTGGGCATTCTTGCCTGGACCTCCTGGGAAACCTTCGAGGGCCGCATCGCCCCCGGCGGGATGATGGCGATCACCATGCTCGTCCCGCCCGCGCTCACAGCATTAGGTGTGTCTCTCGGCCTGCTCACGGAGAACTGGGCGCGGGCACGTGCCTCCGTGGAGCGCGTCGGCGAGCTGCTCGGCCAGCTTTCTTCCAACACCACTGAGGCCGCCGGCACGCCGATTAACCTCTCCCCCGGCTTGCACGTGTGGATGCCTATCAGCACAAAGGGGCGCAGCACCGTGGACTCTTGGGTGCGCTACCTCCATGAGCACGGTGCCTTGTGCCCGCCCCACCGCATCTCCGTGTTGGAGGGCACCCTGCAGGACAACGTCGATCCGCTGCGAAGTGCTAGCGCTACGCAGCTTCACGCCGCCCTTTACGCCTCCGCCTGCGAGGATATTGTTATCCGCCTCGGTGGGCTTGGTCCCAACGGTGAGCTGCCCACCGCGCCCATCGGTGAGGCGGGCCTCAACCTCTCCGGCGGCCAGCGCCAGCGCGTCGCGCTTGCCCGCGCGCTCGCCCTCGACCCCGATGTCCTCGTGCTGGACAACCCCACGACGGGGCTGGATTCGTTGACCCTGGCGGACGTCGCCAAGCGCGTGCGTGAACTGCGCGCCGGCAAGACCACCATGATCATTACATCCGCCTCCACGTGGGCCGCCAACGCCGATGAGGTGGTGGAGCTATGAGCCAGCAGGATCGCGCGGATGCCCTTGCACCTGCCTCCCCGCGGGAGTGTCTCCGTTTTCTGAAGACCCTGCCCAGTGCGCCCAGTCGGCTTGGCATCGCCCTTTTCTTCGGCCTGTTTACCGTTACGGTCATCATGATGAACCTGGTCTCCCAGGTGCTTGGCCGCGTCGTGGACATCATCCAGGGCGTGGAGATCCCCATCCTTGGCACGGGGCGCGCAGCCATGGTGGGCGCGCTCGTTGTTATCGCGGTGGGCTTCCTCGTGGAGGTCACCGGCCGCACCGTGGGCCGCTTATTGGTTACCTCCACCACCCGCCGGCTCTCGGTGGATCTGCGCACCTCAGCGCTGGATTCCACCCTCGGCGCCCCCGTGCCCGCCGTCATGGAATTGGGCACCGGTAACATCATCACGCGCCTATCCAAGGACATCGACACCGTCGTCATGACCATCTCCATGATGGGTGACCGCCTCGTGCTCACGCTCTTCATGCTGCCGCTGACCGCGCTCATGATGATCTTCATTCACCCCGCTTATGCGCTGCTTTTCATCGCGGTAAGTTGTCTGCTCTACCCCTTCATCCGCGGCACCATGCGGGATATCCCCGCCGTGGCCAACGAGGTGTCCTCGGTGGAGGCCTACCGCAACAACGTGCTGCTGGACACGATTCGCGCCCTGGAGACCCTCCGCCAGTTCTCCCTGAAGGATTGGGCGCATGCACGCATGGAGCGCTATTCCTGGGACACGGTACAGGCCTGGGGCGACAAGGTGCCGCTCATCAACCGCATCCTGGGCCAAGGCGCCCTGGCCTTCGCGGTGTTGCTGCTGGGCTCCGTCCTCATGTCCGTGCCGATGGTGATGTGGGAATGGTTGACACCTGGCGAGGCCACCGCCGCCGTGCTGCTGGTCATGCGGTTGGAGATCCACGTGTTCAACATCCTCTTCTTCGCCGGCGAGATCCAGCATTCCGTGACGTCCCTCGGCCGCGCGGTGGCCCTGGCCACCTTGGACAACAGCGCTGGTACGAAGGAGCTCAAGGACACTCCCCGGCTGAACGACGCCCCCACCATCTCCATCGAGCACCTTTCCTACGCCTACCCCGGCGGGGCACGCGTGCTTGACGACGTCTCCCTGACCCTCACCGCCGGCACCACCACCGCCCTGGTGGGTACCTCCGGTGCGGGTAAATCCACGCTCGCCGCCCTCGTGGCGGGCCTGCAGTACCCATCGGCGGGGAACATCAGCCTCGATGGCATCGATACCGCCTCAGTGCCCAATACGTGGATTACAGAGCACGTCGCGCTCATTACCCAAGAAGTCCATCTCTTCTCCGGCACCTTGCGCGAGGACCTGCTCCTGGCCAAACCTGACGCCAGCGATGAGGATCTATGGCAGGCGCTTAACACCGTGGGCTTGGATAAACATTCGCGGTGGCTGCCCCAGGGCCTCGATACGCTCATTGGTGCGGGCAACGAAGAGATCGGTGCGGAGGCCGAGCAACAGCTTTCCCTGGCTCGCATGATCCTGCGCCAGCCGCCGGTGCTCATTATGGATGAGGCCACCTCCGAAGCCGGCTCCGAGCACGCCAAGGTACTCGAAAGCGCCGCCAAGGCAGTCACCAAGGGGCGCACCGCGCTCGTCGTTGCCCACCGCCTGGACCAGGCCCGCGAGGCCGACCGCATCATCGTCATGGAACAGGGTCAGATCGTTGAGGATGGCACCCACGCCGAGCTGATGGACCTGGGCGGGCGCTATGCCTCGGCCTATTCCCAATGGGAGCACGGCTCATAGGTGGTGCACGCCGCGTCCTACCATGGAAGCTATGCATCTTCTTTCCCTCACCGAAGCTGACCGCACCTACCTCGCCCGTATTAACTTTCTTGCCGATACCTTCGGCGATGAGCACAAGGAACTCCCTGAAGGTTTCGAGGAAGGCTTTGACTACTACCTCGGCGGTTGGGAACCTTCCCGCGGAGGTTTCATCGCCTGGGAGGGCCACGTCCCTGCTGGTGGCGTGTGGCTGAATTGGGGCACAGCTGAGCGCCATGGTTTCGGCCACGTTGCCGAGGGCATTCCGGAGCTCGCGCTAGCTGTGGAACCTCGCTTCCGCAGCCAAGGAGTGGGCACCATGCTTATCGACGCCGCCACTAACCTCGCCCGCGAGATGGGTGCTCCGGGCATCTCGCTGTCGGTGGCTAAAGACAACGACCGCGCCCACCGTCTCTACCTGCACCTCGGCTTTGAGCCGGTGGGCGAAAGCGATGGTCACATCGTCCTGGTCAAGCGCTTTAAGGCTGCTGAATAACCCAACCGGAAAAGAAAGGGCGCTCACTGTGTGAGCGCCCTGTGGAGCATAGGGGAATCGAACCCCTGACCTTTGCATTGCGAACGCAACGCTCTACCAACTGAGCTAATGCCCCAATGCCTTTAGAGCGTACTCCTCTCGGTGAAAGCAACGAAATCACCCCCAGGACGGGCCTAATAAAACCTCAGGAGTTAACTTTTTTCACTCTAGTTGCGTGTCACTAGGGATAATGCACCTTCACCGGGCAGACAATGAGGGGTCTGAAAAAGTCTGTGGAAGGTTGTCATGCGCCGAAAAAGTGTTCTTGTCCGCTCCCTCATCGCCCTTGCAGCAGCCACGGCCCTGCCCAGCACGGCTACCGCTGCGGAGCTTCCTCATCCGGTGATTCAGCAGCCGACGTTGCCACAACTCCCCGACGTCCAGAAGGACCTTAAACAGCTGGAACAGGACGCCTACGACGCTCTTCCCAAGGAGCTGCAGAACAATCCCGTGTTTGCCGGCTCCTCGCGGCCCGCTCAGAAGCCCGCGCCGACCGGCAAACGGCAGTCGCAGTCGGTTGCTGATTCCACCTGCTCCAACTGCGTGGCTATCACCTATGACGATGGCCCCGGCGAGTTGACCGCTCAGCTCCTCGACACCCTGAAGGCCAAGGACGCCCACGCCAGCTTCATGGTCTTAGCTCCCAGTGCCACCGCGCACCCGGAGCTGCTGCGCCGCATGAAGGCTGAGGGCCACACCGTGGGAAACCACACCGCATCCCACCGCGAGCTCAACAAGCTCTCCCCCAGCGACGTGGACGGCGAGATCAAGGCCGGGGCCGCCGCAATCAAGGCAGCAACGGGTGAGAACCCTCGGTGGATGCGTCCCCCGTACGGTGCCACCAACGGCACTGTGGAGGCCGCTGCGAAGGCTAATGGCCAGGCGCAAGCCCTGTGGTCCGTCGACACCGTGGATTGGAAGGACCGCAATTCTGAGCACGTCTGCGAGGCCGCAGTCAACGGCGCGCAGCCCGGCTCCATCGTCCTCATGCACGACATTCACGCCACAACCGTAGGCGCCGCAGACTGCGTCATCGACGGACTGCGCGCGAAGGGCCTGGAGCCAGTCAGCCTCGACCGCCTCATCCCCAATCCGCAGGCGGGAAAGCAATACCTCACCCGCTAGCGCACAGCAGCCTGTTCTGGGACCAAACTAAAGGCACCTTATGCAGATTTCCGTATCCATCTACCTGGTGTTTTCGGGTCGGAGGTCTCCATATGGTGCCTTTAGTTTGGTCCTTTAACCCGCCCCTGTGTGACCAGTTTGGCCGAACGCGAAAAGCGCCCAGCGTTTCCGCCGGGCGCCTTCCACTTATGCTGTGGAGCATAGGAGAATCGAACTCCTGACCTTCTGCTTGCAAAGCAGATGCTCTACCAATTGAGCTAATGCCCCATTGTTCCGTGGTGGGCCTAGCTGGAATCGAACCAGCGACCTCATCGTTATCAGCGATGCGCTCTAACCGACTGAGCTATAGGCCCTTGACCGGAACGAGTAGTTACTCTACATAGGACCGGCGATCTATTACAAATCGCCTGGTCATATGTAGTTTTTCTCGGTGATATTCGCTAGTTATGCGGTTCGTCTTGGAGGCGAATCTTGAATCCACCGAAGACGTCCACGATGGCGTTGTAGATCACCGCCAGAAGCGGCGCCAGGATGGTCATCAGCACAGCGATGATGGCACCAAACAGTGCGGCCGCGGAGACGACCAACCCGAAGGAGACCTCAAAGCCGCCGCCAACACCGCCGACGAGGCTATTGAAGGAATCCCAGATGCCCGCCTGGTCAAGGCCGAGATACAACAGGCACACGGCGATGATCCAGGCGACGAGGCCGACGAGGGACATGGCCAAGCCAACGCGGAACGCCGACATGGGCGAAATCCGGGCTAGGTGAAGCTCTCGTCCAATCATGGGTTACTCCTCGTCCTTATCGGCATCCTTGCTTTCAGCTTCGTCCTGCTTGGAGTCTTCCCCAAGCTTGAGGTGCTCAGGCTTGACGTCCTCCACGGACTTCTCACCCTTGGCCACTGCCTGGGCATTCTCCTCGCCGTCGTCCTCCACGTTGCGGTCGATGGCCAGCAGTTCGACGTCGTCAGCCAGGTTAACCAAACGCACGCCCATGGTGGCGCGGGAGCTCGGGCGAATCTGGTTGACCTCAGTGCGCACCACGCCGCCGGCGGAGGTGATGGCGAAGATCTCGTCGTCCTCGTCCACAGCGATAGCCGCAATGAGCTTGCCGCGCTTCGGGGTGTACTTGAAGGTCATCACGCCGAGGCCGCCGCGGCCCTGCGGGGTGTACTCTTCGATGGCCGTGCGCTTGCCGTAGCCGCCGGAGGTGGCAACCAGGAGGAACTGACCGTCGTTGACCACAGACATGGACAACAGCTGGTCGTCGCCGCGGAAGCGCATGCCCTTCACGCCGGCGGTAGCGCGGCCCATTGGACGGAGCTGGTCGTCGTCGGCAGTAAAGCGGATGGCCTGGCCCTGCTCAGAGGTGAGCAGGATGTCATCGCCCTCGTTGACCAGCTGGGCACCGATCAGCGCATCGCCCTCGTTGAGGTTGATGGCGATGAGCCCAGCGGAGCGTGCGGATTCGTAGTCGGTGAGGCGGGACTTCTTCACGCGGCCCTGCTGGGTAGCAAGGACGAGGTAAGGAGCGTCCTCATAGGACTGAATCTGGATGACCTGGGCGATCTTCTCCTCCGGCTGGAACTCCAGCAGGTTGGCCACGTGCTGGCCGCGGGCGGTGCGGCCTGCCTCCGGAAGCTCGTAGGCCTTGAGGCGGTAGACGCGGCCGAAGTTGGTGAAGAACAGGATCCAGTCGTGCGTGGAGCAGACGAAGAAGTTCTTGACAATATCGTCCTGCTTGAGCTCCGCGCCGCGCACGCCCTTACCACCGCGCTTCTGTGCCTTGTAGGCATCCACCTTGGTGCGCTTGGCGTAACCGGTAGCGGTGATGGTGACCACGACGTTCTCGCGGGCGATGAGGTCCTCATCGGAAACGTCTCCGGAGGCAGCGACAATCTGGGTGCGACGCTCATCGCCGTATTTCTCGACGATTTCCTCCAGCTCATCGTGGACGATCTGACGCTGACGCTCGTCGCGGGCCAGAATGTCCTTGAGGTCTGCGATGATCTCTTCGATCTCCGCCAACTCATCAATGATCTTCTGACGCTCCAGAGCGGCCAGGCGACGCAGACGCATGGCCAGGATGGCATCGGCCTGGATCTCGTCGACGCCGAGAAGCTGCATCAGGCCCTCGCGTGCCTCCTCCACCGTCGGGGAACGGCGGATGAGCGCGATGACCTCATCGAGCATGTCGAGCGCCTTGACCAGACCGCGCAGGATATGGGCGCGCTTCTCGGCCTCATCGAGGCGGAACTGGGTCCGGCGGACGATGACCTCAATCTGGTGAGCCACGTAGTAGCTCAGCATTTGGTCCAGGCGCAGGGTGCGCGGCACGCCATCCACGATGGAAAGCATGTTAGCGCCGAAGGAGGTCTGCAGCTGGGAGTGCTTGTACAGGTTATTAAGGACAACGCGGGCTACGGCGTCACGCTTGAGGGTGACCACGATGCGCATGCCCACACGGTCGGAGGATTCATCCTCAATCTTGGCGATTCCGGCGATCTTGCCGTTGACCACAGACTCCGCAATATTGGAGATCATGTTGTCCGGGTTGACCTGGTAGGGCAGCTCAGTGATAACGATGGTCTGGCGGTTGCCCACCTCCTCAATGGAGGTCACGCCGCGCATGCGGATGGAGCCGCGGCCGGTGGTGTAGGCATCCTTGATACCCTGATCACCGACAATGAGGCCCGCAGTCGGGAAATCTGGGCCCTTGACGCGTTCCATGCAGGCGGCCAAGGCTTCTTCCTCAGAAGCATTCGGGTTATCCAGCAACCAGTAAATGGCTTCCGCCAACTCGTTGAGGTTGTGCGGCGGAATGTTCGTGGCCATACCGACGGCGATACCGCCGGAGCCGTTCATCAGCAGGTTCGGAACGCGGGAGGGCAGGATAGTCGGCTCCTGCGTTTTACCGTCGTAGTTCGGCGCGAAGTCGACGGTATTTTCGCGGATATCGCGCACCATCTCCATGGCCAAGGGCGTCATACGGCACTCGGTATAACGCATAGCTGCCGGGCCGTCATTACCGCGAGAACCGAAGTTACCCTGGCCATCAACCAGCGGGTAGCGCATGTTCCACGGCTGGGCCAAGCGCACGAGGGTGTCATAAATAGCGACGTCACCGTGCGGGTGGAACTGACCCATCGTGTCCGAGACCGGGCGGGCGGACTTTACATAGCCGCGGTCCGGGCGGTAGCCGGAGTCATACATGGCGTAGAGGATGCGGCGGTGAACCGGCTTGAGACCGTCACGCACCTCCGGAAGGGCACGACCGACAATGACGGACATGGCGTAGTCGATATAACTCGACTCCATCTCCTCATTGATGTCAATTGGTTGGATGCGATCGAAAAGATCACCGTTATTGTCACTCATAACGCCCTATCCTACCCTTTAGGGCCGTATAAGGCCGTTTGTGGCACGGCTGTGGTATCACAGTGATACCATTCGCGCTATGGCTATGACACTGCGCCTGACCCCGGAACAAGACCACGCGCTGACCCTGCTGGCCTCCGCGCAAGGAACCTCCAAGCACGAGACGGTGGTCCGCGCCATCGTTGCGGCAGCAGCACGAACCCTCTCGGATGCCGCCGTGCAGGACACCGCGCGCCGGCTGCTGCCTGGGCGTTCAGAATTAGAAGCGGAAATCCGCCAAGCCCGGGGAGGGCGTCAATGAGCGCAGAACAGCTGCTCCTCGTCGCGCGGGAGTTCTGCCAGGCCTATCGGGTGCGGGTTATAAACTTTGCCGCCCTGGCCGCCGCGGCGGCTGCGAGCACGGCCACCATTGAGGGAATTGCCGTTCATGGCAGCCGCGATGCGGCGGCGGAATCACTGGAGACAGTCTTGCGTTCTGTCCCCGCGCTCAGCGGAAAGAATGAAGAATTCGCGCGATTTTGCGCCGAGGTCTATCTTTCTGTTGCAGAAGTTATGTAAGTTAAACATGATAAAGAAGTCTCTATTCCCTTGTAGGAGGAATCCCCCTATGCCCTCGAAGTCTTTGAAGAAGTTCCTCGCCGCCAGTGTCGTGGCCACCACTCTCGCTACTGCCGCAACGCCGGCTGCGAGCGCTAAGACCGCCGACAATGACTGGCAGAAAAACCTCAACCCCGACTTCAAGCAGGGCGAAGCCGGCACCACCCTCACCGGTTCCTCGCCGTTCGACATGACGCTCATCATCGGCGGTAGCATCGCCGCCGCAGCAGCACTGCTCAAGCTGGTAGTGGATAACGTCCCGGCACTGCGCGCCCAGGTAGACGAGTTTGCCGCCCAGATCGGGATGGCCGGGTCCTCCGGTTCTTCTGAGAACAGCCGCCTCTACGAAGGTGGCCTCGACTTCGACCT
The DNA here is from genome assembly GCF_030232515.1 of Corynebacterium sp. MSK004. Lineage (NCBI taxonomy): Bacteria > Bacillati > Actinomycetota > Actinomycetes > Mycobacteriales > Corynebacteriaceae > Corynebacterium > Corynebacterium sp. MSK004. Next base: position 128,863 of record NZ_JASPKB010000003.1, on the reverse strand, counting down.
CGAGCGCCTGGCCCGCACCAATGGCTTCCCGGAGATTGCTGACCAGCTCGCCGCGCTCAAGGCAGGCTCCACCGCACCGGCACAGTAAGCTCGCCTGTATGACAAACCTCACCCAGCTTCTCCAATCCCCTACCCGCAACGCCGTAGTGGCGGACTTGGCCACGGCCGCCGATGACACCGTCTCTTCGCTCTCCGGCATTTCCGGAATGGCCTTCAAAGGCGCTTTAGGCGCCGCCAAGAAGGCAGATTCAAAGGTCTTGTCCAAGGGAATCAACCAGATGCTTCCGGAGCTGCTCAACAGCCTGGATGCCTACTGGAAGGAATTCGAGGGCTCTGAGCAGTCTGACTTCGGCACTTATCTGGACGGGCGCAGCGCTGAGATTACCGCCGCCATCATGGCAACCGCGGACAAGGCCGCGGAGAATGTGAACGCGCCTGGCATCGCCCGCACCTACAAGTCACTGCGCGGCAAGGCCTCCTCGATCCTGGAGCCCAACGTCGCGACCATCGGCCGCGTTCTGCAGCGCCATATGGGTACTGTTTAAACGCCTGCTTGGCGACGAAATAAGACCAGCACCTCATATGAGGTGCTGGTCTTTGCGGGTTTTGGGCTAGCGTTTAGACGTCGAGGAAGCGTACGTCCTTCGCGCGGCGGGTAATGAAGGAGCGGCGAGCAGACACGTCATCACCCATGAGGATGGAGAAGAGCTCGTCGGCGCGCTGGGCGTCCTCCAGATCCACACGGCGAAGCACGCGGGTGGTCGGATCCAGGGTGGTCTCCCACAACTCGGAGGCGTTCATCTCACCCAGACCCTTGTAGCGCTGAATGCCGTCATCCTTGTTGATCTTGCGTCCCTGCTCCAAGCCCTCAGCAAGCAGCTTGTCGCGCTCGGCGTCAGAGAAGGCATAGCCCGGCTGGCCCTTGCCCCACTTCAGCTTGTACAGCGGCGGGTTAGCCAGGAAGACGTGGCCATCCTCAACCAGCTGCGGCATGAAACGGAAGAGCAGGGTCAGCAGCAGCGTAGCGATGTGCTGGCCGTCCACGTCAGCATCGGCCATGAGCACGATCTTGTCATAGCGCAGCTTGGAAATGTCGAATTCTTCGTGGATGCCGGTGCCCAGGGCCGTGATGATGGCCTGAACCTCAGCGTTCTTGAGCACCTTGTCCATGCGGGCCTTTTCCACGTTGAGGATCTTGCCGCGCAGCGGCAGGATGGCCTGGAACATGGAATCGCGGCCGCCCTTGGCAGAACCACCTGCGGAGTCACCCTCCACGATGTAGAGCTCAGAAAGCTTCGAGTCCTTGGAACGGCAATCCGCCAACTTACCCGGAAGGCCACCGAGGTCACCGGCGGACTTGCGGCGTACCAATTCGCGCGCCTTTCGCGCCGCCACACGGGCGTGCGCAGAGGACACGGCCTTGTTGATGATGACCTTGGCCTCAGCCGGGTTGGCATCGAACCAATCGTTGAGGTGCTCGTTAACGGAGCGCTGGACAAATCCTCGAATCTCCGAGTTACCCAGCTTCGTCTTGGTCTGGCCTTCGAACTGCGGATCCCCAACCTTGACGGAAATGACGGCGGCAAGGCCTTCGCGGCAATCTTCGCCGGAAAGGTTGCCATCCTTTTCCTTGAGGAGCTTGTGCTCCTTGGCATAGCGATTCATCAGTGAGGTCAGCGCCGCGCGGAAGCCTTCCTCGTGCGTGCCGCCTTCGTGAGTGTTAATGGTGTTGGCGAAGGTGTGGACGGACTGCTTGTAGCCCTGGTTCCACTGCAGCGCGATTTCTACCTCATGATCCTCACCCTTAACGTCGAAGGCAACGATGGTGGGGTGGATGGCGGTCTTGTTCTTGTTGAGGTGCTCAACATAGTCCTGCAGACCGTTTGGGTAGTGGTAGGTGACTTCCTTCTTCTTTTTCTTGGACGCCTGGTCTTCGTCACCGTCGGCAGCCTCAGTGGACTCCCTCTTCTCATCCAGGCTGCTCAGGCTCACTGGGGCATCGCCAGCCTCGGCGATCTCCTCCAGTTCGGCCTGTTCCTTAGAGATGGCGCGCTCATCGCGCAGCACGATGGTCAGGCCCTTGTTCAGGAAGGCCATCTCCTGCAGGCGGCGAGCGATCGTGTCGTAATTAAACTCGACGGTCTCAAAGATCTCCGGGTCCGGCCAGAAACGGATGGTGGTTCCGGTACCGCGAGCATTATCGCCTTCCACGAGTTCATCCGGGATGGCGTTGTTGAAGTTCTGGTACCAGTGCTTGCCGTCGCGCTTGATGTCTGCCTCGACGCGGGTGGACAAAGCGTTGACCACGGAGATACCCACGCCGTGGAGGCCGCCGGAAACGGCATAGGATTCGGAGTCGAACTTACCGCCGGCATGCAGCTGGGTCATAACCACCTGGACAGTGGGAACGCCAGAGGCGTGCATTTCCACCGGGATACCACGGCCGTTATCGATAACTTCGATGCCGCCGTCTTCGCGGAGGGTGACGATGACCTTGTCAGCAAAGCCCGCCATCGCCTCATCGACGGAGTTGTCAACGATCTCCCAGATCAGGTGGTGCAGGCCACGGGCACCGGTGGAACCGATGTACATGCCGGGGCGCTTACGGACGGCTTCGAGGCCCTCCAGAATTGTGATTGACCCCGCATCATATGCGTGTTGTTCAGCCACGGATTCGTGTTCTCCTTTTGGCTAGAGCTAAATCTAAGACTCTAGCCATTCTACACTGTGTCCCCCCACGCAAGGGCACTGCACGCCCGTGAGAGCCCCAAATTTGCGTGAATTTCGCGGTCGCCCAAAATCAGCCGTACGTATCTTGCGAACCTTGCGGCTTCACCCATTGGCGGCCCTCATAGTTGCGGTGCTGCTTAGGGCCCTGAATGTGCAGCTTAACCACTACGTCTGGGCCGAGGCGATCAGCAATCTTCTGCAAGATGGGGCGCTGTAGGTAGCGCAACTCGGTGGCCCAACTGGAGGAATCACACGCCACGTAGACAACCTGCTCCTTGATGGTGAGCGGTTGCGTGTGCGCGGCGATGCGCCCGCCGACGAGGTTTTCCCAATTGCCCATGACCCAGCCATGGGCCAATTCGTGTTCCCAGCCGCGCTTGCCAATCTCTCGTTGAATCTGCGCGCCGAGGCTAGGGATCTCGAGGCTCCGTCGCCTGCGACGGCCATCGGGACCGCTCGGCCGGCCACGCCGATACGGCGTTGGCTGTTGCTCCGAAGGAGTCGGCGTCAGGTTCATCTTGGGAGCCGGCTTGTTGAGCTTCGGCGGGTTCTTGGAATTACTTCGCGTGCGCTCGAAAAGCGCCTTGACCGGATCGAAGTCCTGCTCAGTCATCCTCGTCACCGCCCGCCGTATACGGAGCGATCTCGGAGATTCGGCCCTCGTCGGTATCTCGCACTGTGACCGTAAAGCGTTCAATGGGCTGCAAGTTTCCGGGCAAATCCTCATCCACCGCCGCAGTAATGAGCACCTGCTCCGCACCCGCGGCGAGGTGAACGAGCTTTTCGCGCCTTTTCGCATCGAGCTCGGCGAAGACATCATCAAGGATGAGAATCGGATCAGTGCCGTCTTGGCGCAGCAGGTTGAACTCCGCCAGCCGCAAGGAGATGGCATAGGACCAGGTCTCGCCGTGGCTGGCAAAGCCCTTGGCGGGGCTCGTGCCAAGGTTGAGCACCAGATCGTCGCGGTGCGGGCCAACGAGCGAGATGCCGCGTTCGATCTCTCGTTGACGCTTCGTGGCAAGCTCGGTGAGCATCATGGCCTCGATAACCTCGCGGTCTGAGATGTCCACGGTGGATTTGTAGTCAATGGCGGCCGGTCGCGACTCCGGGGCGAGCCCGGCATAAGCGGCGGGAATGTGCTCGCGGAGTTCGTCGACAAGCGCTAGGCGTGCCTGAATCACCTGCGCGCCGAGGGAAGACAGCTGCGTATCCCACACGTCGAGAGTGGCCAGCGCCGAGGCACCGTCACTGTCGCTGTAGCCCCGGCGCAAGCTTGGCGACGCCGACTTCAACAAGGCATTGCGCTGCTTCAGGACCTTGTCATAATCAGCTTTCACTCCCGCCAGGCGTGGCGTGCGGGAGGCAATGATGTCATCCAAATACTGGCGGCGTGCTGCAGGTTCGCCGCGCACGAGGGACAAATCCTCCGGGGAAAACAACACGGTTTTCACCACGCCAAGTAACTCGCGCGGGGACTTCAGGCGCGTGCGGTTGATCTGCGCCTGGTTGGCCGCGTGGGGTTTGATGAGCAAGTGCGCGGTGAGCTCTCTGCCCTGGTTCACCGCGGTGGCGGAGATGCGGGCATTGTGCGCGCCGTGGCGCACGAGGGGGGCATCGTGGGCCACACGGTGCGAAGAAAGATGCGCGGTATACCCGATGGCCTCGACGATATTGGTCTTGCCGAAACCGTTGCGGCCGACAAACAGGGTGATCCCCGGTTTCAGCCTGAGGGTGAGCTCGGGCCAGGAGCGGAAGTCCCTGACATCGAGATCGCGAATGTACATACGGCCTAGCCTGGCAAGCGCACTGGCATCAGCAGGTAGGTGAAATGAGTCTCCGGAGTCGGGAACGAGCCGTCCTCGTTGGCCGCTGGTAGCTCCTCCGGCTCCGGAATCATGATCGCAGGCCGCGAAGGCTCGGTAAAGCCAAAGACCACGCGGTCCGTGTGAACCACAGCCAAACCATCCTTGAGGTAGGACGGGTTGAAGGCGATGACGAAGTCCTCACGGCCGTTGAAAGCACAAGGCAGGGATTCGCTGGCGCGGCCGGAGTCCGCACCGGCTGCCAAGGTCACCTCGCCTTCGCTAAATTCCATGCGGATCTGCGCATTGCGATCCGTCAACAACGAGACGCGGCGAATGGCTTCCTGGAGCGGAGCAACCTCGATGCTGGCCATGGCGCTGTGGGTCTTGGGCAGCAAGGGAGCAACGTTGGGGAAATCCGCGTCCAGCATGCGGGTGGTGGTCTCGCGGTTATCCGCATGCAGGCCGAACAGGCCTTCGGCAGCGATGTTCTCACCCGTGCCCACGGCGATTTCAACCGGGATGTTGAGGTGCGTGTCCAGGGAACGGCCGGTCTCCTGCAGCGTCTTGGCTGGGACGAGGAGCTTGGCCTGGACGTCAGGAGATACCGGCTCCCACTCGAAGGTGCGCATGGCCAGGCGGAAGCGGTCCGTTGCCGTCATTTCCACGTGGGAACCATTGATGTCGATGTGCACGCCGGTGAGCATCGGCAGCGTGTCATCCTTGCCGGCCGCGGCGACAACCTGACTGATGGCTTCGACGAAGAGCTGCGGGTTAATGGTGCCGGTGACCTCCGGCAGGACAGGGAGCTGGGGGTAATCATCCAGCGGGATGAGCGGCAGTTCGAAGCGCGAAGAACCACAGGTCAACAGAACCTTGTTATCCTCCTGCGTCATCTCAATTTCCTTGTTGGGCAAGGAAGCAACGATATCAGAGAGCAACTTACCGGCCACAGCGATGCGTCCCGGCTCATCCACCATGCCGGCGATGCGCACGCGGGTGGAAACCTCGTAGTCGAAGCCGGTGAATTCCAAACCATTGTCATCCGCGGTGATCAGCATGGCGCGCAGTACTGGTTGGGTGACCTTCGAAGGAAGGCTGCGCGCGACCCACGCTACGGCGTTAGCGAGATCATCTTTGGCAACGCGAAATGACACGGACTGCTCCATGATGGTGAGACGCTCCTCTAGTTGCGGATGGAAGATTCTTGCAAGCTCACTCCAACTTACAGGATCGGTGCCGAAGCACAGGATTTTGTCATTCACCCTCCCTGCTTTGCGATTCAAGCGCGCGACCGTGCAGGGCGCCGACGAATCACACACATCCTTTTTCTTCTTGGTTAGGGAGAAAACAAAATAGGAGTAGTAATAAGCGCTGTGGGATCTGTGGACAACCCGCTAAAAGCCAAGCTCTTCACGGTGAAACGATCTGTGAGTCGGGGTGTGGGATCACTGTGATCAAATGACAAGAAATGTGAGTAACTGGGTCGGGGTCAAAGTTATCCACAATTCATCCCCAGATCTGTCTGCGCTGATCACAGGGTTAATCACAAGGGCGATGACCCTTCTGATCTGCTGTGGAAGAAGAAAACGTGATGAGGATCTACAAATTACAACAATGAAATTACACAGCTGTGAATAACGGTGTGGATAACTTTTGGGTGGATCGCAAAGACGCCCCTACCCACGCCCGCGGAATGGTTGTTGCGGGAGGTGGGCAGGGGCGTCGCCAAGCGCTGCGTGGTGTTAACGCTGGTTGTGGTTCTTCACGCGTTGGGTTAGGGCCTGGATCTCGTCGTACGTGTTGCGGTTCTCAGTCATCTCCTTACGGATCTTGCGGTCCGCATAGATGACGGTGGTGTGGTCCTTGCCGCCGAATTGATCACCAATCTTGGGCAGGGAAAGCTCTGTGAGCTCGCGGCACAGATACATGGCCAGCTGGCGGGCGTGGGCGACGGCGCGCTTCTTACCAGAACCGCGCAGGGTATCCACGTCGATGTCGAAGTAATCCGCTGTGACCTCGATGATGGCCGCCGCGGTGATCTGGCGATCCGCAGAATCCGGGGCTAGATCATGCAGGGCAATCTCCGCCATCTCTAGGCTGATCGGTTCATTGACCAGGGAAGAATACGCAGAAACACGGATGAGCGCGCCCTCCAGCTCGCGGATCGAGGATTCGAAGCGAGAGGCGATGAGCTCGAGGACCGAGCGATCGACGTCGGTCCCGTCCGCGGAGGCCTTCTTCATGAGGATGGCGATGCGCGTTTCCAGGTCTGGCGGCTGAATATCCGTAATCAGACCTCCCTCGAAGCGTGTGCGCAGGCGATCCTCCAGCGTGGTCAGCTGTTTTGGTGGACGGTCGGAAGACAAAATGATCTGTTTATTTGCCTGGTGCAGCGCATTGAAGGTGTGGAAGAACTCCTCCTGCGTGGACTCCTTACCTTCGAGGAACTGGATGTCATCGACCATGAGGATGTCCAGGTTGCGGTAGCGGCGCTTGAAGGATTCCTGGCGGTCATCACGCAGGGAATTGATGTAGTCGTTGGTGAATTCCTCCGAGGAAACGTACTTCACGCGCAGGCCCGGATGCAGGACCTGGGCGTAATTACCGGCCGCGTGCAGCAGGTGGGTTTTGCCCAAGCCGGAGCCGCCCCAAATGAAGAGAGGGTTATAGGCGCGGGCGGGGTTTTCGGCCACGGCCACGGCGGCGCCGTTGGCAAAACGGTTGGAGGACCCGATGACGAAGTTTTCAAAAGTGTGCTTCGGGTTGAGGGACTTTTCGCGGTTCGGGTTGTGCGCCGGTTCCTCGCGCGGGATGCGCGGTCCGGTTGCCTCGGGGTAGCCACTCGGAACGCTGCTTTGCTGATCGCTGTAGTGCTGTGCCAACTCATCCAAGCTGGCCGGAGAATGCGCAGTGTCCCAAGAGCGCGGCTGATGGTGGCTTGGCGTCTCTGGCTGAGCAGATGGAGTGGGCGGCATGGGCTGCTGGAAAGCCTGTGCCTGGTGCCCCATGCCGTGCTCGGGGGCCTCTGTTTGGATGGGGCGCTGGGGTGCGGGCGCTTCAGGCGCTTCTTCGTGAGCCGGCTGCGGCGGCGCCGCAATGGTCACGGCCAAAGAACAAGGGCGCCCCATATGCTGCGACAAGGTGCGGGTGATGTACTCCCCCAGCTCGGCCTCGATGACATTCTTGGCGTTCTCGTGCGGAGCGGCGATCAGCGCGTAGCCATCACCGATCATGATGGGTTCTACAAGTTGAAGATTGAGGCGCTGGCTATGGGAGAAATTAGGTACGTCCGAACTTGGTTGTTCGGACTGAGCCAGTAAATCACTGACCACAGCTTTCCAGCTGGCCCGGAGGGCTGCTTGCGGATCAGACAAAACGCCTACCTTCTGTGTAGTTACAGTTCACGCGGTGTCATCGGCCGGGGCCGGTCACACCTACTCGGTTCCCTGAAGAAGAGGCCTTGGGAGCTGAGTATTTACTGCGTGACTGTGGGTTGGGGATCGGGGATGGACGGATGGATGAGGAGAGATACAGGATGAGAAATCACATGAAGTTGTAATTTCCACCGAAGATTCCACACGATGTTTTGGTGCGTAACCTCGGAATCCACAAAGTTATCCACAAGTGTGGATAGGTGGTTTATCCACAGCCTATCTCATAGCTGTGGATAACTGTACATCGGCTCCTCAATACAGTTAACCTGCATAAACAGCGAAAGTCTCAAGTCTTCATTGAGAGTTATCCACACCCTGTGGGTGACTGTGGAATTCGATTCCTCAGTTGTACCGCGTTATGAGAGCGCTGTCTAACGCACTTTTATGCGGGCTCGGCACGGGGGCGCCAAGCGCGGCTCAAGAACGGCGAGAGGGGGCGCTTGCCGCGCAGCATGTGGGCAAAAAGTGGCGTTCTAGCTGCGGATAAAAACATCTTTGTAATTTCGGGGACACCCAGTGTGTCGATTTGTTTCGCGCACTATCTGTCACGTAACCTGTGATGGTCTATCGCAACAGTGCATGGTGCACATGTTGCATGTGGGAATGCCTCGCCACGCCTCACGGCGCTTCACGTGCGAAGCCACATCCCCACGTACACCATTCATCAGTGGATGTTTATGCCCACCGCCCTTACCGGCGTGTGGCTGTGCCATCCACCAACAACTTCAAGGAGTTAATCGTGGCAAAGGGTAAGCGTACCTTCCAGCCGAACAACCGTCGTCGCGCTCGTAAGCACGGCTTCCGTACCCGCATGAGCACCCGCGCCGGCCGCGCCATCGTCGCCGCTCGTCGCAAGAAGGGTCGCGCTAAGCTCACCGCTTAATTCATGCTTCCAGCCCAGCACAAGCTCACGTCCCCGAGGCAATTTCGGAGGACCATCAAGGGCGGGCGCCGGGCGGGCACGCGCACTGTCGTCGTGCATTTGCGCTCTAACGACGGTGAAGACGACATCGCGGCCACTGGGCCGCGGTTCGGCCTCATCGTGTCGAAGGCCGTCGGGAATGCCGTGGTTCGCCACCGCACCTCCCGGCGGCTTCGTCATGTGTGCATGTCCCTCATGCGCGAAGGCGTCAACGGGACAGTATTGCCCGCCAATGTTGACATTGTTATCCGCGCCTTGCCCGCTAGCGGTAGTGCCACCAGTGAGCGTCTTGAGCGTGATATCCGCAAAGCGCTAAGCACATGGGATATCTGAACTCTCAAGGAGAGGAAATTCCTGAAGCCCGCGGGTTCGGGAGAGTTCTAGTTCACGGGGTGCGCTTCTACCAAAAGCACTTGTCAGGCCTTAAGATGGTCTCCACCTGTCGTTTTGAACCGACGTGCAGTGCCTATGCCCTCGAAGCCATTTCCATCCATGGAGCCTTCAAGGGGACGGGCATGGCCCTCGCCAGGTTATGCAAGTGCGGTCCCTGGCACCCGGGCGGGTTTGATCCGGTACCGACCAAACAACAACTGAGGTAAACAACTCTCGTGCTTAATTTCATTTATTGGCCAATTTCAGCCGTCCTGTGGTTCTGGCATTGGCTCTTGAGCTTCGTCCTTGATTCCGCATGGGGCGGAACCTGGATCATCGCCATCGTTCTTCTGACATGGACGCTCAAGGCCATCATGGTCAAGCCGACGATCACGCAGCTGCGCTCTTCACGCAAGATGCAGGAGATCCAGCCGCAAATTCAGGAACTGCGCACCAAGTACGCCAATGACCAGACCAAGGCTGCCCAAGAGATGCAGCGCATCTACAAGGAAGCCGGCGTTCGTCCGGTGGCGGGCTGCCTGCCGATGTTCGCGCAGATCCCCATGTTCATTGGTCTGTTCCACGTGCTGCGCTCCTTTGACCGCACTGTTGCCGTCGCCGGTGGCATTGGGCACCCGGCGGGTGAAGCCATGTCAGAGGAGATGAACGCCTCCATTGCGAACTACATCTTCAAACCTGAGCTGGTGAAGCAGTTCGTAGACGCCAAGATTTTCGGTGTCCCGCTCGTGGCCAACCTGCGCCTCAACTCCGGTCTGGAGATTGTTAAGGAAATCACCACCGCACAGGCGGCCTTCATCATCGTGCCGCTCATCGCCATCATTGCGACGCTGACCCACTTCAACGCCCGCATGACGTTGAACCGCCAGGAGGCTCGCCGTGCCGCCGGCAAGACCGCTACCCCGCAGGGCCAAAATGCGGAGATGATGCAGCAGCAGATGGCCATGATGAACAAGATGATGCTGTGGTTTATGCCGGCAATGCTGGTGTTCTCCGGCTTCATCTGGCCCATCGGCTTGCTCTTCTACATGCTGGCCAACACCGTGTGGACCTTCTTCCAAACCCGCATTGTCTACGCCAAGATGGACCGCGAGGAAGAAGAAGAGGCAGCCGCCAAGGCTGAGCTCAAGCGCACTTCTGCCCCGAAGCCGGGCGCACGCAAGAAGGATCACCGCTCTAAAAAGCAGCGCCGCAAGAACAACTAGAACGTAACCCAGGAGTTTTCACAGTGACTGAATCTGTGTCCGACACTGTGCCACTGGACCCGTCTGATGTCTTCGGATCGCGTCTGCCGCTCGCGCAGAAATACCACGATTCGCTGGCTACGGACGGGTCCACCCGTGGTTTTATAGGCCCCCGCGAGGTCCCGCGCCTGTGGGAGCGCCACCTCATTAACTGCGCCGTGGTCGCGGAGGTAATGCCGCAGGGCGCCACGCTTATCGACGTCGGCAGTGGCGCCGGCTTGCCCGGCATCCCGCTCGCCATCGCACGTCCCGACCTGAAGATCACTCTCATCGAGCCTTTGCTGAAGCGCTCCACTTACCTCAACGAGGTCGTCGACCTGCTGGGCCTCGACAACGTCACCGTCATCCGCGGCCGCGCCGAGGAAGGCCCGGTGAAAAAGGCCGTTAAGGGTGCCGACATCGTGACCTCCCGCGCGGTGGCCCCGTTGGGCAAGCTGGCCAAGTGGTCCCTGCCGCTGGTTCGCAAGGGCGGAGAGATGATCGCTCTCAAGGGTTCCTCGGTGCACGAGGAGCTGGAGCGCGACGCCGCCGACATCAAGCGCGCCGGTGGCGGAAAAGCCGAGGTCATGACCATCCACGGCACCACCATTATCCGTGTCCCGCGCGTGAACTAAAGTAGACGGCATGACTCATCCTCGTCTTATCACCATCGCGAACCAGAAGGGTGGCGTGGGTAAAACCACCTCCGCCGTCAACCTTGCCGCCGCGCTCGCTGAGGCCGGCAAGAAGGTCCTGGTGATCGACTTGGACCCGCAGGGCAATGCCTCCACCGCGGTGGGCGCGGAGCACACCTCCGGCACCAAATCCAGCTATGAGGTTTTGTTGGGTGACTGCAGCGCGGAGGATGCGATGCAGCACTCCCCCGACGATGAGAACCTCTACTGCATCCCCGCCACCATCGACCTCGCCGGCGCGGAGATTGAAATGGTCTCCCTGGTTCGCCGCGAGTTTCGCCTGTATGACGCCCTGCACAACGGCTTCCTCGAAGAGCATGGCTTTGAGTACGTTTTTATTGACTGCCCACCGTCTCTAGGCTTGCTCACCATCAATGCGATGACGTGCGCAGAAGAGGTCATTATTCCCATCCAGTGTGAGTACTACGCCCTGGAGGGCGTGGGCCAGCTGCTGGGAAATATCTCCATGATCCGTGAGCACCTCAACGAGGATCTGCACATCTCCGGCGTGCTGCTCACCATGTTCGACGCCCGCACCAAGCTGGCTGAACAGGTGGCCAATGAAGTGCGCGAGCAGTTCGGCGCCGTCGTCTTAGGCAACGTCATCCCGCGCTCCGTTCGCGTTTCGGAGGCGCCGGGTTATGGTAAGACGGTTATCGCTTATGACCCGTCGTCGACAGGCGCCCGCGCCTACGCCGCCGCCGCACGCGAGTTGGATAAGCGCGGGGACTACACGCCGCACCCCACCACGGGTGCCATTGGCGTGAGCCCAGAGATTTTCGCGGAATTGGAAGGATAGGACACCGTGGCAGATAAGAAGGCAGACCACAAGCCGGAGCAGCGCCAGGGCGGTTTGGGCAAGGGCTTGGCCGCGCTCATCCCGTCCGGCCCGGGTGCGCCCTCCCGCAAGCCACGCTTGGGAGATTCCGCCGCAGATATCATTCTCGGTGCGTCCACCGGCGCTCCTAAGGATGCCGGCACGAAAAGGGTGCAGGGTGCGCCCACCATCCAGCAATCCTCGGGTTCGAAGAAGCGTCAGGCCAAGCCTTCGGTGATTGGTGCGACTTACCGCGAGATCTCCGTCGGTGACATCATGCCCAACCCGAAGCAGCCGCGTACTGTCTTCGACGAGGATGACCTGGCCGAGCTGGTCCACTCCATCAAGGAATTCGGTCTGTTGCAGCCAGTCGTGGTCCGGCCTTCCGAGGAGGGCGGCTTCGAGCTCATCATGGGTGAGCGCCGCTGGCGTGCCTCCTCTAAGGCGGGCCTGGCTACCATCCCGGCTATCGTCCGCGATACCAAGGATGATGATTTGCTGCGGGACGCTCTGCTGGAGAATATCCACCGCGTGCAGCTCAACCCGTTGGAAGAAGCACACGCCTATCAGCAGCTTCTTGAAGAATTTGGGGTTACCCAAAATGAGTTGGCTGATCGCATCGGTCGCTCGCGCCCGCAGGTGACCAACATGATCCGCCTGCTCAAGCTGCCGGTGGACGTGCAGAAGCGCGTTGCCGCGGGTACGTTATCGGGCGGTCACGCTCGCGCGTTGCTGGGTTTGCCGGATGCAGAGGCCATGGAGCTCATTGCCAATCGCGTCGTGGCCGAGGGTCTGTCTGTGCGAGCCACCGAGGAAGCCGTCACCCTGTACAAGCGCGATGGCAAGCCAGCCGAGCCAACCAAGAAGCCCGCTGCCCCGCAGCCGCAGTTCTTTACGGACTCCGCCGAGCGCTTGGCCGATCGCTTCGACACCAAGGTCACCGTCACCATGGGCAAGCGCAAGGGCAAGATGGTCGTCGAATTCGGAGACCAGGAGGATTTCGAGCGCATCCTAGCGCTCATTGAGGGCAAAGAAGGCAGCTAGCTCGCCATGCTCGTTCAGGCCGTCAAGGAAGGTGTTGCTATCAACCCCTTGGCGGCCCGATCTATTTTTTGGGAGATGAAAACCACGGTCGCTGATCCTGCATTTGAAAAGGAGGCATGGATCAGTTCCACCCTGCTGCGCTGCGGCGACTGCGGTTTTACCGTGGGCGATGAGGCCACGCTCCTCTTCTGTCCGCCTGAGCTTGCCCCCGGTGTGGCCAAGCTGCCCACTTCCCCCGTCTCGGAGGATGCGGTCCTGGTGACTTCGCTATTTGTAAAGCCGCACCGCGCGGCGAAGGGCTTGGAAGCAGTGCTTCTCGACGCCACCATCATGCACCTCACCTCCCGCGAGGCAAGCGCCGTTGAGGCCTTTGGCTTTCGTGATGCCCACCAGGCCGAAGAGCTCCTCCGCGAGAAACCCGCTCGCATTGGCCTATTACCTGTGGAGACGCTGGAGTCTGCCGGTTTCATGGTGGTGCGCGATCACCCTATTACCCCGCGCCTGCGCCTCGAGCTTCCCCCGGCCTTCGACCTGCTGACCGCAGCCGCGGTGGAGGACCTCCTCGCCCGCGCTTTGGCCTAATCCCTTTAGGAAGAGCGCTCGGCGCGCAGTAGCTCGTCGAAGCGATAGGTGCCGGTCACGGCGGTATCCTCGTCCAAGAGGTAGAGGCGCTTGACGGAGACGACGATGGCCTCGGCGATGTCATCGCGGCGGTCCGGGTTGGTAAGGATAGCCACGTCCTTGGGGCTGGTCAGGTAACCCAGCACGACCTGCACCACCGGCATCTGCGTCAGGCGCAACAACGCCCACGTGCGGCCGTGGTTGCGGCAATTACCCAGCTCGGTGCGGGCAACGATCTCACGCTGGATGAAGCCGGAGAGCGTCTCACCGATGAGGGAAGAGTTGCCGGATTCCGACCCAAAGTAGAAGGTGGCTACGCCGTTGGCCTTCTCCGTGGGGTATTCATCGCAGGCCAGTGAAATAACCAGGTCGGCGTCGAATGCATTGGCCATGTCTGCGCGGTCACGGATCGATGGGTCATCGTTGCGCGGGCGGGAGATGATGGTCTCCATGCCGGCGGCGATCATGCGCCCGGCAACGCGCTCAGCCAAATCCCAGAGGATCTCCTCCTCCGTGATGTCACCAAAGCGTCCCCTGACCGTGTTGCCCTTGTTGAGGCCACCCAGGCTGGGGTCGATCACAACGCGCTTGCCGGCCAGCTTCGGCCCGGCATTGCGCACGCGCTCGCGTTCCTGGATATTGTGCGCCGAGCCGCCAGTGATACGCCGACCCAGCAGGTTGAGGGCGTTAATGGTGGCAGGGCCACAGATCCCGTCACTGCGCAGGCCAGAGTTGAGTTGGTATTCCGCCAGCGCCGCGTAGGTGCGGGCACCGAAATGGCCATCGATGCGTTCTTGGTAGAAGCCAAGCTCCTGCAATTGTTCTTGGAGCTGTGCTACGTCATCGCCCACCTGCACGTTGCCCGGTTCATAGGCCAGAACGCGGGCGCCCAGCGTGTAGGAAGCCTGGCGCAGCTCGCGCAGAGTGAGGTCATCAATATCGCCGCTAGGCACGATGCCGCGGGATTGCTGGAAGGCCTTGAGGACCTCGGCCAAATTGTTATCAAAGTGCTTATCGGCTTCGGAGTACTTTTGCTTCTTCCAGTCGGACAACGTCCCCTGGTAGTCAGTCATCAGGCCGAGGCGGGCAAGGGTTGCGCGTGCTTCGGCGACCCGAACGCTCTGGTCACCTACACGTAAAACGCGATTCACACCTACCCCTTTCGTGATCAAGGAGGCGCACCGCAGTGCGCCATCAACGAGTTAAAGAATACCAGTTAGAGCTGTTTCTTTATCTGCGCCACGATGTCGGCCTTGGAACGCAGGCCGACGAACTCGTCGACCTTCTCACCATTCTTGAAAATCAGCACGGATGGGATCGACATGATCTGGAACATGGCACCCAGGGTGCGCTCCTCGTCCACGTTGACCTTGACCACGGAGACGTCATCATCGAGTTCTTCGGCGACCTCTTCGAGAATCGGGGACAACTTCTTGCACGGCCCACACCATTCAGCCCAGAAGTCCACGACGACGGGCTTGCCTGCCTCCACGACGTCCGCGCGGAAGGAATCAGTAGTGACGTTCTTAATGTTGCTCATGTGACTACTAACGGTTATCGGCGAGGAAATGTTCCGCATCAATGGCCGCGCGGCAGCCGGAGCCAGCCGCGGTGATGGCCTGCTGGTAGTGGTCATCCACCAAGTCACCGCAGGCAAAGACACCAGGCAGCGAGGTCTTGGTCGAAGGCTGTTCCACTACGACGTAGCCAGCCTCATTGGTGGCCACCTGGCCCTCGAGGAAGCCGGAGCGCGGGTCATGGCCAATCGCCACAAACATGGCGGTGACATCGAGTTCGCTGGTTTCGCCGGTTAGGGAGTTCTTGACCTCCAGGCCGCCAACCTTGCCGTCCTTATCCAGGACGCGCTCAACGGTGGTATTGGTCAGCCACTTGATCTGTGGGTTCTCCTTGGCGCGCTCCAGCATGATCTTGGAGGCGCGGAAGTTCTCGGAGCGGTGGATGATCGTTACGGTTTCGGCGAACTTGGTGAGGAAGGTGGCCTCCTCCATGGCGGAATCGCCGCCGCCGACGACGGCGATGTTGTGGCCCTTGAAGAAGAAGCCATCGCAGGTGGCGCAGGCGGACACGCCGCGCCCAGCGAGCTCGGATTCACCCGGAATGCCCAGGTAGCGCGGCGCTGCACCGGTGGCGAGGATGACGGTGCGGGCCTCAAAGACCTCGTCACCGACGTGCAGCTTCTTCACCTCGCCCTCGAGCTCGACGGAATCGACAACCTCCATGCGCAGGTCCGCACCGAAGCGGATGGCCTGGGCGCGCATTTCTTCCATGAGCTCGGGGCCCATGATGCCCTTCTGGAAGCCCGGGTAGTTCTCCACCTCGGTGGTGTTCATGAGTTCGCCGCCGTATTCAAAGCCCTCGAAGACGATGGGATTGAGCTCGGCACGTGCTGCGTAGAGTGCTGCGGTGTAGCCGGCGGGGCCGGAGCCGACGATGGCGACATCGTGGATGGTCACAAAAAACTCCCTTGAGACGACAATTCTTGGACAGAATCTGATTCATGTTCGCGCACATCGCGCGAAAGATAGTGTGATTCTACTCGGCCTCAGTCTATCGCCGCACGCAGCACTTGCCGAGCCCGGGCTCGCCGCGACTTCACCGTGCCTGGCGCAACGCCCTGCACTTTGGCCACCGCATCGATGGGATAGCCAGCAACATCGGTCAGGTACAACGCTTCTCGCTGGTCCTGGCGCAACGTCTCCATCGCTTGGGCCACCGTGATGCGTTCCGCCAAGTTCTCACTGGGATTGTGCGCGAGTGCGTAGTTGCGGTCATCCTCAATGATCTCTGCATCGAGGGAGGCGTTCTCTCGGTTCGAGCGGTGGTTGAGGAAGTCATAGCCGGAGTTCATCACCAGCCTGTGCAGCCATGTGCTCAGCGTGGCATCGTGCCGGTAGGAGGCCATGTTGCAGCTGGCCTTGAGCAGTGCCTCCTGCACGATGTCCTGCGCATCATCATCGTTGCGCGTGTAGCGCCGCGCCATGGCCGTCAGGCGCGCACGGTGCTTCTCGACGATTGCCGAAAAGGCCTTAGTATCTCCGCCAATGAAGGCGTCGACGAGTTCACGATCGGTCGGCTGAGCTGACAAGAAGAATCCCCCCGGAAACTTGAGCAATGACACATGGGTCAACACAGTCCCTTGGCCGAAGCCGATGGTGTGTGATTGTCCCCCGTTAATGTGTCTGCGAGTTTACGGGAAGATTCTTCTGTCCGCTACGCGCCGCGTCTACTGCGCCGCACGCACGCGTTGCGCACGACGCAGCGCATCCTGGCATTCCAGCAGCACGCGGCGCAGCGCCCGAGGGCGCTCGCTGCTCAGGAACTCGCTGGTGGCGGCGTCGGCCATCGCGAGATCCGGGTAGAGCCCGCGCACGAGGCGGTTAGCAATCTCGATGGGGTGCTCCTCCCAGAGCTTCGCCAGAGAGTCGAAATACTCCTGGGCAAAGGCCTCGGTGAGGTGGGCCGAGCGCGGGGCGTTAAACGCCGCGAGTAGGGAATCCACTTCCGCGTTGGAGTACTTGCCCGGCGTGCGCACGAGGTCGAAGACCTCTCGCTTGAGCTCGGCCGACGGGAAGGCGTGGGAGGCGCCCAGGTAGGCGGCGGCACCGGTGAGCGTGTTGTCGCGCTCCTTCTCAGCCTTCAGCTCCTCGGCGCTGACGGCATCGCAGGCGGCCAGCGCGCGGAGGATGGCCCAGCGGATGTCCGGGTCGAGGGCGAGGCCGTCGAGGGAGCCGTCGTACAGCGCGCGCAGGCGCTGCGTGCCGGATTCCTCCGGCGTGGCCGCGAGTGCCTGGATGGCGGCGCGTGCGACGGTGAGCTGGGCGTCGGAGCCAGCAGGGGCGGCCTGCAGCACCTCCCAGAGGCGCTCAGCGTAGTCGGCGCGGATCTCCTCGCGAACATCCTCGCTCACGAAGTGGTCGATGGCATAGCGGGCATTGGCAAAGGCTGTGGTCAGAAGCGTGGGGTTGGACTCCGCCGGGGCGTGGTTGAGCACCGTGTCCAGGTAAGAGCGTACCGGCCACTCGCCATCGCGGGTGAGATTCCACAGGGAAGTCCAGATGACCGCGCGGGAAAGCTCATCCGGAACTTCAGACAGGCGCGTGCGGATGGTGTCCAGGGAGGTCTCGTCGAAGCGGACCTTGGCGTAGGTGTGGTCGGCGTCGTTAAGCAGCAGCAACGCAGGTGCCTGAAGTCCCGATGCCTCATCGAGGATGGTGCGCTCGCCCTCCAGATCGACGTCGAGGGTGGCGTACTTGTTCAGGGAGTCATCGAAGAGTGCCACGTTGAGGCGGTGCGGGCGCGTGGTGTCCTCGGCCTCCACCGCGATGGCGAGCTCGTGGATCTTATCGCCGTCCGTGTGCAGCTCCGGGGTGAGCGTATCCGGGCCCCACGTGCGAAGCCAAGATGTGGACCAGGCGTCCAGGTCGCGGTCGGTGTGCTTCTTCAGGGCCTTGAGGAGGTCGTCGAAGGTGGCGGCAGCAAAGGCGTGCTTCTGGAAGTAGTCGCGCGCGCCGGCGTAGAAGTTCTCCCGGCCCACGTAGTGCACCAGCTGCTTGAGCACCGCCGCACCCTTGGCATACGTAATGCCGTCGAAGTTCTGGCGCGCGGCATCCACGTCCGGGATCTCGGCCTTGATCGGGTGCGTGGTGGGCAGCTGATCCTGCAGGTACGCCCAGTTCTTGCGCTGGCCGGCGAAGTTGACCCACGCCTCGGTGTATTCGGTGGCGTGCACCGAGGAATCCGCGCCCATGAACTCCGCGAAGGACTCCTTGAGCCACAGGTCATCCCACCACTGTGGGGTGACTAGGTCACCGAACCACATGTGCGACATCTCGTGCAGGATGGTATTCGTGCGGCCGGCATGCTGCGCGCGGGTGGCGGCGGAACGGAAGAGGTAGTGCTCCGTAAAGGTCACGAGGCCGGGGTTCTCCATGGCGCCCAGGTTGTATTCCGGAACGAAGATGGAATCATACTTGCCCCACGGGTACGGGTAGCCATAGTTGCTGTGGAAGAAGTCCATGCCTTGTGCTGTGACCTGCAGGATTTCATCATCCAGATACTCCGCCATGGAGGCGCGGGCAAAGGCGCGCAGCTCCACTTCCAAGGAGCCATCGGGTGCGGTCCAGGTGCTGTGCTTCTCGACGTACGGCCCCGCCGCAAACGCCGTCAGATACGTCGACAGCAGAGGGGTCGGCGCGAAGTGCGCTACTTCCCCGCTATCCGTCTTCTCGCGGCCGACCTCCGGCTGGTTGCTGAGCAGCTGCCAGCCCTGCGGGCCGGTGAGGTGCACTTCGTAGCTTGCCTTGAGATCCGGCTGGTCAAAGCAGGGGAAGATGCGGCGGGCATCGGATGGCTCGAGGTGTGAGTAGAGGTACGTAGTGTCATCGGCCTGGTCGTGCATGCGGTGCAGGCCCTGGCCGGTGCGGGAGTAATAGGAGGAGCCGGTGATCTCCACGGTGAGTTCCTCCCCCACTGGAAGGTTGCTCAGGTAGACCCGTCCACCGTCGAAGGTGTTCTCCACCTCCTTGCCGTTGACGCGCACTGCGTGCACGGCCTTGCCCAAGTAATCCACGAAGGTCTCAGGCTCGGCGGTGGTGAAGCTAATGCGCGAGGTGACCTCGTAGGAGTCGGCGTCGGTTGGCGCGCTCGTGACGTCGAGGTGCAGCTCGTAGGTGCTCAAACGCAGCGCGGCGCTGCGGGCGGTGGCTTCTGCATGAGTGAGGTTTGCGGTAGTCATGCGCTACATCTTAAACGTCGCTGCGGTGCGTATCACAGGGCGGTCAAGATAGAACCCACCGCGTGTTGGGCCCGCGCTGTGGGCCATCAGGATCGATGCGCGCTTGGCCTATAGTCCGCAGGTGGCGCAGTATTCCCGTGACAGTTGCCCGGTCTACTCCCAGTTCTTCGGCGACTTCACGCGTAGTCAGTGCAGCTCCTTCTTTGAGTTGAGCCAGGATCCAGTCCTGAACGGAGGTCGCTGCGATGTGTCCTTCTATGTGAAGCCCCATCAGCGATCGGGCCTTGGTGGTAAGTATCCACTCTCGCGCTTCCCGTAGTTGTTCTACGAAACCGAGGCTCTCATACCACCGAAGGGTATCCGCAGCCTGATCTTCGCTGACTTGCATGAGTTGGGCAGCAGTGTGGCACAGCAGGATCTGGTTGTCCATAAGGTGACGGGCAATGATGAGACCATTGACGCTGTCGAAAGGCTCAGCGCCGAAAGCACCTTTGAGTTCGGTCAAGGCCTTAACAAACGCGGTGTCAACGCGGCCAGAGGACAAAATAACTTCGACGAAGGATTCCTCGGCGCGAAGTTCCGGAATATGGCGACCACTCGACAGCATCGATGCCCACATGCGGTCGAATCCACGGGAGGATTCCTCTGCTAACCCCAGCATCCTTAACGCCGTCATAAGGCGGGGATTTCGGGGAATTGATTGTGTTGTGAGAACTCGATTGCGTTGTACACCTGTGGGAAGACCACCGGGTGACCATACAGAGAAGGCTATGGGAGATTGGTCGATGACTACTGCAGCCGATGCGTCCCAGTCGCGATGGGCTAAGGCGTTGGAGACGAGTTCGTCGACAGCGGTGTCTGGGAAAGCCTTGATCGATACTTCTTGACCTGTGGCAAGTGCGATGCGCTCCACTTCTTGCTGGGCATTGACTCGAATTAGCTCTTTCAACCGCAAGTATGCGGTGATGAGGGGTGCAGAGATTTCCGTTGTTCTCGGCTCACCACCAGGGACAAGACGGAGGAGGTGCCGAACTGTAACCTGCTGGGATACCGGAGGCATGAAGAGGATTTCGGCCGCGTATGTGGGGTTTTGTGAGCCATCCAGCAGCCCTAGTTCTCCCAAAAGTTCGCGGGTCGTCGCGGGAACAGGCTCCTGGGAACCGGACATCGCTCTAGCTTGAGCTAGTAGGTGCCGCGCCTGATCGACGGCCGTCATATCGAGTTCCTCAAGTCCTCGCCGGGAGGGGTGAGCGGTGTAATCCGGGTTAGCGCGTTCAAAAAAGAGTGCGCGGCGTTGGTGCTCGGTGAGGGGTACGCAGCGAGTACCAACCCGCTTGCTTGCCTGTCCCTTCGGGCGCTGATACAGCGTGATACCACGGGGAACTCGCAAGACGATGAGCCGGGCTCCGCACCACTCCAGCTCCTCTGCTTCGACGTGGATGTTGGGCTGTGTTCCTTCGAAGATTTTTCTTATGAGCCAGTCCAGTTCCCTCTGGGTGCCTGTAAATGCCTCTGGTCCTGATTTCTTGTCTGCGACTCCAAGCACGATGAAAGCGTTCCCGTTATCGGCATTGGAAAAGCACACGGCTTCATCGATGAGGAATTCAACAAGGGTTGCGTCTGGATTGCGATTTCCTGGGTGGACTGCAGGGTCCTCTTTGAAATCGAGAATCTCGGATTCCAGGCTATCGGCGGTTGCGCCGGTTTCAATCGAGCGCAGTGCCTGGATGATGAAGTCGAGTTCGTCCTCTCTCATGGCCTGTAGTATAGCGGAGTTGTTTCAAACAACTCCGCAACAACTAATAAACAACTATTGACTAATATGACAGCCTCTGACGCAGATTTGTTCTTAAAAGTGCAAGCCACAGCGTTGCGCGAGTTGTTGAGGGGTTGTTTTAGAGTTGTTTATTACTCGGTTGTGGTGCCTTTAATTGTTAAAAAGTTGTTGCCCGCAGTACCGAAATGGGCACTACGGGCAACAACTAAAAACTACTTCTCAAGGTGAGGTATCGCGCTTGATGGCTTACTGCTTGATGGCAGAGATCTCGAGCTCGATCTTGATCTCCTCGGAGACGAGCACGCCGCCGGTCTTCAGCGGAGCGTTGAAGTCGATGCCGAAGTCGGTGCGGTTAATGGAGGTCTTAGCCTCGAAGCCAAGGCGGGTGTTGCCGAAGGGATCCTCGGCCACGCCGGTCTCTTCTACCTTGAAATCGACGGACTTGGTGGTGCCCTTGATGGTGAGGTCACCGGTGACGGTGCCCTCACCCTTGTCGTTAACGTCGAACTTGGTCGCGGTGAAGGTCATCTCTGGGAACTTCTCAACATCGAAGAAGTCCTCATTCTTCACGTGTGCATCGCGGTCGGCGTTCTTGGTATCGATGGATGCCGTCTTTACCGTGGCGGTGGCGGCGGAGTCAGTAATGTTCTCCCCTACGGTCAGGGTGCCTTCGAACTCGTTGAAATTGCCGCGCACCTTGGTGATCATGGCGTGGCGAGCTACAAAGCCGATAGTGGTGTGTGCCGGGTCCAGTGCGTACGTTCCTGCGGTGATAGTCATGGTTTCCTCGTTTCTTCTAGGTTTCTCTAGGTTGTTGATGTGACAACAATAATTATACGCTCCTTCACTCAGCTGTCAAGGGAAGAAATCGCAAGAACACTAAAGCCCCAGACCTGCTACCCGAAACCTGCAGGTGGGCGTCGTCATGCGCGTGGTGTGTCTGAGTCAGCGAGCAGTTTCGGGATCGAGGTCTGGGGAAATGCGTGAGGTGTTGGGTTAGTTGGTCGGGATGCCCACCAGGGTGGCCTCCTTCAGTGTCACGGAGCCGGATTTGGGCATGTCGGTGAAGACGATGAGGGCGCCGTCGAAGGCCACGGGCTTCTCCTTGAGCTCGATGTCTTGGCGCGCGTTGGTTAGCGTGCCGTGTGCGAGCTCGGTGAGCTTGCCGGAGTCAGGATCCGTGGGGTCAAAATCCTTGGTATTAACGCCATAGACTTCGTACTTGGCGCCGGTGGACTTGCTCTGCTGAAGCGGAAGCGCTCGGAGTTGCGTGGGCTTGTCAATGCTGAGCAGGAGTCCAGTGTCTGCCTTCTTCGTGGACCATGAACCTGATACTTCCTTGCCCTCCGGAACGGAGGTGGTCTTGACGTCCTTCAGGAGCACCGGCGGCACGTTGGGGAATGAGGTTTCAGTCGTCGATTCGCTCTTCGTCACCACTGGGGAAGTCTTTTCATTACCCACATGGGACAGGATCCACACGCTGAGCGCGGCCATCGCCACGACGAAGAGGGTGGCCAGCGCGCCTAGGACGATGATGCCGGAGCCAGAATAGCCGCGGCCGCCGAAGCCCGGTGCGGGGCTCGGGTCCTCCTTGCGCGGGGTCTCCTCGACTGGAATCTGGAGGGTCTCCTCGCCGTCGTCGCCATCGCCGGCGAAGGCCGCCAAGCGGTTGGCGATGTCCTCGAGATCGGAGTCTTGGCCCTCCTCGGCGTCGGCAGCAATCTCCTGTAGCACCTCCGGTGCCGGACTGGTGGATTCCACGAGGAGCGAGATGGCGGAGGCCAGCGCCGAGCGGTCAGTCTCCTCATCGTTGCTGTGCAACACCGCGGGGAAGGCCAGGGTGGCAATGCCCTCAGTGGAAATGCGGATGCGGTTGCGGTTCTCAATTCCCAGCACGAGGCCCGCCGCATGGGCGGCAGCCGTGGTGCGCACCAGCGGGACCAAGGCGTGGGCGACGGCGCGCGGATCGAGGTCTTCATCCTCCGACACCGTCTTCAGGGAGGTGCCCTCCACCCAGTCCGCCACGACGAGGCAGCCCTGGCGGTAAGACAGGATGTCGATGTTCTCCGCCATGGCATTCAGTTCCATCTCAGCCAGGCGGCGCGTGGCGCGGGAGACCTCCGCGGAGCGGCGGGCGGCTACCGCCGGGGTGGCCGGTGCCATCGGAGCCTCGCCCGTGGTGTCCACGAATGTCAGCGATACAAGGCGGCCGGTGGCCTGCTCGCGCGCCTTCCAGAAGCGGGTACCCGCGGCGGAGCCGTAGTCCTTGAGGAGGCGGAAGCGGCCATCGGAGACCGGGGCGCCCGGCACCAGGCGTGGACCGCGGACGATACCGGCAGACATCGGCGGCGGTACCGGCGAGGAGTTGAAGGCATCCACGCTGAAGATCGGCTGGATCTCCAGCTGCTCTGGGGCCTCGACCTCGATGGCCTCGGCATGCTCGATCTTGATGATGCGGGACATGCCGGGGATGCGCTGCAGCTGGCGGCCAAGGTTGATGACTTCCGGCAAGCCCGAGCGCGAAAGCACGATGCCGGTGACAGCCACGAAGATGAGGCCCGCCACGGCAAGCTTCAGCAGGTACACGAACGGCGGCACTTGCTCCGGGAGCACGAGGTTGATGACGTAATTGATGACGAAGGCCACCACGAGGCCCACGAGGGAGGCCAGCACTGACCAGATAGTCGTCGCGATAACCGCGCGACCGCCCAGGCTGCCCAGCTTTCGCTTGAGCAGGAAGCCGCCGATCACCGCGCCGGCCACGAAGCCGAAGCCATTGGCAGTGCCCAGAAGGACGACCACGCGGTCGGGGGAATCCGCCACGTGTGGGGCAAGCAGGGAGAGCACCGACTTGGTGAGCGTGATGCCGGCGATGATAAACGTCGGCGTCCACGCTTCTTCGCGGGCGTAGAAGACGCGCAGGTGCAGCAGCACGAGGGCGTATGGGATGAGGGTAAAGGCAGAGAAGCTCAGCGTGAGGCCGAGTACCTCGGCCGCCTTGGCGTTGAAGGCGCCGTATTGGAAAAGGCCGCGGGCGATCGGGATGCCGAATCCCGTCATGAAGATGACGATGGGAATCAGGGCGATAAACGTCAGCTTCGTGCCCAGCGTGAGATCCCGGACCACGGCCTTGACGTCACCGTCCGCGGCGTTGCGGGACAAGCGCGGCATAATTGCGGTGAGCAGCGTGACGCCAATGACGCCATAGGGTACCTGCAGGAGAAGCCATGCCTGCTGGTAGATAAACGGCGCTTCTTTGTCCGCATGGGCCGCCACGCGGGAAGTGATGACGTAACCCAGCTGGGAAACCGCCACGTAGGCCACGATGGCCATGGCCATGCCGCCGAACTGCTTGAGGCGGTCATCTAGGCCCCACAGCGGCTTGAGGTTAATGCCCGCCTTCTTGAGATAAGGGAAAAGGATGAGGCATTGCACCACCACACCGGCCGTGGTGCCTAGGGCTAGGAGCAGCACGTGCCGGTCCGTGATCGGCGAAGGCGCATCGGGATGCAAGCTGCCCGGCAGCAGCTGGTAGGCCACGAGCACCGTAATCGAGATGATGTTATTGACCACCGGTGCCCACGCGCCTGGCCCAAAGATGCTCTTGGTGTTGAGCACCGCTTGGAAGAGCGCGAAAAGCCCGTAGAAGAAGATCTGCGGCAGCAGCAAGTAGGCAAAGGAGGTGGCCTGCACGGCATTGACCTCGCCGTCCTCCGGCAACATCATGCGCGTTAACTGCGGGGCAAAGATGCAGGAAAGCACCGTGATCGTGGCCAGCAGGGAGAAGGCCAGCGTGAAGAGGCGCCGGACAAAGTCCTCGCCACGGTCAGCGTCTTCCTTTTCCGCGCGCACCAACACGGGCACGACGAGCGAAGTCAGCACCGCGCCCAGCACGATCTCCGTGATGAGGTTGGGCAGCTGGTTCGCCGTGGTGAAGGCGGAGGAAATAGCCGGGCCGAGCGACGAGCCGATGAGCACGTTGCGGATGAATCCCGTGATGCGGGAAATCATCGTCGCAATGGCCATGGAGCCGGTTGCGCGAACGACGGCGCCGTCGGAGTTCTTTTCGCCGGAGGGCTCACTCGAGGCAGCGGCTGCCTTGCCCTTCAGTCCCGAGCGGTCCTCGAGTTCGTCGTCGACAGCAACGACGCCACTCGGCGCGCGCTTTTCCGGTACCGGCGCCGGCGGCGAAGGCGTGACAATGCGTCGGCGGGCACCAGACTTAGGTTCATGTGTCATTGAGAAAACTATCCGTGAGACTTCTTTTTCTTCCGCTTACCCAGACGGAACAGGGCAGCTAGGATGAGGGCGAGCGCGGCGATTGCGCCGACTCCATAGACGCTAACGATACCGGCACGCGTCTGCACCGTGATATCGATTGGATCCGATATGAGGTGCTCAGATGGTGTTGCAAGCCATAGGCGCAACGACATCTGGTCAACGTTGCTGGGCAGGTCAGCGGTCATGGACACGGTAATAGATCCCTTGGCTGGGATGTGAATCAAGTCCTGCGTGTTCAACGTGGCGCCGTCGGGGGCGTCGTAGGCTAGGTGGGCGTCGACAGGCAGCGGCAGGCCGTTCTCCGCCACGATGAGCAGCGGTGATGACTCCGAAACGCGGGTAAAGACGTTGCCCGGCGGGATGAGCGCCACGGAGGCGCGAAGCTCGCGGAGCATATCCGCGTTTTTCTCCAGCCGGGCGCGGCTCTGCTCCACCGAGGATGGAAAACCGTGGAGGCTGGAGCGGTCGGTAGCGCTGAGCGCCGTGAGGAGATCGCGGCGCAGGGGTGCCGTGAAGTTATAGCGCGTCATGGCGATACCGGGATCATTGACCATGATGGACATCAGCTCATCGGTATAGCGCGCCTGCTGCGTCACCTGTGTGATCTCGGCGTCGTGGAAGGCTGCGGGATCTGGGTAGGGACTTCCGGGGTTGCCGCTGCCGGGCTCGATGGGCAGCGCGGCAACGGGACGGGGCTCGAGGCGCCCGGAATTGAGCAGGCGCTGCGCTGCTTCCATCACCGCGCGCGCGGCGGCGGGGTCCTGGAAGTTCGGCAGCTTGGCCACGGTCTCCTCTTGCGCGGACGCCACGCTTATCGACGCCCCCGCCGTCAACGCCCTCGCCTGCTCCGAATCCATCGAAAAGTCGTAGCGCAGCTCCGGGTTGGAGTACCCAGTGGTCTGCGGCTTGGAACCGGTCTGGGCCAACAGTGCTCCGAGGGAGGCATCAAAGGTGGCGGCCTTGCCGGCCCACTCGGAATTATCCGCCACCAGCAGCGGGACGGGCATCGCGTGCTCGCTTGTCCCTGAGGCCGGTGCGGTCAGTGGCGTGCTGAGCGGGGCGCCGAGGACGCGCTCGATGGTGTCAGCGCCCTGCTCGACGGCCTCGTGGGTGAGCCACTCGTTTCCTACCTGGGCCACGGCATCGGTGTCTGCGTTAGCCCACGGCATGAGCATGCGGCAGTCCACCTTCTTCAGTTTCTCCAGCCACGCGGCGGCGTCTTGGGCGCCCGCGCCCGGCTTGCCGCGATCGGAATCGGCGCTGCTAAACCAGGAATCGCGCAGGCGCGTGGGGTGTTTGGCAGTAGAGGGGCGGGTCTCGTTGACGGTGTAGCCGGCGGACATGCGGTCAGCGGCGTCGACAAGCGCGGGGTCCAGGGCCACGCAGCCTGAACCGTGCAGATCATGCTGCAGGTAGGCGTCGAGCAGCTGATCGAGGCGCCCGCCCGGTGAGAGCTGTTCAGCGAGCTGCTCGCTTTCTAAGATGAGCTCCTCGCCGCCGGTATCTCCCGGCACGACGTCGACCTGGGCGGTCACGGGATAGATCAGTGAGAACTCGTGTTTGCTGTCGTCTTCTGCGTCGGGCGTCGGATCCTGATTTTCGCCCCTGAAATCCAGGATTGTCCGCTCTTCCGCAAAGCTCGTGGCCTGACCGTCGCGGGTGCCGGTGAGCGTAAATAGCAGTGGGTAGGCGCCGGGATCGGTGATGGCCAGCGTGGAGTCATCTCCCAACGCGGTGGGGACCTCCACGGTTACGTCGCGGCTCTCCCCCGGCTCCACTGCTCCTGCGCCGAGCGAAGTCCCATAATAAGGAAAGGATCCCGCAGCGAGCTCTTGGCGGGCCTCCGTCGTGGAGTTCACAGCATTGCTGCGCCGGGAGGTTATCTGCAAGTCATCAACGGCGCTATCCGTCGGGTTGTGGATGCGCAGCTGGACTTTAAGCGTCTCCCCTACTCGCGCCTCCGTCGCGCTGAGCAAGCTGAGTTCGAGCTCATCGGGGCCGCGGGAGCCGAGCCAATAGTGGGAGTCGTTGCTCTCGGCGTCGGGAGTTTGTGCCTGGGCCACGGGGACGGCGCAGCCCACCGCCAGCGCCGTGATGGCAACCGCTGCGCGCCAACTCACCGCGGAGTCGCCTTTCCTGCGGCAGCTTCCTTTCGCGCGAGATCAGGGAGGAGGTCGTGGGCGATGCGGGCCAGCTTGCGCTCGTCCGCATAGGCAAGGTGCTCGATGAGCTCGGAGACCGGGATCCAGGAGACCTCGGTGACCTCCGGGTCCTCGTCATTCATGATGCCGTCCACGAAACGCAGCAGGTGGTGGTGCACGGTCTTGTGAATGCGCACGCCATCGGAGACGAACCAATAATCAATCATGCCCAGGTCCGCGAAGACCTTGCCGTGGATTCCGGTTTCCTCCCATACTTCGCGCTCGGCGGTGAGTTCCTTGGCCTCGCCGTTTTCCACATGGCCCTTCGGCATGGACCACAGCAGGCGCCCGCGGCGGTCCAACCTGCCGATGAGTGCCACATAGATCTGGGACAGGTCCACGTTGCCGTCTTCGTCGACGGCCTCCGCCAATCCGGACACGACGAGTCCGCCTGCGGACGTCTCATCCCGCGTGGTCATGCGGTTGGTGGACGTGCGCTGGGGGCGTCCCGTGCGGTGGTTCCGGTGGCCCGCGCCCCGCCGGCGGCGGCGCTTGGACCCTGGCGTGTTCTTAGTCATCCCTGCTAATCGTAGTAGACTTCGATCCGTGAATTTTCAGGACACTCAGCTAATCGGCGTTCTTGCTCGCGCGGACGCCACCGTCGCCCAGCTCAGTGGCCTCCTCAGTGGCCTGGTGGAACGCTTCGCGCTTCACGACGCCCCCCTCTACCTCGTCGGCGGCTCCGTCCGCGATGCCCTGCTCGGCCGCCTGGGCAATGATCTCGACTTCACCACCCCGGCCCGGCCCGACGTGGTGTATTCGATTCTGGAGGAGTGGGCGGAAACCGTGTGGGATACCGGCATCGACTTCGGTACTGTCTCGGCGGCTTATAAGGGCCAGCAGATTGAGATCACCACCTTCCGCTCTGATAGCTACGACGGCGATTCCCGCAACCCCGAGGTGGTCTACGGCGACACGCTCGAGGGCGATCTCGTGCGCCGCGATTTCAAGGTCAACGCCATGGCCATCGAGCTGCGCCCGGACGGTACCCGCGAATTCCACGATCCGATGGGCGGACTCGATGACCTGGCGAATCGCATCCTCGATACCCCGGATGCGCCGGAGATTTCCTTCCACGATGATCCTCTTCGCATGCTCCGCGCTGCGCGATTCGCGGCGCAGTTGGAGTTTGACGTCGCCCAGCGCGTGCGCGATGCCATGAAGGACATGGCCGCTGAAATCCAGCGCATCACCGTGGAGCGCGTGCAGGTGGAGCTCAACAAGCTCATCTGCGGTGTCGCGCCGTGGAAGGGTATTGACCTGCTTGTTGATTCCGGGATTGCTGATTATGTTTTTCCGGAGATCCCGGCTTTGCGCATGGCTCCCGACGAGCACGCGCAGCACAAGGACGTGTACGCGCACTCGCTGACTGTACTTCGGCAGGCCATGGAGCAGGAGGAAGACGGTCCCGATCTCATTCTTCGGTGGGCTGCCCTGCTCCATGACATTGGCAAGCCGGATACCCGCGACACCACCGACGGCAAGGTCAGCTTCCACCACCACGAGGTTGTTGGTGCGAAGCTCACCCGCAAGCGCCTGCGCAAGCTGAAATTCCCCAAGGCCACGACCGAAGATATCGGCCAGCTGGTCTACCTGCACATGCGTTTCCACGGTTTCGGCGATGGCCAGTGGACCGATTCCGCCGTGCGCCGCTATGTCACCGATGCCGGCGATCTTCTCCCGCGCCTGCACAAACTTGTGCGCGCCGATTGCACCACCCGCAATGAGCGCAAGGCCCGCCGCCTCCAGCGCACCTACGATCAGCTGGAGGAACGCATCGCGGATATCGCGGCCAAGGAAGACCTCGCTCGCGTACGCCCTGATCTCGACGGCAACGAGATCATGGAGATCCTCGGCCTTGAACCCGGCCCGGAGGTAGGCAAGGCCTGGTCTTACCTCAAGGAGCTGCGCCTCGAAGAAGGCCCCTTGGAGCGCGAAGTTGCTATTGCGAAGCTGCGCGAGTGGTGGAATTCTAGATAGGGATGTACGCAGACAGACTTTTCAACGCCCTCGAGCGCAATGATCCCGCCCCTGGCCAGCTCCTCGTGGCGGCTCCCGACGTCCTCGCGCCCCAGTACAATCGCTCCGTCATCCTCATCACCGAGCAACATGCCGGGCGTACGTATGGCGTGGATCTGACTAAGCGCTCCGAGGTCGCGGTCTTCAACGTCATGCCGGAGTGGCTGCCCGTGGTGGCTAAGCCGCAGGCCCTTTACATCGGCGGCCCGCACGACCAGCAGGCGGCCATCGGCGTGGCGCTGACCAAACAGGGCGTCGACATCGAGAAACAGCCTTCGTTGAGCCGCCTCGCCCCACGTGTGGCACTCGTCGATCTGCGCGTGGGTCCCGATGCCGTCACCGAACTGGTGGAAGGTATGCGCTTTTTCGCTGGTCATTTCGAGTGGGGACCGGGCGAACTCGATGAGGAAATTGATCGCGGTGAGTGGTACGTGGCCCCTGCGCTGCCCCAGGACGTGGTCTCCTCCGGATCGACAGATACGTGGTCAGACGTCATGCGCCGCCAAGCCATGCCCCTGCCGATGTTTGCTACTTTCCCGCGTTATATCGATGAAGATAATTAGAGTTCCTCTCCGCCCTCTGCGCTAACATCTCTGCCATGCGTGCGGAGATCATCAAGGCAATACGGACCTGCATGCCCATCGCCGTGGGGGTGGTGCCGCTGGGCCTCGCCTTCGGCGTGCTCATGGTCCAGACCGGTTTCGACTGGTGGTGGACCCCCATCTTTTCCATCGTTATTTACGCTGGTTCGATGGAGTTCCTCGCCATTTCCATGGTGACCGGCGGCGTGACGCCCGCCGTTGCCGCGGTGACGGGTTTCATGGTGAACTTCCGCCACATCTTCTACGGGTTAACCTTTCCGCGCGATGAGATTCGGAATCGTTTCGGCCGCGCCTATTCCACGTACGCGCTGACCGACGAATCCTATGCCGTCCTTTCTGCCTTCCCCCGTGTTTCGCGCCCGAGTGGTGCATTTGTCTTCACCGTGCAGCTTTTCTGCCAGGTGCTGTGGGTTGTCTCGGGCATCATTGGTGCGCTGGCAGGCCAGGCTATTCCGCCCTCGGTGAAGGGTCTGGATTTCGCCCTCGTTGCCTTGTTCATTGTCCTAGCGATTGATTCCTTCCAGAACAACATGGATTACTCGCTTCCGCTGTCTGCTGCGGTCCTGGGTGTCCTCGCGGGCTGTCTGTTTCCAGGGCAGCTACTCATGGTGGCGCTGAGCGCCTACTTCCTGCTCCTGGTGGTGCGCTACCTTTCCCCTCGTGCCGACAGCGCGATGATTCTACGCAGGGAGTCCTAATGCCAGCTGGAGTAACCCTGGGCAGCATCCTCGCCGTGCTTATCCCCGTCGGGGTGGTGACGGTTGTTTTGCGCTGGCTTCCCTTCGTCTTTGTGAAGGCCCTGAAGGATAGCCAATTCATCAGCATGCTGGGCTTCACTATGCCCGTGGGCGTGATGACGGTCCTGGTGGTTTACACCTTGTTTAGTCAGACCCAAGACACGGGAAGCTTTGTGGCTCCCCTTGTAGGTGCCGCGGCTACTGCCCTGTTGCACCTGTGGCGCCGCAACTCCGGCTTGTCCATCTTCGGAGGCACCGCCGTGTACATGCTGTTGGTGAACGTGGTGCTTTAAAAGTCCCCGTAGAGGGCGATGGCCTCTGTCCACAAGGAGTGGAACTGGAAGGCGTCGATAAGCTCGGCATTGATGTCGGGGAATGCGTCGTAGGTGTCGGGGTGTGGAACCACGCGCTGTGGGACCTCGGCATTGCCCACTGAGGTCTCCGGTGTCGCAGCGCCGACGATGGAGTCATTCGGAGCGAGGGCGATCATGCGCAGCATGGAGCAGGCCTCAGCGTTGATTTCCTCAAGCTCCGCGATGTGTGTGGCGGTGCCGACCTCCGGGATGGTCATGGTGGTGCGAACATAAAGCTTTTTCATGTGCTCTCACTCTACCCGGGCGTAGCGTGCCGCCATAGACGCGCAGATCATCAATTGGACCTGGTGGTAAATCATGAGGGGAAGGATGAGCAGCCCCAATGAGGTGCCGCCGGAGGCAAAAATCACCGAGGCCATGGGTAATCCGGTGGCCAGGGATTTCTTTGACCCGCAGAACTGAATAGCAATGGTGTCTTCTCTGTTGAACCCCAGCTTCTGGCTGACCGCCTTGGTGAGCCAGAGCATGAAGAAGACGAATGCTGTTGAGAAGACAATCTGAAACAGAATCTGCCATACGCTAATCGACGCCCAGATCCCGTCCACCATTCCCTTAGAAAAGGCCGCATAGACGACCATCGCGATGGAGCCTCGGTCCACCACTTTCGTGGCTTTGCTTGCCGCGAGTTTGCCCACCCATTTTCTGGTGAGCTGGCCGAGCACGAAAGGTAGGAGCAGAAGAACAGAAATCTCAAAGAAAACAGAGCTATCGATGTGAATCCCTTCGCCGGCCCCCATGAGTGCCATGACGAGCAATGGCGTAAGCAGAACTCCAGCGAGGTTTGACGCAGACGCAGAGACGATTGCTCCGGGAACATTTCCGCGGGCGATTGAGGTAAAGGCTACCGACGATTGCACTGTTGACGGTACAAGCGTGAGGTAGAGAATTCCCAAGTAAAGATCGTTTGGGATGAACGCGGTGAGCGGGCGCAGTGCGAGGCCGATGACTGGGTAGACCACAAAGGTGAACGCCAGAATGGTCAGGTGGAGCTTCCAGTGTTTGATCCCGTTGATGGCTTCGCGCGTTGAGAGTCGGGCGCCGTAGAGAAAGAAGAGAAGAGCGATCGCTATATTCGTGAGGACATCGAAGCTGTCCGCAAAGCTTCCCCGCGCGGGAAAAACAATAGCGATTGCGACGGCGCACAGGATGAGGACGATGAGGGGGTCGAGTCTTTTTAGGCGCTCAATCATAGAAGAGAGTCTAGACGCCCCTCACGGTTTCACGTGAAACATCTTTTCAAACCCCCTGAGTCGCCAGGGATATCCATTAGGCGGAGACGTTTTTGACTGTTCCCCCGTTGTTTTCCACTCCGTACTCAGTGAGCGGTTTAGGGCTGGGGCCGCCGGTGACTTCGCCGCTGCTGAGGTCAAAGCTTGAGTAGTGACTCGTGCACGTGGCGGTCAAGCCTTCAATCTTCGTGATGAGGGAACCCTGGTGCGGGCAGGTCTGCGAATATGCTTTGAACTCTCCCTCGGTAGGTTGAGCGAAGATCACCTTGTCTACAATGATGGCGGAGCCAACGGGGATTTCCGTCGCTGCGACTTCCGCGGAAGGCTCCTTGCCACAGGCGGCGAGGTAGGCCCCAGCAAAGGTAGTCGCAGTACCGAGCAGGAAAAGGCGGCGTGAACACGTAGTCATGTGGATTACTCTATCTGATTCAGCGGCAGTGTAGGGAGAGGACAATGTGCTGTTAGCTAAGTTTGCCGTCCCACACGGGAAGCTCCTCTTCCCTGCTGCCGCTGAAATCGTAGGCACCGTATGATGTGCCGACATCGCTATAGATCGTCCCAGCTTCGTTGTGTGCTCCGCGACGTTCTCCGGCGAGTGCATACGTGGCCCCCGCGCCGAGGATGCTGAGGCTGAGCGCTGTTGCAGCGACGAGCCGTAGCGCTTTAGTTTTGGTGCTCGTGGTCATGAACACGATCGTGCGCCGCCCGACTCCTGTTGTCACGTCACACTGCCGTGTTCCCACGTAATTGATGTTTAGCTCTCAGCGCTCGCACAGGATAAAGAAAGGTGGCCACACCAATCATCGGGTCTACCCGGTGTTGAGTTGGCCACCTAAAATATAGTTTGTGATGAAATCATATGGAGATTCTGTCTGCCCAGAATACGTCACTGTGCTGAAAAAGTCGCTCTAGTCTCGGCCCGTCTTGTCGGCGTGTTGTGCTGCGGCACGGATCGCGGAGACGTCGACAGCCGGCGCCTCTCCCCCGCAGCCGCCGTCGCCACAGTTGCAGGAATCGCCGCAACCATCGTCGTCTTTATGGGCTTGGTCCCACAGGTAGGCCGCGCGGGCACCCATGTTGGAGCCGATGGAGAGCGCGAGGACAGCTACGACGGCTGTGAGTGCGGGGATTAGCCACATCCAACCTTCGGCGCGAAGCGCGATAACGCCACCGAAAACGAGAGCGATGCCTCCTAGGAACCAGAAGGGGCCCGCAATAGCGTGGGCGTTGTCCCATGCCTCCCGGGTTTTGCGGATCTCCGCGAGGCGCAATCCAACAACACTGTTGCCGGGGAGTTTACGGAGTGTGGCAAGGCCGCCGACGATGATGAGGACCGCGGCAAGGACGAGGAAGATGATTCCGACTACGAGCATGCGTCTAAGTCTATCCCGCTTCCTAGCTAGCGAGAAAGCTGGTTCAATTTATTCGTTTCGTGCTGTAATATACATTTCGTGTCGCTTGGTAGATAAATAAGCGTTTATCGCCGGGCGAGAAACTCGTAGTGGTATCAACCATAGAAAAGACTCAATCATGACATTCAAGAGTGTTCTCAATTCTCTGCTGTTCAAGATTATCGTAGCGATAGTCTTGGGCATCATAGTTAGCCAATTCGCGCCGGAATGGTTCGGCAGGGCCTTCGCAACATACAACGGACTGTTCTCGAACTTCCTTGGCTTCTTCATCCCCATTCTCATTCTTGCTCTCGTGGCACCGGCAATCGCGGGCCTCGGTCGCGGTGCCGGCAAGTGGCTGGGTATTACTGCCGGAATTGCGTATGGTTCCACTATCGTGGCAGGCCTCGTTGCCTACGGTTTGACCCAGGTCCTGTACCCCACGTTGCTTGGTGGGCAGACGCTCAACACTGATGTGGCTGACATCGATGCCGGAGCGCTCGAGCCCTACTTCACCGTTGAGATGCCGGCTCCATTCGAAGTTATGACGGCGCTGCTGTTGTCCTTCTGCGTTGGCGTGGCGATGACTACTGTGAAGTCCGATAATCTTTACGCGATTACCAAGGAATTTGAGAACGTCGTCATCAAGGTGATCTGGGGCTTTGTGATCCCCCTCCTGCCGTTCTATATCTTTGGCATGTTCCTCTCCTTGGGTATGAATGGCAATATCGGGACGGTCCTCGTTGCCTTCGCCAAGGTTCTTTTGCTTGCGGTCCTCATGACGCTGGTTTACCTCGTGCTTCAATACATCATCGCCGGCGCAATTGCGGGTAAGAATCCATTCCGCGCATTGAAGAACATGGCACCGGCCTACTTCACCGCGTTGGGTACTTCCTCTTCGGCGGCGACGATTCCGGTGACGTTGGACGCCACGTTGAAGAACGGCATTTCCAAGCCCGTTGCTGGCTTCGTTATCCCCCTCTGTGCGACCATCCACCTTTCTGGTTCGATGATCAAGCTGACGTTGTACGCCTTCGCGATTGTGTACATGGCTGATGGTATGGAAGCAGATTTGGGTAAGGCCTTGGGCTTCATTCTTCTCCTTGGAATCATGATGATCGCGGCCCCCGGTGTTCCGGGCGGTGCCGTGATGGTTGCCGTTGGTCTGTTGCAATCCAATATGGGCTTTGATGATTCGATGGTGGCACTGATGATTGCCGCTTACATCGCTATCGATTCCGTGGGTACGGCCGCGAACGTTACTGGCGACGGCGCTATCGCCATGATTGTTGACCGTTTCGCTCGTAATAAAATTGATGGGTTGGAGGCCGAGGCCGACGCCTCTGCTGCCGACGAGGAGCTCAGCAAAGCTTAGGTTTCAAGCTTAGGTTTCACGTGAAACCCTGAGAGCTTCCCCCCTCCCCTAGCTTGCGTTCCATTTCTGCTCTATACGTCTAGACCAATCAATTGGAAGGTTGGCTGCGGGAGGGGGATTTTTGTATGCCTGGTTGCCGACGTCGCGGGCCGCTCGGTCGTGCAAGGTGTTGCCAAATTACTTCCCTAAAACCGAAGTGGCTCTTGTGGGACGAACTTAGAACATGTATTCTAAAGGTGGGAGTGGGGGAAGCAATTATCCGGTTAGTTTAGGGATGCAGCTCCCCATGGGAATCACAACAAATTCTTCAACCTCGGTACCTACTGCGTATTTTTCTCACTCAAACCCGCATGATCCAGAATGTATGGCGGGGCAACTCATGCGAAGAATAGAGTATGAGTTTTGGTCACGTGTCCAGCCGCCGCTCGACGCAGATTCAGACACTGCATTTATGGCCCTTGGCAAAAAGACGGGAAAGTCTCCGGCACATGTGGCGCGGAATGTCATGGGGCTTATTCGTCTCAGTGAATTGCCGAAGGTGAAGGCGATGCAAGACTCTGAATACCTACTCGATATGCAAGCCTTGGTTGCTATTGATCAAGTAATGGCAAAGCTGGGCAACCCTATTCAGTCAGTTATCTCAGAGATCGATAGTCAATTGGCGGCGTGGCTAACACCGACTAAACCCAACCAGGTCTTTCCCAGCGCAGAAAAGATTCGGCGCAAGGTACGCGACATCGCTAAGGTCTTGGATGATTCGATCGCGTTCCGGGATAAGCGGAAGAAGAACCGGTATTCACTCCTCACCCGGGGAGAACGTGCCTCGATCGAGTTAGAGGTCGATAGCAACGTCGGCGTCGTAATCCACGAGACAATCAAGCTGGCCGCAAAGGAGCATGACGTCTCAATGGCGGATGCCTTAGTTCTCCTCATTACGGGCAAGATTCAGCCGGAGGCTGGAAAAGTCGTTGTGCATGAATTCAAAGCCACTGACGTGGAGGGAGCGCCGGTCTATGTTCAGGGACACGGCTGGACCGGTGAAGGAGTCCCAGCGTCGAGGACTATGACGAGAGACTTTAGTGAAGCACCAGAACCTTGTGAAGGCTACCAGCCATCAGATGTGACGCGAAAGTATGTCGAAGGGCGCGACGGGACCTGTCGGGCGCCTGGCTGTAATCGACCGGCGTGGACATGCCAACTGGACCACAGGATTAACTACGCCGACGGTGGCCCTACGCACCCATCTAACCTGGTTGCCCTTTGCCAGCACCACCACAACATGAAAACTGACGGACGGGCTTTCTATATCCTGGACCCAGTTACTGGTGATGTCGTCTGGTTGTTCGAGGACGGCACCTGGGCGGTGACTGAAGCAACCGGTCCTCTGGCCCCGGCGTCTAAGGTGTGGGCACGAACCGTCGCGGAAGATGTCATTGCTCACCGGCGGAAGATGCACGAAGAGGCCAAAGCCTTGAAGGTTGAGCTTGATGGCGGAGAGTTGGTCGAAGTCTTCGACAGGACGGACCCGGCGGATCGCTACTCGAACGCATCCGATGATATCCCCTTCTGAGGGCCAAGAGACTATCGCTGCTGGGGATTAGGGAATTAAGGAGGCTTTGGAAGGCATAGAAGGCGGCATTATTAGTGACTGCTGGCTACAACGACGGTAGCCGATGGGCTTGTGCATATGGAACACGCGCTGTTTCACGTGAAACGACCCCTTCCATCGTGATGCGTGGTGGCGCACGACGTGATGGAAGAGGCCGTGGCGGGTCAGGATTGTTCGGGAAAGCGCT
Organism: Corynebacterium sp. MSK004; assembly: GCF_030232515.1. Classification (NCBI taxonomy): domain Bacteria; kingdom Bacillati; phylum Actinomycetota; class Actinomycetes; order Mycobacteriales; family Corynebacteriaceae; genus Corynebacterium; species Corynebacterium sp. MSK004. The sequence goes on along the minus strand of NZ_JASPKB010000003.1, from coordinate 91,645 downwards.
TAGCCAACGGCACGCTTGGTAGCAGCCTTCATCTTGGATACGAAGTCGGTGACTGCAGAGGCGAGTCCTTCGGTGGGCTTGTTGTTCTCGTCGAGGTGAGCGTCGACAATCTTCGTTAAAGCAGATCCGGTGATGGCCCCAGCTGCGCCAGCGGAGATGGCATCGGCGACATGCTGAGGGGTTGAGATTCCGAAGCCAAGGAGAATCGGTGCCCCGCCGAAGCGTTTCACGTTGTTCACTACATCAACGAGCCCGCGGGTTTCCGATTCCTTCTCGGTGCCGGTGACGCCGTCGCGAGAGATTGCGTAAATGTAGCCCCTCGAGTATTGAGCCACGCCCTGGAGGGTCTGCTCCGAGGCTTGTGCCGGGGCGATGAAGATCGGGTCAATGCCGGCCTTGTCGGCGGCGGCGACGAAAGGTGCGCCTTCGCGGACGGGGACGTCGGGAAGCAAGATGCTATCAGCACCCGCTTCTTGAAACTCGGAGTAGAAGGTCTCCAACCCACGAGTGAAGGGAACATTGCCATAGATGAGCATGCCAATCGGAAGGTCTGGGAATTCGGCTCGAATCTGGCGGATTTGGGCGATGGCGGAATCAACCGTTGCCCCTCCTTCGAGCGCGCGGATGTGCGAGGCCTGAATGGTGGGACCGTCGGCACCAGGGTCCGAAAAGGGGACGCCGAGCTCGAGTGCGTCGGCCCCGCCGGCGACGGCCGCGCGAACGATGTCGAGGGCAGTGTCTGGGTCGGGATCGCTCAACATGATGAAGGGAACGAAGGCCCCTTCATTGCGGGCGGCGAGGTTGGAGAAGAGTTTCTCGTATCGGCTCATTACTTGTCCTCCGTGATCTTGAATTCGGGGTGCGCGTCGAGGGTGCGGCGGACGTGGTCGATGTCTTTGTCGCCGCGCCCGGAAAGGGAAACGAGAATGGTGATGTCCTCATCTTTGCGCTTAAGCGCATAGGCCAGGGCGTGTGAGGATTCAAGGGCGGGAATGATGCCTTCGCGGCGGCTGAGGATTTGGAACGCTTCAAGTGCCTCCGCGTCGGTGATGCCGACATAGGTGGCGCGGCCCGTCTGCGCCAGGTGAGCATGCTGTGGACCGACGCCGGGGTAATCGAGGCCGGCGGAGATGGAATAGGACTCCTCTACTTGACCGTCGGCATTGCGCATGAGGTAGGAGCGGGCGCCGTGGAGGATGCCAATGGTGCCATTGTTGATCGTGGCACCGTGGTGTCCGGAATCGAGGCCCTCTCCCCCAGGCTCGGCGCCGACGAGCTCGACCGACTCCTCGTCGATGAAATCCGCGAACATGCCGATGGCATTGGAGCCGCCGCCGACGCAGGCGACGACCACGTCGGGAAGCCCGCCCGTGCGCTCAAGCATTTGGGCCTTGGCTTCCTCGGAAATCACCCTGTGGAACTCGCGGACAATCGTGGGGAAAGGATGGGGGCCGGCAGCGGTGCCGAGCAGGTAGTGGGATTCGTGGAACGTTGCGGTCCAATCGCGCAGCGCCTCATTAACGGCATCTTTGAGGGTGCCAGATCCGGAGTCCACGGGAATGACCTTCGCGCCCATGAGCTCCATGCGGTAGACATTGGGCTGTTGCCTCTCGACGTCTTTAGCGCCCATGTAGATGACGCACTCAAGATCGAGCAGCGCGCAGGCAAGCGCAGTCGCGGTCCCGTGCTGGCCCGCGCCGGTCTCAGCGATAATGCGGGTCTTTCCCATGCGCTTGGCCAAGAGCGCTTGGCCAATCACCTGGTTGGTCTTGTGGGCGCCGCCGTGGACGAGGTCCTCCCTCTTGAGGAAAATACGTGCCTTTCCACCGAGCTTGGTTGCTTCGGTGAGAGGGGTGGGACGTCCAAGGTAGTCACGAAGATAGCTGGACAGTTCTTTGCGGAAGGCGGGATCGTTTTGCGCATCGACGAAGGCCTTCTCGAGTTGGTCGAGTGCGGGAATGAGAGACTCGGGAACAAATTGTCCGCCGAACTCGCCGAAATACGCGGGAAGGAGGGTTTCCCTGGCGTCCTGTGGGTTAGTCATGGTGTTCCTTTGGGTAGGGTTTGGGCTATGGGCTAATACGTAAAGTGACGAATGGTGTTGAAGGCCGTAGCGATGAGCGCGGTGTCCTTCCTGCCGTTAATTTCGACGCCGGAGTTGATGTCCAGTCCGGCTGTGCCGACGCGAAGCGCATCGCGAAGGTTCTCGGGTTTAAGGCCACCCGCGAGAAGTGCCTTATCTTTGACGTTGTCGGGAATTGTTGACCAATCGAAGGAGCTACCCGTGCCGCCGGCGCCAGCATCGAGGATGAGCATGTCGGAGGCGTCGGCAAGCGCAGAGGCGAGCACCGGGCCGTGTGGCGCCGTCATATCGATGGCGCGCCATATCTGCCGGTCCCCCGCTACAGCGCGGACGGACTCAATGAGTTGGAGCTCGGCCTCCGTGCTCCCCTGGTAAGGGGCATGGATCTGTAGGGCGGCAATGCCGTCGAAAGCGAGCTCTTCCCAGCCAGTGGTGCGGCGAGAGACCGCGACGTAGCTGAGATCGGGTTCGTGGGCGATGATGTCGAGCGCGGTTTCACGTGAAACACTGCGCGGCGATGCCTCTTCGAAGATGAGTCCTCCGTAGACTGCGCCGGCGGCGCGGGCGGCCTGAGCTGCAGACCACGCCGTAAGTCCGCAGACCTTATTGTGACCATAAACAAGCTCGCGTGCCGCACGATCGATATCAGGCGTACCCGTGAGTTGGGAGCCAACAAGGAATGCGTTGGCATGAGACCCAAGGCGGCGCACAGTCTGGTTGCTGCGGATACCGGATTCCGAAACCACAACTTTCCCGGACGGCACAGAGTGCGAGAGACGCTCGGACCGGGTGAGATCGATGCTGAGGTCGTGGAGGTTGCGGTTGTTAATGCCAATGACGTCCACGCCAAAGGCGGTGGCGCGGTCGACCTCGTCCTCAGTGATCGCCTCAGTGAGAACGTCGAGCCCAAGGGAATCTGCTAGATGTTTGAGCTCTGCATAAGTCTCATCATCGACGATGGACATCATGAGCAAAATGGCGTCGGCGCCAAAGTAACGCGCGGCATACACCTGGATCGGATCGATAATGAAGTCCTTGCACAAGATCGGCAGGTGCGTGGACAGCGCCACGGTCTGCAAATGGTCGTAGTCACCGCCGAAACGGTCCGGTTCGCAGAGGACAGAGATGGCCGAGGCATAGCGCGAATACACGCGGGCGATGGCTCCCGGTTCATAATGCTCACGGATGAGGCCGAGCGACGGGGACGCGGACTTGCATTCCATGATGAAACGGTTGGTCCCGTTGAGCGCGTCGTAGAAGGAACGCTCAGAGCGCGGGAGAGTCGTGAGGTCCACGTGGGCGAGGCGCTCACGGATGGCTGGTAGGTGCGTGCGGCGCTTGGCGACGATCCCCTCAAGCACGGTCGGCAGAGCCATAGTTCGCCTCCTCGTGCTTCTTCAGCCATGCGGCCACGGTGCCGTCCTGGATGAGTTGGTTGGCGTGCGCGACGCCGTCTTGGATGGTGTCGGTTGTGCCGTTGAGATAGAACATGGCGCCGGCGGTGGCGACGATCGCGTCGTGATGGGCCGGCTTGCCCGTACCGGCAAAAACCGCCCGGAGGGCCTTCGCGTTTTCTTCCCCGTTGCCGCCGGCAAGGTCGGTCAACTCGTGGCGGGAAATGCCGAGGTCTTCGGGGGTGAGCTCGTAGTGGCTAATGGTGCCGTCGCGAAGCTCCCAGACCTGGGTGGTGCCGTGAACGGCAATCTCATCGGTGCCAGCACCGTGGACCACGAGCGCGCGGGTGCGGCCGAGGTCCTTGAAGACCTCAGCGATGAGCTGGCCTTGCTCGGGGTTGGCTATGCCCATGATTTGGAACTCCGGGCGGCCGGGGCTCAGGAGCGGGCCCATGGTGTTGAAGAGAGTGGAGACGCCGAGGCCCTTGCGCACCGGTTGCACGTGGGCGACGGCCGGGTTGTAGGCCGGCGCAAAGAGGAAGGTGAAATTGGATGCCTCGAGCTGGCGGACTGCGCGGTCTGGGTCGAGATCAAGCGGGATGCCGAGGGCTTCCAGGACGTCGGCTGAGCCAGACTTGGAGGAGACAGAGCGGTTGCCGTGCTTGACCATCTTGACTCCGCCCGCGGAGGCGACGAGGGAAGCGCCGGTCGTGACGTTGATGGTGTTAGCGCCATCGCCGCCGGTTCCTGCGGTGTCCATGAGCCCCTTGCCGGTGACAGGGAATGGCCGGCCGGCCTTGATGAAAGCGCGTGCCGCGCCGGCGACATCAGCGAAGGTCTCTCCGCGGGTGCGGATGTGGGTCAGGAGAGCGGCGATATGGATATCGTCATACTCCCCTACCGTCAGTGGGGTGAAGACCTCGATGGCTTGCTCCAGGGTCGGCTCCTGGATGTCGAGGAAGGCTTGCAATGTCGTCAATGCCTTATTATCAGTCATTACTTGGATCCTTCAATGGTGGGGTAAACAGAAAGTTGATTAATACACCGCTCGATCATGATCGGTCCCGTCGGCGTGAGGAGTGATTCTGGGTGGAACTGGAGGCCGAGAGCCATGCCGTCGAGTGTTTCCGCCGCCATGGTGACGGGGCCAATGGCGGTCTCGGTCTCGGCGAGGCTGCGCATCTGGGCGGGAACGTTCGCGCAGCCTAAGGAGTGGTAACGCGCAACGGGGATGAGGCGGCCAACATAGTTCGGGCTATCGGGCTCGGAGTCGGTGGTGAGACCCTGAAAGAGAGGGTGGCTGGCGCCGGCGTCGGTCAGCGTTATGGGTACGGATGAGCCGTGGACCGGGCCGCAGGGCTCGACGGTGCCGCCGAAGTGATCAAGGAGCGCCTGGAAGCCCAGGCAGATGCCGAGGATGGGGATGCGGCCGAGGGAGGCGTCGATAAGCTGCATCATCGATCCGGCGTCGCGGGGATGACCCGGGCCGGGCGAGAGGATGATGATATCGGGCTGGGCGGCGAGGACTTCCTCCACGGGCACGGTGTTGCGGAAGACGGTGGTGTTATAGCCGGCGAGGGCGTCGACGAGGTTGTAGACGAAGGAATCGTGGTTATCGATGAGGAGGACGTGCGGATTCATCGGATGACCTCCAGAGATGCGTTGTGTGCCTGGGCGATGGCGCTGAGCACCGCGTAGGCCTTGTGGACCGTTTCATCGGCCTCGGATTGGGGGACGGAATCGCGCACGACGCCCGCGCCGGCCTGGACGACTGCCGTGCCATCCTTGACGTAGGCAGAGCGGATGACGATGCAGCTATCCATCGAGCCATCGCCGCGCAGGTAGCCGATTGCGCCGCCGAAGGAGCCGCGGCGTGTTCCTTCGGTCTCGCGGATGAGCTCCATGGCGCGTAGCTTCGGCGCACCGGTGAGTGTGCCCATATTCATGCAGGCTCGGTAGGCGTCGAGGGCGTCGAAATCCTCGTGCAGCGTGGCGACGACCCGGGAAACCAGGTGCATGACGCGCGAGTAGCGGTCCACCTGGAGCAGGTCGGCGACCTTTCTGGTGCCGGGGACGGCGACGCGAGCGAGGTCGTTGCGGGCCAGGTCCACCAGCATGATGTGCTCCGAGACCTCTTTGGAATCGGTGCGCATCTCGAGCTCATTGCGGATATCCAGCTCGTGGGTCGCACCGCGCGGACGGGTGCCGGCAACCGGGTAGAGCTGCACCTGCCGGTCAGAGGCCGTGTACTTCAGGTTGGATTCGGGGGAAGCGCCGAAAAGCTCGTGCTCGGTACCGCGCAGGTAGAACATATACGGCGAGGGGTTGGTCTCTCGCAGCGTGCGGTAGGCGGCAAAGGCATCCGGGCAGTCGAGGCTGAACGCGCGGGAGGGCACGACCTGATAGATATCGCCTGCATGTACGTTGTCTTGGAGGCGCTCGACGTGGCGGCGGAAAGCAGCGTCATCGATGCTGGCGCGTGCGCTGATGGTCTCGCGCGGTGCGGGGGCTTCTGGGGTGATGGGCTCGGTGGCAGCGGCACGGTCGAGCTCCGCTTCGAGCGCGCGCTTGTCGACGCCCCACCCCTCAATATTTGCTCTCTTGGTGAGGTGGTCCACCGTGAGGACGTGCTCGGCGACGAGAAATTCATAATCCGGATACACGTTTGGGCCGTCCGGCACCGGTGGCAGTTCCTCGAACGTGGCGACGTAGTCGAAGGCGAATCCGCCACCAAGGAACGGGAGGGACTCGCCGGAGTAGAGCTGGCTGAACTGCAACGTGCGCAGAATATCGGCGGTGGAGGTGGCGCGGAGGCGGGCGCGCTCGTCGTGCTCGGTGGGGAGAGCGAAGCGGAAGGTGACGCTGCCTTCTGAGCTGTGGATGATCCGTGATTGGAAGTCCGCGCGGAGTTCGTCGATAAGAAGGTGACCCGATGGTGTCAACGCGGTGGCGGTGGCCTCCTGGCCCCGGCACACCACCTTGAGTGCGGCCTTGGTGATGGCGATGCACGTGAGGTTTTTCTTGGACTCGATGTCCGCGGACTCTAAGAGCAGGGAGTTCTGTGGGGTGGCGAGGGCATAAAAGAGTGCGCTGGCGTCGGATGTGTACCTGACCTCGCGTGTGGCTGTGTACGGCATATTCTGTCTTTCTTTAACGGTTTTGTGTGCTGCCGCGAGCTTCGCAAGAGAGCAAAACGCCGAAAAGCCCGCAGCTGCGGGCCTTAAATATGGGAGAACAACGAGGCCCGCGGGTTACGCGCGCCACCACCAAAGGTTAACTGTGTTCTTCATATCACTGACTCTAACACCGATACCTTCCGCCGTACAGATAATGCACTGGCGGGTACCCCCGTGGTGAGCGGATGGACGAGCTGAAGGGACCGATGCGTGAGTGTTTCACGTGAAACCTAGGTGCTGTACTTGGCGGTCCCAACCCCCTGTGTCCATGAGGGCGGTTTCGGCAAGGCGGCAAAAAGGGCCCGGCACGATGCCGGGCCCTGACACGTGTGAAGCTACGTGAGCTTGAGAGCGGAACTACTTGAGCTTGATGAGCGCGGAGGAGAAGTAGTCCTCGACCGCTGATGGATCATCGAGTGGGAGGACGGCGCCGACGTACTGGTCCGGGCGAACGATGACGACGGCTCCGTCACGGGAAATGCCGCGGCCTTCAAAGATGTCCTTGTCCCCGGGGAGTGCGTTGAAGACGTTCTCCCAATTCGGAACATTGAACTTGCCGTTGCGGGGGCGGAAGAGAAGAGGGGCGTCGAGAATCTCGTAGTCGTGGTGGTTCGTCTGCTGGTAGATGGCCTTCACATCGAAGTAGGTATTCTCGTCAGCCCCTTCGGGGGTGAACTTGGCCAGGATGGGCCCGACCTTCTCGGCCCACTGGCTCAGCGTGGAGTCCTCGCCGGCCTTGGGGGCATCGGCAAAGGCGTAGATGCGGTAGCGGCCATCCGCGGTGTGCTGGTGGCCCAGGTGCTGAGGGTAGGCGTCGCAGCGGCGCAGGACCTCAAAGGACTTGAAGCGCTTGCCCACCGGGAAGCCGGTAGCAAGGTCTTGTTGCTGGGTAGTGCCGACGATCAGGTTTTCCTCATACTGCGTCATCATGCCGGCGGCGAACTCCTCCGCGGCAACGTAGTACTTCTCCACTGCCTCCGGATCATCGAGCTCCTCTGTCGGGGTGGCCATGAGGGTCGACCACTCGCGGTCGAAGTTGATGAGGTTCTGGGCGGCCGGCTGGCGCTCACCGTGGTACGTGTTGAGAAGCTCCTTCGGCGCGCGGCCGTCGAGGACGTGGCCGAGCTTCCATCCAATGTTGAAGCCATCCTGCATGGAGACGTTCATGCCCTGTCCCGCCTTTGCCGAGTGGGTATGGCAGGCGTCGCCGGTGAGGAAGACGCGTGGGTCGTCGTCGTTATCGTCGAAGGCGTCGACAAGGCGGTGGCCCACTTCATAAACGGAATGCCACGCCACCATCTTGACGTCGACGAAATAGGGGGCGTAAATCTCGTTCGCCTTCTCGATGATCTTCTCAATCGGCGTGTTGCGGACCTTGTGGTTGTCATCCTCTGGCACCACGCCGAGATCGACGTACACGCGGCAGAGGTAGCCGCCCTCGCGCGGGATGTGGAGGATAGAGCCGGCCTGGGAGTGGATGGCGCACTTGGTGCGCCAGTCCGGGAAATCGGTGTCAACGACAACGTCCATGACACCCCACGCGTGGTTAGCCTGGTCGCCCTTGAGCGAGCGGCCGATGGACTTGCGGACGCGTGACTTAGCGCCATCGCAACCGACGACGTACTTAGCGCGAACGTCGCGCGGGTTGCCGTCGACATCCTCGAGGTGCACCGTCACCGGGTACTCGCCCTCCCCTACCTCTAGGGAAACAAAATTCCAGCCATAGTCCGGGGTGATGCGGCCGGGCGCGCGGTGTGCATAGCGGGCGAAGTAGTCCAACACACGGGCCTGGTTGACAATGAGGTGCGGGAATTCGGAGATTCCTTGTTCGTCATCAACAGGACAGGCACCGCGGACAATCTTGGAGCGATCATTCGGATCCGGGTTCCAGAAGGCCATCTCCGTGATTTCATAGGCCTCTTCCGTGATTTCCTTAGCAAAGCCAAAGGCCTGGAAGGTCTCTACGGAACGGGACTGGATGCCGTCGGCCTGGCCGAGCTCGAGGCGATGCGGGCGACGCTCAATGATGCGCGTATTGACGCTGGGAAACATCGCGAGCTGTGCCGCGGCGATCATGCCTGCGGGCCCGGAGCCCACAATGAGAACGTCCATTTCATCTGGAAGTTCAGAAGCGCGATCGACGCCGTACCCGGCGGGCTCGTGTACGCGGGGGTCTTCCGAAACGTAGCCATTGTGGTGGAACTGCACTGTGGACTCCTTAGTCAGCGGTTGTAATGAACGAGAACGATGGGGTGGTGGGGGTAGCTGCCACTCCCCTACTGCCATGTGAGCTTTGCTCTTGAGGGTGGTGACTCAGTTCAAGGCGTCTCTGAGATGTGAGCTGGGTCTTAGAAGGGAATCATATATGATACGCCCGCCTCGCACAATGGCCCTTGCGAAACTGTGAGGACTCATGTGGAGGGGCGTCGTCTAGCGCGGGCTGAAGATGAAGTGTCCTCGGGATTGCTCGGCCTCGTGTTCCGCGCCGAGCGCGATTCCCTTGCGCTCACGCAGGATGAAGGTGCAGATGAAGCCGACGATCGAAGCAGATACGAGGTAGCCCGACACCGCAAAAGTGGTACCAGTTGCCTCGACGAGCGAAGCGGCAATCATGGGGGCGAAGGCGCCGCCCAGGACCGAGCCGAGGGCATAGGTGATGGATACACCCGTGGCGCGAATCGAGGCGGGGAATAGTTCTGCGTACATCGCGGATTGCGCGCCGTAGGTCAGGCCCAGGCCCACGGTGAGGAAGAGGAGTGCGCCGTAGAGAAGCCCGAGGCTTCCGGTATTGACCAGTGGGAAGAGGGCGGCAGCGCCGATGCCCTGCAAGATGAATCCCAGGAGGTAGGTATTTCGGCGGCCGATGTAGTCCGAGATGAAACCGGCGAACAAAGTGGTCAAGGCCCACGAGAAGGCAGACACGGTCACGGCGTTGAGGACATCACCGCGGTCGAGTGCGACGGGGCCCTCCGGGTCGGTGGCGTAGCGCTGGATGTAGCCGCCCGTAGTCATGTATCCGACGGTGCCGTTGCCTGCGAAGACGAGCGCGGCGACCAGGACGAGCGGGGTGAACTTCTTAAACAGCGTGCCAATGGGGTTGGTGGCTTCTTCCTCTTCGCGTTCCGCGATCTCCGCGAACACCGGGGATTCGTCGACGCCCATGCGGATGAGGTAGCCCACCAAGACGAGGACGAAGGAGAGGAGGAAGGGAACGCGCCAGCCCCAGTCCATGAAGGCGTCGCCAGGCGCGATGGTGTTCATGATGGACAGCACGCCGGAGGAGAGCAGCAGGCCGGCGGGCACGCCGATCTGGGGGCCTGCGCCGTAGAGGCCGCGCTTGTCAGTCGGGGCGTGTTCCACCGCCATGAGCACCGCGGAGCCCCATTCGCCACCAGCAGAGATGCCTTGGATGATGCGCAAGGTGATGAGGAGAATCGGCGCCCAGATGCCGGCGGCTTCATAGGTTGGCAGAACACCAATCAGGGTGGTCGCGCCGCCCATGGCGATGAGCGTGACCATGAGGACCACGCGGCGTCCGAAGCGGTCGGCAAAGTGCCCGGCCAGGAAGGCGCCGACCGGGCGGAATAGGAAGGACAAGCCAACGGTCAGGAAGGAGATGATGGTGGCCAGCCCACCTTCGAGCGGGCCGAACATGAGGTGGTTGAACACGAGTCCGGCCACCGCTGCATAGAGGAAGTAGTCGTACCACTCGATAGCGGTACCGATGGTCGTCGCGGCGACGACACGGCGGCGTTCGGCCGTCGAAATTGTCGGCGTGACAGTTGTGTGCGACATAGTGAGATTCCTTTCGGCATGGGGTGTGCCATATACGGAAAAGCGTGTGAGTTGAACCACTTGCGGTGGTGCTAGGGATAATATACGATTTGGGCAAGGATTTGTTCACAATTAAGGATTCTTCATGGCTGTACCTGAGTTCTTGCCGGTTAAACCGGGCAAAATGATCGCTGTCCATGTGGCCTTTGAGTCCCGCGCGGCACAGCGCGGTCGCTGGCCCAAGACCCCGAGTTACTTCCTCAAGGCGACGAGCACGCTGGCTGAGTCGGACGGGGTAGTCGAGCGCCCCGAAGGAACCGAACTGTTGGCCTTCGAAGGCGAAATCGCACTCATCATCGGCACTCCGGCCCGCAACGTATCCCTCGAGGATGCGTGGAAGCACGTTGCCTACGTGACCGCCTCGAACGACATTGGCCTGTATGACTACAAGGTTCAGGACAAGGGCTCCAATACCCGTTCCAAGTCGCGCGATGGGTACACCCCCATTGGGCCGGAGCTTATCGACGCCCAGGGGATCGACCCCAAGGGCCTGCGCCTGCGCACGTGGGTCAATGGCGAGGTTGTTCAGGAGGGAACCTCGTCCGATGAAGACCTCATTTTCCCTCTCGCCCAGTTTGTTGCCGACCTTTCTCAGCACATGACACTGGAGACCGGTGACATCATCCTCACCGGCACCCCTGCAGGATCTTCCGTCATCGAGCCTGGTGACGTCGTAGAGGTTGAGGTCGACGTTCCAGGAGGCGTGAGCTCCGGCAAGCTGAAGACCACCGTGAAGGAAGTCCCCGCCTCCTTCGATCCGCAGCTGGGCAATCTGCCCTACGTTGACGATAAGCAGCGCGAGGATGCCTACGGTGACCGCGAATCTGCTGGCCTTCCCCCCAAGGATGAGGGCGGCCTCGACCCGGAGCTTAAGGCTGCTCTGGAGAAGGCCCCGACCGCCGGCCTATCCGCTCAGCTGCGCAAGCGCGGAATCAACCAATCCGTGATCGAAGGCGTGTACCCGCAAGCCAAGGGAACCAAGATGGTGGGCGTCGCCCGCACCTTGCGCTTCGTGGCTGGCCGTGAGGATCTGTTCAAGTCTCACGGGGGCGGCCTCAACGAGCAGAAGAAGGTCTTCGACACGGTCAAGGAGGGTGAGGTCATCGTCATCGAGGCTCGCCAGGAATCCGGTTCCGGAACGCTCGGTGACATTCTGGCGCTGCGCGCCAAGGTGCGCGGTGCTGCCGGCGTCGTGACCGATGGCGGCGTGCGCGACTACGAGGCCGTCAAGGAGATTGGCCTTCCCGTCTTCACCCAGGGCGCGCACCCCTGCGTTCTCGGACGCAAACACGTTCCGTGGGATAGCGACATCGCCGTCTCCTGCGGTAACGCCACCGTCCTTCCCGGTGACATCATCGTCGGCGACGATGACGGCGTCGTGGTGATTCCCCGCGACATCGCAGCCGAGGTTGCCGAGGCCGCTCTGGCCAAGGAGCACGAGGATGAGTGGGTTGCTACCCAGGTGGAGACGGGCGCCAGCTTGGATGGCCTCTTCCCGCCGACCGGAGCGAACAAGGAAGCCTACATCGCGTTCCGTGATGGAAAGGCGGGTGGTCAATGACGGAACCCGCGGCACCAGCTGGGGAGAGCAAGTCCCAGAAAGCCTATAACTGGATAAGTGAAAAGATTCGTACTCGCGAGTATGAACCTGGCTACCGTCTTGTGCTGGCAGCAATCGCGGATGATCTGGGCATCAGCGTGGTCCCCGTCCGCGAAGCTATTCGCCAGCTTGAGGCGGAAGGAATGGTCACCTACGAGCGCAACGTCGGTGCCAGCGTTACCACGTATAACCGCGAGGCCTATTACGAATCCATGGACATCGTTGCCACCGTGGAGGCCAACGCCACGGCGCAATCCGCTCCGCATCTTGGCCCAGAGGATATTGCCCAGGCGCGGGAGATTAATCAGCGCATGCGGGAGCTTGATATCCACCACGATCCAGAGGTATTTACCCAGCTCAACAAAGAATTCCATAGCGTTCTCTTTTCCAAGTGCCCGAACGAGAGGCTGAAGAACTTGGTGGTGGACCAATGGAAGCAATTGGAATACCACCGGGTCTCCACCTTTCGGTACGTGCCCGAGAGAGCCCAAGAGTCCACACGAGAACACGAGCAATTGCTCAGCCTCATCGAGGCTGGCGCGGAACCCACCTACATAGAAAAGGTGGCCAGGCAACACAGACTGACCACCCTCAGCACCTATCGCAAGAAAAACGATTAAGGAGTGTAAACCACCCATGGCTACGAACAACGATGCAGCTAAGCCCACCGATCTCCCCGAGAAGATTCTTCACTACATCAACGGCGAGTTTGTCCCGTCGGTAGATGGTGATGAATTCGAGGTCCTGGATCCGGTCACGAACAAGCCCTACATCAAGGCAGCTTCCGGCAAGCCGGAAGACATTGACAAGGCTGTCGCTGCTGCGAAGGAGGCCTTCGAGAACGGCCCATGGTCCAAGGCACTGCCGCGTGAGCGCGCCCGTGTGCTCAACAAAATTGCGGATATCGTCGAGAGCCGCGCGGACAAGCTTGCCGCGTGGGAATCCTTCGACTCCGGCCTACCCATCACCCAGGCCAACGGCCAGGCTAAGCGTGCAGCGGAGAACTTCCGCTTCTTTGCTGACCTAATCGTCGCCCAGGCTGACGACGCCTACAAGGTACCGGGCCGCCAGATCAACTACGTCAACCGCAAGCCGATTGGCGTGGCGGGCCTGATTACCCCGTGGAACACTCCGTTCATGCTGGAGTCCTGGAAGCTCGCCCCGGCCATCGCCACCGGTAACTCCGTCGTCCTGAAGCCTGCTGAGTTCACTCCCCTCTCTGCACAGCTGTGGGCGGGCATCTTCGAGGAGGCCGGCCTGCCGAAGGGTGTCTTCAACCTGGTCAACGGCTTCGGTGAGGAAGGCTATGCAGGCGACCCGCTGGTTAAGCACCCGGATGTTCCTCTGATTTCCTTCACCGGCGAGTCTCGCACCGGCCAGATCATTTTCGGCAACGCAGCTCCTCACCTCAAGGGCCTGTCGATGGAGCTGGGCGGCAAGTCCCCCGCCATCGTCTTCAGTGATGCCGACCTCGAAACCGCGATCGATGCCTGCATCTTCGGCGTCTTTTCCCTCAACGGTGAGCGTTGCACCGCTGGCTCCCGCATCCTGGTTCAGCGCGATATCTACGATGAGTTTGTGGAGCGCTACGCCGCCCAGGCTAAGCGCGTGAAGGTGGGCCTGCCCTCCGATCCGACCACCGAGGTCGGTGCCCTGGTACACCCGGAGCACTACGAGAAGGTCACCTCCTACATCGAGATCGGCAAGCAGGAGGCCACCCTGGCCGCCGGCGGTGAGCGCCCGGAAGGTTTCGAGGAAGGCAACTTTGTCCAGCCGACCGTCTTCGTTGACGTCAAGCCGGATGCACGAATCTTCCAGGAAGAGATTTTCGGCCCCGTCGTTGCTATCACCCCGTTCGATACCGACGAAGAAGCACTCGAGCTGGCAAATAACACGAAGTACGGCCTTGCCGCCTATGTCTGGACCTCGGATCTGAAGCGCGCCCACAACTTTGCCCAGAACGTTGAGGCCGGCATGGTGTGGCTCAACTCGAACAACGTCCGTGACCTGCGCACCCCGTTCGGTGGTGTCAAGGCCTCCGGCCTGGGCCACGAGGGCGGCTACCGTTCGATCGACTTCTACACCGATCAGCAGGCCGTCCACATCAACCTGGACAAGGTACACAACCCGGTCTTTGGCAAGCAGGACTAAGACGTCCACTCTCTTCTCCCCCACCACTACTTCTATCTAAGGAGCCATCATGGCTGACATTCAGGCCCCCGACATTCTGCGTTGTGCCTACATGGAGATCATCGTTACCGATCTCGCTGCATCCCGAAAGTTCTACGTTGACACCCTCGGTCTTGTCGTCACCGAGGAGAACGAGAACGAAATCTACCTCCGCACTTACGAGGAGTTCATCCACCACAACCTCGTGCTGCGTCAGGGCCCTGTCGCTGCCGTCGCTGCGTTCTCCTTCCGCGTCCGTTCCCCGGAAGACCTGGACCTCGCGGAGGAATTCTACAAGGCGCGCGGCTGTGAGGTGCGCCGCAACAAGGATGGCTTTGTCAAGGGCATCGGTGATTCCGTCCGCGTCCAGGACCCGCTGGGCTTCCCGTACGAGTTCTTCTACGAGGTAGAGCACGTCGAGCGTCTTGCCTGGGCATACGACGCCCACATCCCTGGTGCGCTGGTACGCCTCGACCACTTCAACCAGATCACCCCGGACGTTCCTTCCGCTGTGAAGTACATGGAGGAGCTCGGCTTCCGCACCACCGAGGACATCCGCGATGAGGAGGGAACTGTTTACGCCGCATGGATGCGCCGTAAGCCGACGGTGCACGACACCGCCATGACCGGTGGCGATGGCCCGCGTATGCACCACATCGCGTTTGCTACCCACGAGAAGCACAACATCATCGCGATTTGTGACAAGTTGGGTGCGCTGCGCGAGTCCGACCGTATTGAGCGCGGCCCGGGCCGCCACGGTGTTTCCAATGCGTACTACCTGTACCTGCGCGACCCGGACGGCCACCGCGTAGAGATCTACACCCAGGACTACTACACCGGCGACCCGGATAACCCGGTCGTGACCTGGGATGTCCACGATAACCAGCGCCGCGACTGGTGGGGAACCCCGGTTGTTCCTTCTTGGTACCGCGATGGCTCCACCGTCCTCGACTTGGACGGCAACCCGGTGCCGCTGGTTGCCCGTGAGGATGAGTCCGAGCTGGAGGCCACCATTGGCGCGGATGGCTTCTCCTACACCCGCAAGGAAGATGCGGAGGAGATGCCGGAGTGGAAGCAAGGCGAGTACAAGCTGGGACACCAGCTCTAAAACGACCTAAGTACTCAGGTTGATGAACGTGGCCCCGTGGCGTCGAGAAGCAAGCGCACATATCGCGGGGCCGCGTTGTCGTTTCACGTGAAACCTTCAGGTTCAACAAACCTGTTAAACAGAACAAACACGTTCTACAACACCTTAAGGAGCGAAGTACATGCTGGATGAGAAACAGCACATCGCTATCGCAGATGAACTGGCGCAAGCCGAAAAGGACCGCTCGATGGTCCCACTGCTGACTGCCCGTTTCCCGGAGATGAGCATCGAGGATTCCTATGCGGTGCAGCGCGAATGGGTACGCCGCGGTGAGGAAAGTGGGCGCCGCCTCGTGGGCCGCAAAATTGGCCTGACCTCAAAGGTCATGCAGGAGGCCACGGGAATCACCGAACCCGATTACGGTGCGATTTTTGAGGACCAAGTTTACGAGAACGGCTCCACCATCGAGCACGCACAGTTCTCTAACGTCCGCATCGAGGTCGAGCTGGCCTTCGTGCTCAAGGAAGAGCTGAAGGGGCCAAATTGCAGCATTTTCGACGTGCTGCGCGCGACGGAGTACGTCGTCCCGGCGCTGGAGATCCTCTCCTCCCGCATCGAGATGGAGGGCCGCACGATCGTCGACACGATTTCGGATAATGCGGCGCTCGGCGCCATGGTTTATGGCGGCAATCCGGTAGACCCTGCGGAAGTCGATCTGCGCTGGGTGTCCGCACTGCTCTACCGCAACGAGTCCATCGAAGATACGGGTGTGGCGGCGGCTGTGCTGAACCACCCGGCAATGGGCGTGGCTTGGCTTGCCAACAAGCTTCACGCGCACGGCGATAACCTTGCCGCCGGCGACATTATTCTGGCCGGTTCCTTCACCAAGCCCATGTGGGTTGAACCGGGCGATACCGTCCATGCAGACTATGGAAAGTTGGGGTCCATCACATGCCGATTCCAGTAAAGTTGCCGCCTACCTTTGCAGACGTCCTAGAAAAGGCCGAGCAACCGCTCGTTGGTGCCTGGATCTGTTCCGGCTCGGAGGCCGCGGCGGAGATCATCGCCTCGGCTGGTTTTAGCTGGACGCTGATCGACGGTGAGCATTCTCCTTATGGCCTGGAGACCGTCCTCTCCTTGCTGCGCGCCACCGATGCCTATGGCCTGACGCGCGTGGTTCGCGTGCCGGTGAACAACACGGCGCTGATTAAGCAGTACCTCGACCTGGGCGCACAAAACCTCATGGTGCCCATGATTGATACCGCCGAGGAAGCCGAGGCGGCCGTAGCGGCCATGCACTACCCTCCCCGCGGCGTGCGCGGCGTGGGCTCGGCGCTGGCCCGCTCCTCACGCTGGAACGGCGTGGAGAACTACCTCACCAACGCTTCGGACACGGTGAGCCTCACGGTGCAGATCGAGTCTGCGACCGCAGTGGAGAACGTGGAAGACATCGTGGCCGTCGAAGGCGTGGACAATATCTTCGTCGGGCCTTCGGACCTAGCGGCCTCGATGGGGCTCCTGGGCCAGCAGACCCATCCGGATGTACTCGAGGCGGTCAATCACACATTTGAAGCAGTCCGCGCTTCCGGAAAGAAGGTAGGCGTCAACGCTTTCAATCTAGAGCAGGCCCAGAAATATTTAGAATCTGGAGCATCATTTGCCCTGGTTGGGGCTGATGTTCAACTTCTTTCAGGAGCGGCGCGCCAACTGGCAGACAAATTCCATTTGGGAGGGTAAAAAAGAACCATGAGTGAAAACAACAAGGTCAATATTGACGAGCTGCTGGCCAAGGTTCCGACCGGCTTGCTGATTAACGGTGAGTGGGTGGACGCCTCCGATGGCGCCACCTTCGATGTAGAAAACCCGGCAACCGGTGAGGTTATTGCCACCCTTGCGTCCGCTACTTCTGAGGACGCGAAGAAGGCTATGGATGCCGCTTGCGCCGTGCAGGATGAGTGGGCACGCACGTCTACGCGTGAGCGCTCCAACCTGCTGCGCCGCGCCTTTGACCTGGTGCAGGAGCGCAAGGATGAGTTCGCTGCGCTGATGACCCTGGAGATGGGCAAGCCGCTGGCGGAGTCCTATGGTGAGGTCACCTACGGCGCTGAGTACCTGCGCTGGTTTAGTGAGGAAGCTGTACGCAACTACGGCCGCACCTTGCCGGCGCCGGAGGGCACTCTGCGCATGATTACCCGCCGCAAGCCAGTGGGCCCGTGCCTGCTTATTACCCCGTGGAACTTCCCGCTGGCTATGGCTACTCGCAAGATTGCCCCGGCCATCGCCGCTGGTTGCACCATGGTGGTGAAGCCGGCCAAGCTGACGCCGCTGACCACCCAGTACTTCGCACAGACCATGATTGATGCCGGCGTTCCGGCAGGTGTGGTGAACGTGGTCTCCGGTAAGTCGGCCTCTGCCATCTCCGAGCCGATCATGGCGGATTCCCGCCTGCGCAAGATTTCCTTTACTGGCTCTACCCCGGTGGGCAAAACCCTGCTTAAGGCAGCCGCCGACAACGTCCTGCGCACCTCGATGGAGCTGGGCGGCAACGCTCCGTTCATCGTCTTTGAGGACGCCGACATCGACCAGGCCGTTGAGGGCGCAATGGGCGCCAAGATGCGCAACATTGGTGAAGCCTGCACCGCGGCTAACCGATTCATCGTCCACGAGTCCGTCGCTGACGAGTTTGCGGAGAAGTTCGCCAAGCGCATCGGTGAGCTCAAGGTGGGCAACGGCCTCGATGAGGGCGTTACCTGCGGTCCGCTTGTGGAGAAGAAGGCACTGGATAACATCACCGCGCTTGTCGACGACGCCGTGGCCAAGGGCGCCAAGGTCCTCATCGGTGGCAAGCCGGGCGAAGGCAAGGGCTACTTCTACTCCCCTACCGTTCTCACGAACGTCTCCCGTGATGCCCGCGTGGCCCAGGAGGAGATCTTCGGACCGATCGCTCCGATTCTGACCTTCTCCGATGAGAAGGAAGCCATCGCGCTTGCGAATGACACGGAGTACGGTCTGGCCTCCTACGTGTTCACCGAGGATTCCAACCGTATGTGGCGCGTTGGCGACGGCCTCGAGTTCGGCCTCATGGGCTTCAACGCTGGCGTCATCTCCAACGCCGCTGCCCCATTCGGTGGCGTGAAGCAGTCCGGAATGGGCCGCGAGGGCGGCGCCGAGGGCTTGGACGAGTACACCTCGCTGCAGTACATCGCTATGCGTGACCCGTACGCGAATGCATAACTAGTGCATTAATTTCGCCGCTGACAATGCTGGCATCTCCTAGGTGGGAGGTGTCAGCATTATTGTTTTCTGCATAGTATTCGTAACCCTGTTGTGTGACAGCACTCATAGTCAAATCGTGATCACGCACAAACAACTTTTTCAGTGTGCACTGGGACACAATTACTGGCTATACACCGAAAGACACCGGGTTCGTCCGGTGGATTCTCGGGCCGACATAGCTAGTAAGGAGGAGTTGGCGTGGACACATCGACACAGGCACCAGTGCTACCCGCTCGAAATGTACAGCCCGGGCACCGGGCTCCCACCGAACTTAAGGGCGGCCTGGGCGCCGGGCGCCTAGGGACAACGTCGCTAGTCTTTATGATTATCGCGGCGTCGGCACCTCTCACTGTGCTTGCGGGAGGAGTGCCGACCAACTTCGCAGTATCTGGATTGTTGGGTGTTCCCTGGGGATACCTCGTCCTTGGAATTATTCTTGTCTTTTTCGCCGTTGGTTACGGGATTATGAGTTCAAAGATTCAGAACTCTGGAGCGTTCTATGCCTACGTGTCAGAAGGACTAGGAAACCGCCAAGGAATCGCAGCCGCGATTCTGGCGTTGGTTTCTTACAATATGATGCAGGTTGGGCTGTATGGCATTTTCGGGTTCTCTCTGGCCAATCTGATCAACGGGTGGTTTGGAACAAGTATCTCGTGGTGGGTTGCCGCCTTGGCTGGTTGGCTCTTGGTGGCCGTCATGGGTGTCAGCAATGTTGATTTTTCTGCCAAAGTCCTAGGTATATTGGTAGCCCTCGAGTTCGTTGTTGTTGCCGCAGTCTCAGTTCTTTCTCTTGGCGTTGCCCCAGAGGGTATTACTGCGGAGACGGTACGCCCGAGCCAATTCTTTACCGATGGTATAGGCGTTCTCCTTGCCTTTGGAATTGCAGCCTTTATGGGGTTTGAGTCGGGTGCAATTTACTCGGAAGAAGCGCGTGATCCAGAGCGGACTGTCCCGAAAGCTACCTATATCGCCGTGGGAACGATTGCCCTATTTTACGCCTTTTCGGCGTGGGCATTTGCTCAAGGAGTGGGGCCGTCCGTCGTCATCGATAAGGCAACTGAGCTTGGTCCCGATCTGGTCTTCGTGTGGTTGGGCGACTATTCAGCGCTTGCTGCCAACATAGCGAACTGCTTGTTTGTAACTTCGCTTATTGCTGCCCTCGTCGCATTCCATAATGCCGCAGCGCGGTACTTCTTCTCCCTTGGGCGCTCACGCGTCCTTCCCGAGAAGTTCGCGGTGTCATCGTCCAAAGGAGCACCTATAGCTGGGTCGCTCACTCAGACTTCCATTGCTTTCCTAGTAGTCGGTGGCTTTGCAATTGCGGGAAATGGCAGCGACATGGGCGAACTATTCCCAGTCCTCACGCTTTTTACGTGGCTGACCAACGCCGCGGCGTTCGGCCTGGTCTTCCTGCTCGCAGTGGTGAGTGTGTCCATCATGGTATGGCTCAACAAGCAGGAAAAAGGCTACAACCTCTTCACGCGGATCATTGCACCGCTTGTATCAGCTTGCGGACTCGTGGCTGTCTTCGCATTGGTGCTGATGAATTTCCCGCTCATGATTGGCGACACCGGTTCGGATGCCCTCGTGTGGGTGATGCCCGGAATCATTATCGCCTCCGGAATTCTGGGCCTGATTTGGGGCGAATGTCTCAAACGCAGGAAGCCGAATATCTACGCAAGTCTTCAAGACAATCTTGATCGAATCTAAATCTTCAGAAAGGTAATCATGGAAAAGAAGCATGTAATCGTCGTTGGTGCGGGATTCGCAGGTCTAACGGCAGCGCGCGAGTTGCAAACCGCGGGAATTGAGTATCACATCGTAGAGGCTCGTGACCGCATTGGTGGCCGTGCTTGGACTGACGATAGGCTCGGACGCCCGCTGGAGATTGGCGCAACCTGGGTGCACTGGCATCAGCCGCATGTCTGGTCCGAAATCACTCGTTATGGTCAGGATATTATCGCTTCGCCCGTTGTAGATACCGCATATTGGTATGCCGGTGGTGAGCTGAAGTCCGGAACGGAAGCAGAAATGGATGCCAAACTGGCGCGGCCGATGGAGAAGATCTTCGAGAAATCTCGCGAATTCTTCCCAGAACCGCACAAGCCGCTGCTTGTGCTGGATGAGAAATTCGGTGCATCTCAAGAATTGAAGGATGCTTTCCTGGCTGCAGATCAGGCTGGAGTTCTCGATGCGTTGGAGGACGGTGACTTTACCCAGGAAGAAAAGGATCTGTGCAATGCGTATTGGTCGGCTGGATACATCGGGTACCCAGAGCAGGGGTCCTCTTTGATGGCCAAGCAGTGGGCAGCCTTGTGTGATCACCGTCTTTCATTGGTGGATGAGCAAACGCTGCGATTTAAACTTGTCAATGGCATGCGGGGTATCTACGGCAACATCGCAAAGGATCTAACCGGAGAAATCCGTTTGAATACTGCGGTGACTGCGATTGAGCACGGAGAAGATTCGGCCACCGTTACGTATGCGGACGGTACCTCCGAGACGGCGGATGCTGTGATTGTTACGGTTCCGGTTGGTGCTTTGGGGAACATTAAATTCACCCCGGGTCTGCCTGAAGGCTCGCAGAAGACTATCGAGCAGAAGTGGAATTCGACTGGTTTCAAGGCTTGGATCAAGATCAAGGGCCACCACAACATCTTCGGTTACGCGCCCCAGCCTGCAGTCGTATCCGTGCTTCGTTCTGAATACTTCGAAGACGATGACACGACTATCTGTGTTGTCTTTGGCTCCGATCACGAGAAGATCGATTTGGAGAGCATTGAGGATGCTCAAAAGGTTGTCGACCAGTGGCGCCCAGATCTCGAGGTTGTTGGTGTCACCGGTCATGACTGGGTAGCAGATGAGTACTCAGGCCAGGCCTGGGCTACGTTGCGTCGAGGTCAGTTCACCGAGGGCTGGCACCACTTCCGCAGCTCGACTTCCTCGTTGCACTTCGCTGGAGCAGATTGGGCTTCCGGTTGGCGTGGAGTGGTTGTCGATGGAGCCATCGAAACCGGAATCTCTACCGCTCGCGAGGTTATCAACAAGCTGCGTGGTTAACCGCTAGCCGCCGCGCGGTACGCACTCGGTGACTTGTGGTACTCCGCTTTAAAGATGCGCGAGAGGTGCGAGGGATCGTGCAGGCCATAGCGGGCGCTGATGTGGCTGATTGATTCCTCGGAGTACCGCGGGTCCACGAGGTCTCTGCGGATATGTTCTAGACGTCGGGTTCTGATGTAGTGACTCACGGAGAGTCCCTGTTCGGAGAACTTGGCGTGGAGGTGGCGCACGGACACAAAGAGTGCTTGGGCGATGGTGCTGGGGCCTAAGTCGGGGTCGCCCAAGTTCTTCTCGATGTAGGCGGTGGCTTGGTTGAACAGGAGCGTGCCTGCAGAGGGTTCTCCGGCTACGTCGGAGGAGAGAACCGACACCAACATGGTGAGCGCGGAGCGGACCAAGGCCGTGGCGTGCGGGCCCTTGAGCAGATCGAGGTTCTTCGCGAGCTGCTCAAAGAGGGGAACCGCCACCGCGCCCAGGCCATGCGAGCGTGAGATGGGGTTCGCGGTGAGGCGTTGGATCTGTGCGGGTGAAATATCGAGGAAGCTCTGCGGGAAATGCACAATGAGTGTGTTTTGCTCCTCCGGATAGCGCAGAGTGTAAGGCCGTTGGGTGACATACAGCGCTAGGTCGCCAGGGTGTAGCTCACAGGTTCGCCCGTCCTGGCTCATGGTTGAGGATCCAGTGATTTGCAGGCTGAGCTTGCAAAAGGGGGCCTCGCTGGCGGCTATCTTGAAGCGATTCACGGTGTGCGGGGAGGTGCACATATCGAAGAGGGATATGTCCCCCACTTTCGTTGACCGCAGCGTGGCGTGAAAGGAAGAGGGGTCCTCAGTGTCCACGTCGAGTTGTCCAAAAGACTCGGATGACGCGGTGCGCCATGACGCGATATCGAAGTACTCAACAGCGGCAGTAGACATAAGTGGCATCATATCGTGAGAACTGGCACATTTTTGGACAAATTGTGTGCACTCAGAGTCAATAGAGTCGGTGTGGTGCAGGTAACATCCTAGGTAAAAGTTTCTTTGGGCTTTGTTCGCGGGGCCCTCGACTGCTTTACAAGGAGATCTCATGACTCAGTTCCCCACCTACGCTGATCTGCTCGACGCCATCACGGATGAAAACGGCCGCGACATCCTCAATCCCGCCACCGGTGAGGTTGTTGGCCGCGCCCCAGAGAACACCGTTGAGGACCTCAACGTCGCAGTTGAGACCGCACGCGCAGCACAGAAGGACTTTGCCAAGCTTAGCGACGCTGAGCGTTGCGAGCTGCTCACCAAGGCAGCCGCCGCCATTGATGCCCATGCCGAGGCGCTCGTGGAGTTGCTCTCCCGTGAGCAGGGCAAGCCACTCAACGGCCCGAACGCCCGCTTCGAGGTCGGTGCCTGCTCTGGTTGGCTGAATGCTACCGCCTCCTTCGAGCACCCCAACTACACTGCCGTCGATGATGACATCACCGCCACCGTCAACTACCGCCCGCTCGGCGTCGTCGGTGCTATTGGTCCGTGGAATTGGCCGATGATGATCACCATCTGGCAGATTGCGCCGGCGCTGCGTATGGGCAACGCGGTCGTCGTCAAGCCCTCTGAGTACACCCCGCTCTCCGTATTGGGCCTGCTCAAGGTCGTGAACTCCGTGCTGCCGGAGGGTGTGCTTCAGGTCGTTAGCGGCGCCGGTGAGGTTGGCGCGGCGCTGACTACCCACGAGGGCGTCGACAAGATCATGTTCACCGGTTCCACCGCCACCGGCAAGAAGATCGTGGAGGCCAGCGCGGACAACCTCACCCGCCTCACGCTGGAGCTCGGCGGCAATGACGCCGGTATCGTGCTGGATGATGCTGACCCGAAGGAGATCGCCGGCGACCTCTTCTGGGGTGCCTTCATCAACACCGGCCAGACCTGTGCGGCGATGAAGCGTGTGTACGTGCCGGAGGCGCTGTACGACGCCGTTTGCGAAGCCCTCGTCGAGGTGGCCAAGGCTTCCCCGATGGGCGTGGGCCTGGAGGAAGAGAACGTGCTCGGCCCGCTGCAGAACAAACAGCAGTTCGACATCGTGGACAAGCTCGTCACCGCCGCCAAGGATTCCGGCGCCCGCGTGCTGCTGGGTGGAGACCCGGACTACGACGCGCCGGGCTACTTCTACCCCACCACCCTGGTGGCGGACATCGACCCGGATAACGCGTTGGTCGTCGAGGAGCAGTTCGGCCCGGCACTGCCGATTGTGAAGTACACAGACCTGGATTGGGCCATCGAGCAGGCCAACAAGCTTGACGTGGGCTTGGGCTCTTCCGTGTGGTCCTCCAACCGCGAGCGTGCACTGGACGTTGCTGCGCAGCTGGAGGCTGGCACCACCTGGATCAACAGCCACGGTGCTGTGGATCCGCGCGTGCCGTTCGGCGGCATCAAGTCCTCCGGCTACGGTGTGGAGTTCGGTACCGAGGGCCTCAAGGGCCTGGCCTACCCGCAGATCATCAACGGCTAAAACCGCTGTGGCGCTGCTATTCTTAGCGCCATGAGCACCGCCAAAGTCCCGGAGATCGAGTACGCAGCCTTCGACGCCATGAAGGAGGTTGCGTCCTCGCTGAAAGCTGCCTACCTCACTCGGGCCGCTGAAGCAGGCAACGATGTTGAATCACAATGGTGGATTCGTCAGAATTGGCTGGTAGAGGACATAGTCAGTGGTGTTGATTCAACCGACATTGAAGCCATCCGCGCCGCTGCGGCTCTCTTTGCGCAGCGGCTTGAAGCCCTCTCCTCCGAGCACAAAGCGGCATAGCCTATGCTTTCCGCCGCTGACTTCCCCGTTGATCCGCAGGTCATGGAGCAACGGCTAAAGACTCTGCAAACTAGCTATTTTGGTCGGTCGAATGCTCATGGTCCGGCTGTTCCAGAGGTCATTTATGTGGCGGGGCAGCCAGCGTCAGGCAAATCAACGGCTATTGAATCTGTAAAGAATGGTCACGCGGTCCTTGATTCCGATGAGGTTCGGAAGCTGCACCCCGCCCTCGACGAGATCATGGAGCGCGACCCCCTGCGCATGGACGTGCTCACCAATGGACCGGTGCCCTATTGGATGTCCTCGCTGATTGAATATGGTCGGCAGCACGGGCACTCCCTCATCATTGAGAACACGCTGTCCAACCCGGAATTCATCGCGGGTGAGATAGCCAAGTTTCGGTCTGCGGGTTTCCGCGTGAAGGTCGTGGGCTTGGCGGTGGCGCAGGAGGTCTCAAGGCTGGGCGTCGTCCAGCGCTACCTGGAGGCGCAGCGTGTGAGCCGCTACCCGCGCTGGACCAATGAGGTTTCCCATACGTCGGGCTTTAAAGCCATCGTCCCAGGGCTTCAAGCGATTGCCCCGCTTGTCGACGACCTCGAGATCCGCACCCGCGACGGCCGTACCTTGAGCGGCATCGAGGATATTGAAGCCGAGCGCGCAACCTGGTTCGACTCCCCCGCTGTTCGGGCCGACTGGCTGGCCCGTTTCGACAGCTGTGACTTGAGTGGGCTTGAAGCTGAGAAGCTCACGCAAAACCTCGTGGCTGATGCAGAGCTTATCCGCAAGCTTTAAGGCTGTGCCCGTGGAACTGCGCGCCCGGTAGGCGGTGAGAGCTTCGTGTCAAAGCGGCTGCTGGCGAGCTGGCGGTCTGCGAGGTCTAGCAGGCTGAGGATGTCGTCTGCGTGGAGTTTAGATTCAACGTGTGATCGACCGCCGATTATCGGGCACGCTGGACTTCAGTTCATCTGTGGTCGAGCGGCCCAGGCGTTGACATTGCATTGCTGCTCGGTGTGGTCGCCCGCAGCCCGAGCGAGTGTCTCGCTCCGGCTGCGATCGCTGTGATGCCGGTCCATGACTGGACATCGCACTGGCCTCTGCTGTCGTCGCTGACGGCGACGACGGTGCCGTCTTCGTGTAAGCCGACGGTGTGTAGGTAGCCGGCAAAGACCCCGGACACGTGTGTCCACCGGGCGACGTCGGTCTGCCCTCGCTGATTGTTGCCAGTTGCGAGGGCTGTGCCGTCGCGTCGAACTGCGATTGTGTGCCAGTCGCCGCATCCGATCTCAGTTGACCATGATCTCGCTGTAGATTGTCCTACGTGGGGGGCATGTGGTGGAGTAAAGATTTTCGACCTGACATCTGGCCGCAAGACAGGAAGGAGCCCGGGACCGGGAGTACGATGCCTAATGATCCTCTCAACCTCGACAAGGCCGGCGAGTGGGCTGGCGTGTGGTGGCTGCCGGAAGCCCCTAGCGAGAAGGTCCCGGGTGTCCTACGGTACGACCCGGAAGATGGTCTCTCTCTGTCGCTGATCGGCACCTTCGAGGATCGGATCTTGACGACGGACTCGTCTGGATGGACTGCTGTTCACGAAGGAACCCGCACCTGGGAAGTCATGCACGGTGTGGCCGAGCTCAGGGAGATCACACTGCTTGGCTGTGTTCCTAGGAGCACCAGAAGGACCATGGGTGCGCGAGTGGCGAGCCCTGATAAGCAGACCGTGACCGCGACGGTCGCCATCATCGGCGCGCATGTCAGCGGTGACGCGGATCCGGCGTTCGCTGGGGCAGAAGTCTCAGTCGAGGATCTGAGTCTCTGGGCGGCGTCTTCTGTGTTCGAAGGATCCCTCGGGGCTCCCGACGGCAAGATCGATGGGACCGGGCGTATCTCGGTGAAGCCGGTCGAGGCGCAATCGGTCGTGGTCGACGACACTGAGTATCGCCTTCAGCACACGCACACGCTTCCATTCTTCGATCAGCGCAAGGGAGGAAGCGTCGGACGTATGCGGGACACGGTGTCCATCTGCGTCGTGCCAGCCGAACCATTCTCTCTGAGTGTTGCTCTGCAGGAGGCGAGCCTGGTGCAGGACCTGATCTCCCTGGCGACGCATCGCGCGGCCGGAGTGATCTGGCTCCGACTGGAAGTTGCCGGGACCGAGTCGCACTTCCCTGATGGCTGCCCGCTGCCGCGCCGACGTGCCGATGTGCTCTACTCACCGGCCGCGCTTGGAAAACACGACGCGAAAGTCGTCGATCACCACCGAATGTTCTTCACCTGCGGCTCGATCCCATTTGAGGAGGTCATGCCCCGATGGTGCGAGGCCCATGGCCGCCTGGAGGCAGCGACAAACATGATCTTGGGCTTGCGCTACGCACCGGCCCGTTTTGTTGAGAACAATCTTCTGACGGCAGTCGGTGCTGCCGAGGTGTTGCACCGCAACCTCCGCATCGACGAGAAACCGTTCCCCAACGCGGAGTTCAGGGCGATGCGAGAGGCGATGCTGGCGCAGGTTCCCGATGAGCACCGAAACAGGTTCAAGGGGGCGATCCGCAACGACCCGACCCTCCGTGATCGGCTCCATGCCCTCGCCGCGCGACCCGATCAGGAAGCGATTGCACTGCTCTTACCGGATGTCGACCATTGGGCGAAGTGGACGACGCGCGCCCGCAATGACCTCGCGCACGAGGGCAGAACGCCCAACCATTCCATCGAGGAGCTGATCGCCGTCGTCGAGGTGACGACCGCGGTCGTAATCCTCAACGTCTTGCACGAGCTCGGGTTGCCGGCGGAGCGGCAGCGAGAGATCGTGCGGGAGCACCCGCAACTGAGGGCTACGTTCCGTACCGCTGCCGAATGGCTGGTTCCCTCACCAAACCCTTAGGTGCACTGCGATAGCCGCTACTTCGGAACCTCCGTGACGCTGCTGCCCGGTCGTTTAGTGCGAGACGCGTGTAAGCCTGCTCTATCGCTCGTTCGTTGAGTGCGTCATGGCGGGCGGGCGAGACGACCGGCTGTAAGTGGTGGCAGCGCGTCAGTGCCGCCTGGTGCGGCGGTGAGACGGGAGAATGTCGTCGGCCCTTAAGAACGCGGTGGAGTTCCGCTTCAATGTCAAAGCTCCATGTCGACGTGCTGCCGGGCCCGTTTCCCCCGGAAGCATGTCTGAGACCGTCATGACGCCTGAGACGCTTGCCCTACGCGGGATTCTCGTTGCGCGTCTTGACTAGTTCCAGGTGCTCATCGATCGGTACGGCGCGACCAACCCGAAGTTGTTCGGGTCCGTCGCGCGCGGCACCGCGTCTGCAGGATCGGACATCGACATCCTCGTCGGGATGGACCCTGCGGAGGGACGTCTCCTGATGCGTGCGTCTGGTCTGCTCGAGGAGAGTCGCGCTCTGTTCGGGCGCGATGGCATCGACGTGTTTCCTGCCCAGTTGCTCAGGCACCCGGTATCCGCTTCGACGCTCGCCGAGGCGGTGCCGCTGTGAGTCGCAGTCCGGCGAAGCCGTGAACCATCTTCCCGATGAGATCACCGGCGCGCATCCTGAGATCGTCTGGCCTCAGATTCGGGATTTCCGCAACATCCTGGTGCACCAGTATTTCGGCGTCGACATCGACGTGGTCCGCGATGTCGTCGATACTCATCTGCCTCCTCTTGCCTAGGCGCTGCGGTGCCACATCTCTGCTGACTGACGGCGCGGCTCCAAAGGTTATTCGGCTACGGAACGTGGTCGAGTTTAAGTTCAATGTTAGCTAAGGGCCTTATTAAAAGCGTTTGGCAACACGCGCTCCTATTTACCTTCGTATCTCGCGAGACGCTGACGTGGATGGCCTCACCATCGACCGGCAGCGTCAGGACTGTGAAGCCATTGCAAAGCAGCGTGGCTTGGACGTTGGACATAGGACATAACTACGTCGATCAGTCCATTTCCGCGTCAAAGAAGAATGTGGCTCGCCCCGACTACGACGCCATGGTGGCATCCTTTGAACGCGGCGAAATCGACGCGATCATCTGCTGGGACCTCGAACTACCCGCCCCACGTCGGTGGGTAGTCCGATCAGTCGGACAAAACTACTCCCGCACCACAGCGTAATAAGGGGTGCACCTTAAAAACATCCGGAGGTGGGGGTAACTCCCCCTCGTTGCCCAGAGACAAAATACGCCAGTGGCGTCTGTACGACGAGCCGAAGGTAGGACAAATTCCAATCCAGAGAGGTCTTGCACTGTTGCGGTGCGGTTGTCTTCTTTCTCACCGTATTGGACCCTGCGAAATTAATTGGATACGATAGGCCCATGTTGATTTCAGGTTCCGTTTTCATGCGGCCGCTCACCAGCCGCTAAGGCGGTTTTCTCCCTCCCGCAGGTTAGAAACCGCTCCGGTCCTTTAGCCGGGCGGCTATTTGTCATGCCCGGCTCCGTTTCAACTCCAAGGAGCACACCTGATGTCTGCATACGGATACGGCCGTCACGAGCATGGCCAAAATTTTCTCACAGACCACAAGATCATCAACTCCATCGTCGATCTTGTGAAACAAACCTCCGGCCCCATCATTGAGATCGGGCCAGGAAGCGGTGCCCTCACTCACCCGATGGCCCACTTGGGGAGGGCGATAACGGCAGTTGAGGTAGACGCAAAACTAGCTGCCAAACTCACAAAAAAGACCGCCTCGGCGGCGGTCGAAGTGGTCCATGATGATTTCCTTAACTTCCGGTTACCCGCCACTCCCTGCGTCATTGTGGGAAACATTCCCTTTCACCTCACCACTGCCATTCTTCGAAAGTTGTTGCATGCGCCGGCATGGACTGACGCTGTACTCCTCATGCAGTGGGAAGTCGCTCGCCGCCGGGCCGGGGTAGGTGCAAGCACGATGATGACGGCTCAGTGGTCCCCATGGTTCACGTTTCACCTTGGTTCCCGAGTACCAAGGTCTGCTTTCCGGCCACAGCCAAACGTTGACGGGGGGATCTTAGTGATCCGCCGGGTGGGTGACCCGAAGATTCCGATAGAGCAGCGCAAAGCCTTTCAGGCGATGGTGCACACCGTTTTCACTGCCCGGGGACGCGGGATAGGGGAAATTCTCCGAAGGGCAGGGTTGTTTTCATCACGTTCAGAGACACAATCATGGTTGCGCTCGCGAGGAATCGACCCCGCGACCCTACCTCCCAGATTGCACACCAGCGACTGGATCGATCTCTTCCAGGTGACTGGTTCCTCTCTACCTCACCATCGGCCCATTTCACCATCGGGAAGTAGTCAACGACCTCCTCAACGGAAAAATCGAGGCCGGCGGCGGTAATCCCCCCACCACCAAAACCGAAATCCACCAGTAGTAGTGAACGACCCATGTTCGTCTACCGTGAGCCGCGTTATGGCAGTGACGTGTTCTCGTCGGGCACAGTCATAGTTCCCGGCGTTGCCAGCGACAGGGTTCTACACCCAGCAGCGGGACCGATCAAAATCACCCGCACGGGGAACGACCCTGCTGGTGGTTTCGATTTTGATGAAAGCGAGGAGACATAGCCCCTCGCCAACTCCCCGTAGCTGGCGAACAGTAGCTCCTGGCGCTGGCGCTCGTTGGTGAGTTTGCGTGCCACATCGAAAGCCTTATCGACTTCCCGGTCCAAGTTGTTGTGAGCCTTGAGCAGAATTGGGTCCATCGATAACGGGTTGTAGTGCTCCGCGAGTGACCGCTGGGGGTGCCGCTCGCGTGCCCGCAGCACCAACTGTCCAGCGTCGATGATTCGCTGCTGCGCCTTCTCATCTAGTTCACACAGAGCTGGTCCGCAGTTGTAGCTCCCGATGTACTCCGAAAAACGGAAAAAATAAATAGTGGGGATACATCAACCTTCCACTTTCCATTCTTCCGGCTCAGAGTATTGAGGGGTCTGGGACCGGGTCCGTAAACCCTTTATGTTTTTCGCGCACAGCGGTTTTTAGCGACGCACCCTATAGGTTTTCCGCAGAACTTATATGTGTTTCTGTGCACCCCATATGTTGTCTGTTTTAGCGGTATTTCGTTGTTAATTCCGCACGCGCGCATCAAATGGTTATTTATCGACGACACTCCGTCGAGTTCAAGTTCAACGTGTAACGCGAGGCGTTAATGACGTTTCGCGTTATTGGGGGTAGGTTGAAGAGCGCTGTCTCTAACTCGGGTTTTCGTTCGGCCTCGGTCCATTCCGCTACCTCGTGTGAAGAATCTGCAAGCGGTATCGAACCGTTGAACTATTAGGTTCCCCCACAGTTCCCGTGCCTGCACGCATCGAGAAGGACCAGGTGGTGAACTCGAATGACTCGCCTGGTCCAACGTGTGTGCGCTCGGCGCGTGGTTTAACCCTTATAAGACTTGCCGGTCACAGCCTCAGCGTTTCGCTCGTGCAGCCCGCAGGCCGTTCAAGATCACGATGACTTCGGCGACTTCGTGTACCAACACGACGGCGGCCAAGCCCAGTACACCGCTGATCGCCAGTGGCATCAACACGATGATGATGGCTAGAGACAGCACGATGTTTTGGTTGATGATCCTGCTGCCTCGGCGGGCGTGCTGCAGCGCCTGCGGGATCAGCCGGAGGTCGTGGCCGGTGAAGGCGACGTCAGCGGACTCGATCGCGGCGTCAGAGCCGGTCGCTCCCATCGCGATGCCCACCGTCGCGCCCGCGAGTGCCGGCGCGTCGTTGATGCCGTCACCAATCATCGCCGTCGGTGTCTTGGATGAGAGTTCGGCGACGATGCTCGCCTTGTCCTCCGGTCGCAGCTCGGCGCGTACGTCGTCGATTCCGGCGATTTCAGCCAGCGCCCGGGCGGTGCGAGTGTTGTCGCCGGTGAGCATGCTCACTTCCACGTCGTGGGCGTGCAGGGTCTGCACGGCTTCGGGCACTTCGGGCCGCAGCTCGTCGCGGACCCCGATCGCCCCGGCGAGGGCGTCATCGACGGTGACCAGGACGCAGGTCTGGCCTTCGGACTCCATGCGCTCAACATCGGCCTTCAGTGGCCCGGCGTCGATCCACCGGGGGCTGCCCACCAGCACCCGTCGACCTTCGACGGTGCCGCTGATGCCATGCCCGGCTTCCTCGCTGATGTCCAGGGCAGCGGGCGCTTCGGGCCCCGCCGCCGCGATCGCCGCGGCGAGGGGGTGCGTTGATTGCTGCTCAACTGCCGCGGCGAAAGCAAGCACCTGCGCCCGATTGAATCCGTCTGCCGGGACCACGCCGGTAACCTCGGGCTGGTTGCGGGTGAGGGTTCCGGTCTTGTCCACCGCCAGGTGACGGATGCCGCCGAGCCGCTCGAACGCCGCGCCGGACTTGATGACCACGCCAAACTGGCTGGCCGCGCCGATCGCGGCCACGACCGTCAGCGGCACGGAGATTGCCAGCGCGCACGGCGACGCTGCGACCAGGACCACAAGTGCACGGGTGATCCACGTCTCGGGGTCGCCGAGCAGCGAGCCGATCACGCCGACCAGCACAGCCAGGATCATTACCCCGGGCACGAGGGGTTGGGCAATCCGGTCGGCGATCCGGGCGCGGTCGCCCTTTTCCGCCTGCGCCTGCTCGACCAGGTCCACGAGTGTGGTCAGCGAGTTGTCCGTTCCAGCTGCGGTCGTCTCGACCTCCAGCACACCGGCGGAGTTGATCGCTCCCGCGGGTACCTCGTCGCCGGGCGCAACCTCCTCCGGAATGGATTCTCCGGTGATCGCTGAGGTGTCAAGGCTGGAGCGTCCGGACCGAATGATGCCGTCCGAGCCGATCCGCTCCCCGGGGCGTACGACCATTAGCTCGCCAACCTCAAGGTCCTTCGCAGCGACCTCGGCCGTCGTACCGTCGCGCAGCACGGTCGCGGTTTGCGGTACCAGCTTCAACAGTGCCCGCAGTCCGCCTTGGGCCCGGTCCATCGCCTTGTCTTCAAGCGCCTCGGCGATCGAGTACAGGAACGCCAGTGCCGCGGCCTCTCCGACGAAACCAAGGATCACCGCGCCAACCGCGCTGATCGTCATCAGCAAACCAATGCCGAGCTTGTGCTTCGTGACAAGGTTCCGGATCGCTCCAGGTGCGAACGTGTATGCGCCCAGCAGCAGGCCGACCCAGAACAGTACTGTCGCAGGCGTCTCCAAGTCGGACCAGTCCAGCGCCAGACCTATGCCGAGGGCTACGCCGGAGAAGATCGGTAGCAGCAGCTCGGGGTCCTTCCACCATGGCCGATCGAGCTCTTCAATCTCCGTGGCTGGTTCGTGTTCGCATCCACATGCCGAGCTCATGCGTCCGCTCCTTTCACGCCGCATCCGGGCACCGAGCACTCAGGGTCGATGCACGAGGCGTTTTCATCGACAGCCAACGTCGCGTTCACCAGCGCGTCGAGCGCTGCCGCGAGGTGCGGATCGGCGATTTCGTAGCGAGTCTTGCGGCCCTCCGGCTCGGCGACGACGATGCCGCAATCGCGTAGGCAGGACAGGTGGTTCGAGACGTTCGAGCGAGTCAGATCCAACCTTTGCGAAATCTCGGCCGGGTAGCCCGGACCGTCGAGTAGGGTCATCAGGATTCGGGAACGCGTCGGATCAGCCATGGCCCGGCCGAGCCGGTTCATAACGTCGAGGCGTGAAGCAATAGTCAGCATGTGCTGAACAGTACAACGTGTGCTGAACTATTCAAAATGCACTGAACTGACGGTTACGCGAAGGTCCTGCGACCTGCAGGAATTAGTCGATGGGATAGCAGATGACTGGTCCTTTGTGGTTCGGCTGCCACCCAACGCGGGAGCGACGTGCGCGGCGAGGTTCTCCAGAATCTTCACGTTGACGTCCACGCCATCCCGCACAACCTTTACGTGTTTCCATGCGCCCATATGTTCTCTGTGTGCTGACGTAATTACAGTTTTCTGATTGTTGCAGGCTAACGAGAAAGTAACTTTGCAACTACATACCGTGGAGTTCAAATTTAACGCGTAGCGTTATTGACGCTTCGCGTTATGGGGGATAAGGTGAAGCATGATCCAGTCGTTCGCTGACAAGGACACTGAGCGTCTGTGGAATCGAGAGCGGATTCCCCCGGGAAACCGGCTCGAGGCGTTGAAAGGTGATCGGCGGGGCCAGAGGAGGTTGAGATCGTTGACTACCACTGACAAGCTCCCTCCGGTTCACCCCGGTGAGATCCTCATGAAGGACTTCCTCAAAGGAATGGGGATCACCCAGCACAAGCTCGCCGTCTCCATCGGCGTTCCGCCCCGCCGGATCAACGAAATTGTTCACGGTAAGCGCGCTGTAACCGCTGACACGGCCCTTCGTCTAGCGAAGTTTTTCGAGATGAGCCCCCAGTTCTGGCTCGGGTTACAGGCTCAATATGACTTGGACGTGGCGGAAGACAAGATCCTCTCGGAAATCGAGTGGATTCAACCGGTCCAAGCTGTCTCAGCGTAGCGGTTACCCAAACCAGGTCCGTCAGCGTGAGGATATGCATGCGGATGGTTCGAACTAGGGAATTTGGGGCCGCCGTCGCGTGGACTTGAGTTCCGAGCGCCGCTTTTTCGCTTCGAGACGGCGTCGCACCGAGCTCCGCGTCGGCTTGGTCCTGCGCCGCGGGGGAGGAGGCGGAGCGAGCGCCTCGCGCAAGAGGGCGGCCATGCGTTCGCGTGCCTCGGCGCGGTTGCGTACCTGCAATCGCTGGGTCGATGCGGTAACGGTAAGGACGGTGCCGTCTAGGCGGTGCTCGTGGTTGTGGAGGACGCGGCGACGCTGGGCGTCGGAAAGCGATGAGCACGTAGCGATATCGACGGAAAGCTGCACTTTGCTGTCCGTAGTATTGACGCCTTGGCCGCCTGGTCCCGACGACTTCGCGAACCGCTCCGTCAGGTCGGCGGCGACGATGACCAGACCCCCGGGGATCCCTGGGCCAGGCGCGATGGTCAGGTCGTTCATACCGCCCAGCTTAGTTAGAGTTGTTTCCGGATCAGACCCGCCGTGCGAGATCAGGGTAGTGTACGACCACGCCGTCACCGTCGACCTCCAACTCGACGTCGACTCCCCGTGTTCCGCTTTTGTATCGGACAGTTTCAGCATCGACGGAGCTGTAGTACTGGTCTGATGCGATCACCTGGAGGGACGGTATATCAATCCAAGCCATGATCAGCTGCGTTTTCGGGACCTGAGTCTCAAGCAGCGTCAAGCGACGAATAGGCATTGTGTTGGTGAGAGGGCACAGGCCGAGATCGCAATCGAGTGCGGCTTTCAGGTCGGCTGACTGGACGATACCGGGGGAGGGCAGATCTTCAGGCTGGGCGCCCTCTTCATTGGTTTCCGCCGACCACACGCCTTGTTCGGACCTAAACAGCTCGAGGCTTCGCCCCCATCCGTCGCCTTCAACGTTCACCGACACACGTTCGGTCACCCAGTTCTCCGCGGCGTGCAGCTCCCACGTGGCCTCGTATCCATCGCCGTATTGCACTCCGGAAGCGGTCAAACCGGCTCCTAAAAAATGAACTGCGGCCTCGTTCCGGATGAGGGGAGTCTCGACATGCTCCCACTTATACGTGCGCTCCATGGTGAGGATTTTACAACGCTCGATGGTGCGAAAAGGCAGGTAGCTTTCGATTTGGACCGCGTACCGAGGACGAGGCTTACCGGCAGAATGGTGTATTCAGTAAGTCCGCGACGCAGAAGAATCCCATGAATGAGAGCACGGCCCACACGGCCGTTGCCATCTGAAAATGGGTGAATCGTTTCGAATTGAGCGTGAGCAATCGCGGCTTGGATGAGAGCACCGTGCTAAGCGCCATCTAGGTAAAGGCACAGGTCTTCAACGAGGTCACGGACTAGGCGTGGGGGGCGCTGGGATGAACTCGGCCCCAATGGGTGTGTGGTTACTTCCACCGGTCCAGTTTTGAATAGTGCGAAGTCCAGTGGAAATAGAGCCCTTCTCCCCCACCCACTCTCTTCGAAGCTTTTCGAGAAGCTCGACAGAGATTGTCGGTTCGGTGGCAAAGCTTTTCTCAATGGAACGCAGAACGGTGAGGTTGCGGGCAACCTCTTCCGCGCTTTTCCTTAAAGCCGCGGACTTCCTCCTCTTGGGCGAGTTCCGCGAGGACAACCTTATCGACGTTGGGCGCAATACCTTCAATGCGTGAGGAGGAGATCGCCTCAGAACGCATGAGTAAGCGGCCACAGACTCCAACTGGCCGGAAGCAGCATGACGGTTGAGCCTCAAGATCTCTCGCTCGATACGCGCTGCTCGGCTGGTGAGCTCTGGAGAAAAAGTCCACGCCTTACTAGCAAGATGGGCAGGGACATACGCTTGAAAAGGACCTACGGCCTTATCGCGCCGGGGAATGCCGGATCCTGCGTCGGGGATCCAGCTCTCGGTAACGTAGTGGGGCATGTAGAGGCTATCCATTCGTCAAACCCCAATGAGTGGTTGGATAACTCTTATCCAACCACTCATTGGGGTTTAGGTGCTAGATAACTCTTAAACATTCGGGCTTTAAGGCTGAAATGTAGCCTCAATGAGAATGCCAATGACAATCCCATCTGACCGGCCGCGCTGACCTCGGCCAAATCCCCAGACCTCGATCCCGAAACCTCCTGGTGGGTGGTGGGGCGTCGCCAAGCGCTTGGCGACGGCGACCTGCAGGTTGCGGGTTTCAGGTCTGGGGAAATGCAGTGGAGGCTGGAAACGCCGAAGCTCGTCGCCTAAGTCAACTGCGCAATGAGAACATCAATGACAACCTCAATGAGAATTTTGTCATTGAAGCGCTCAATGTTAGCTATGGCGGCTATAGCTGCACCGCGCAGTGTTGGAGGTGGAGGAGAAGGAATGCAGTTAGTCGCGGGGCTGCAGGCGCTTGACCAGCTGGTCGTGGTGGACTGGGGCGAGGCAGCCGGCGTCCACGACGCGCCGGGCTAGCTCCTTGTCCCCCATCTTGGCCGCGAAGGCCATGCCCATGGTGATGTCGTGGTCGGGGCGGCCGATAAGTGTAATCTCATCGCCAGGTTTGATGCGGCCAGGCTCGATGATGCGCAGGTAGGAGCCACAATCGCCGCGCTCCGTGAAGGATTTGAGCCAGCCCGGCTCATCCATCCAGCCGGAGAAGGTGGCACAAGGCGTGCGCGGGATAGACACTTCAAGCACGCACTCCCCCACCTGAATTCGCTGGTTAATCAGCATGTTCGGCCAGGAAATCCCCTCGGTGGTGAGGTTTTCCCCAAAGTAGCCATCACGCAGCACACGGTTGAGCGTGCCCTCCCAGTAATCGAGCTCCTCACGGGCGACGGCATACACGGCCTTCTCAGCGCCGCCGTGGTGGGCGTGGTCACCGATGGAATCCCCCACCACGCCGGAGCCGTCACCGTAGTTGGGCCCAGGTATCTCCAGGTCCAGGAAGGGGCGCGGCTGCTTATCGATGCCCG
The DNA here is from genome assembly GCF_030232515.1 of Corynebacterium sp. MSK004. Lineage (NCBI taxonomy): Bacteria > Bacillati > Actinomycetota > Actinomycetes > Mycobacteriales > Corynebacteriaceae > Corynebacterium > Corynebacterium sp. MSK004. The sequence continues at coordinate 54,804 of NZ_JASPKB010000003.1, read as the reverse complement.
TGTACTCGTGCCGCCCGTGCGGCTCCGGGCGGCGGACAGCGACGTTCGTGGAGATAACCTTCATGCTCACCTATTGTGGCACACCTCACGCGCTCACATGTCGCGATCGCGGAAGAGAGCTTCGGCCGTCACGAGGTCGTAGAAGAAGAGGCGGGGGGCAAGCGGGAGGACGTCGGCAAGCATGGGCATGTCTTCCTTGAGCAGCGGGCTTTCCATGATGATGTCGTTCGCCGCAGCGCGGGAGGCCAGGGCGAAGGCATAGGAAATATAAGGCATCCACGCAGCGGCATTGAGCTCGTCGGCGGTGTTTCCGCTGGCAAAGGCGCCCAACGCGATGAGGGTGTGGCTAACGGACATGTCAACGCCCGCGTTTTGCACCAGCGAGGCCAGTGCCGTGGCGTCCTTGCGCAGGTGCTCGATGGTGCCCAGCGCATCGAGGGCGCCGTTGTTGGCAAAGCACTCGCGCAGCGCGGCGACGCGGCCGGCCTCCCCCATCAGATCATCGACGGGCGGTGTGGGGCTGTGAATGGTCGCAGCATTGAGCAGCATCGGGCGGGTCAGGCCATCGGCACCCGACTCGCGCACTGCGGTGAGCTCGGAGTTCTCGCTAGCGGAAGGATCGAGGAGGAGATCCAGGTAGCTATCGACGCCGGACTCGTCGGCGGCCTCCAGCGGGGAGTGGAACAAGCGCGTGCGCGCGAGTGAGCGGGCCTGCTGGTTTACGCTGACGCCGGTGCGAGCCAGGGCGTGGACCGCGGCCTCCGGTTGGGCGCGCAGCCGGTCGATGGTGCTGTCGAACATCGCTTGCAGCTTCGGGTTCGGGCTGCGCTGCGAGAGCACGTGGAGCGCGCGGAAGGTGCCCCACAGCTGTTCCGGAGTCCAGTCCTTTGAGGCCAGAGCTGCGGGCGAGCCTTCCGGCGTGATCACGATGGAGGCGCTGGAGGGGCGTGCGGGAGCAGCGAGGTTAGAGGAGGCACGGAGCTCGCGGACATCGACAAGCAGCGAGCCCTGCTCAGCAAGGTCGGCGGGCAGCTCAAACCCCTCTTCGGTGGGCGTGAGTTGGGTAGGCGCCACCGTGGGCCCGGCCAATGGCCAGACCCAGCCCACCAAATCTGCCTGCGGTTCTGCGTTCTGTTCAATGATGATTTCATCGCCATTGAGCAGACCACGGCTGACGAACGGGGACTTGCGGACGGTGGCCAGCGCCGCATAGATCAGGCTGGTGGATGCGGATGCTTCGTACTCGACAATGCGCCGCTCCAAGCTGCGGGCCTGGTGAGCCTCGCGCTCCCCCGCCGGGAGGGAGTCCAGGTAATCCTCGTAGGACAGCGTGGACCACATCAGGAAAAGCTCGGCCGTTGGCTGTTTGCGCACGGCGTTGGCCAGCGCGGCGTTGGGGACGGCGAGGCTGGTGACCGCCTGCGTGGTCTTCGAGGTGCGCGCCAGCTCCTTGATTTTCTGGCGGCCGTCGATGGTGACGAACTTCGCCAGCGGCAACGGGCGCGGCGAGTGGACGGTGAACATATCGTCCTGATCGAGCTGGCCAGCGAAAATTACTGGCTTATCGGAGTGCTCAGTGGGCTCTAGGCCGATGCGCTTGACGCGGCTGAACAAAGCCTCGGGCCAAACATCGAAATCCAGCTCATAGCCGGCTTCACTGGCCACGACCTCGCGGCGCGAGACCTCGGTGTCCTCGAAGGTGCGCAGGCCTTTTTCCAGTGCGATGGGCTTCTTTGGCGGGGAGGCCAGCGTGTAGCTGAAGGTCGAGTGCGCGCCGAGGGCATCGATGATGCGGAAATCCATGCCGCGCGGACCGTCGTTGGTGGCGCGCATGTGGAGGCCCTCGGCGAGGGAGATGAAGCGGACGTCGACAAGCTGCTCGTCGTGCCACAGCGACACCTTGTAGCGGCCCACCCACGGGTCTTCGTAGAGGTCACCCGGGAAAGGCTCGGCGATGCCTGCGTCGAAGGTCTGCTCCGAAATCTCCTCCTGCTCGCCCCCGAGGGGCGCGTAGGTGAGATCGATGCGCCACTCCCCTTCCGCAATGAGGTGCACGCGCGGCGACTTGGTGAACACGGGCTCGTTATCGAGGCCCCGGGCGTTGGGCAGGGTGGCGACGTCGAAGTCCCACTCGAAATCGCCGTGCTTGGCGACGTCCACCGGTTCCCTCTGCGGTACCCTCACCTGATCCGGTAGCGGTCCCACTTCCCAGCCGGCCCAGATGCCGAGTGGCTCAGCATTCTCGAGCGTGCCCTGCGGCGCGATGAGGGTGGTGCGGTCATAGACGATGAACGGCGCCTCATCGGTGATGCCGGTGAAGGTGACGGTCTCGATGAGGTCCTCATCGCCATCGCGCAGGGTTACCTCGATGCGGGTAAAAGGCCCAGGGATGCCGACTTCCAGCGGTTCTTCGGTGGCGAATTCGCGCACCGAATGGGGGCGATCGATGAAGTGAGACTTGACCACCCACCGAGGATCAGACAGATCTGCCTCAGGATAGGTAGCCGGCAGCTCCAGCATGAGAATGTTGCTCCCCCGGCGCAGTGAAATCCGGGGACCCTGTTCGGTGAGGTCAGTGGTGACCAACGGCGTTGTGGGAAGTGAATAAATCTCCGCGCTCATTTGCTTCATCATAGGACACGGCGGGGTGGTGTTGCCATGTCGCTGGTAGGCGGCCTGACTGTCCTATCCGTAGGACAGGTGTCCTATTGATAGGACAGTTGGCTATAGTAGGGCCATGGACCCAGTACAACTCCTCAAGAAAAGCCCGCTGAGCCTGAGCGAAATCTCGCGGCGCTCGGGAGTGTCGCGAAATACGCTCAATCTGTGGTTGCGTGGGACAGCTCAACCGAGCTTGACCGGGTTGGCCAAGGTAATGCGCGTGCTCGGATACGAGGTTTCCGTACAGGTACACCGCATGAGTGATGCCGCGGCCGCGACAGCCGCCAGAGTGCTTCTTGGGGAACTCGCAAGTGAGGAGCCAGACGTTAAAGCCTGGATTGACCGCTTCGTGCAGTGGGGTGACACCCCGGCCGGCGGCGGTAGCTGCCAGGCTCTCATTGAACGGGCCGCGTGGGCCTCCAACCCATATGGCCGCCACGGGGCTCTCCACTTCTTACCGTCAAATCCCATAACGCTTGCCTCAGCGGTTGATGCGAGCGGGCAACCATGGGCGATGTCGGGTGCCTTTGCAGCTCAACAAGTCTCGGGGCATATCGCTGGTGAAGGAGAACCTCGATCAACATTGATTTGGTGCACAAATCCAGCAGACATCGTGCCCTCGTTGCCCACTCGGATTCGCGCGAGTGCTGAACCCGTATCCGGAGGGATCACCCTCGTGCCTGTCGCTGGTGAAGAGCTCGCCGGCGCAACTAATGAAGCCGGAATACACTACGTATCACCGCATCAGCTTGCCATTGATGTGTGCGCAGAAAACTACATCGGAGGGGCATAGGTGATGAGAAGAGCAACGAGCCGAGTGAGCTGGGAGCACCATGAGCGGCCGCACGTTTCGGAGTTAGGGACTGACCGTGCGTTATTTCGATTAACCAAGCAACTTCCTGACTTGGTGTGGAACGCTGCCGCGCTGGAAGGAAACACGTTTACCCTCCCGGAAGTCCGCACGTTGCTCGATGCCGGACTTTTCCGTGGTGAAGGCGACGCAGAGGGGGACGGCGGTGGAGTGCGGCTCATGGATGGCGGGTTCATCCCTTTCGACCCTGCTGATGAATTGGGTGAAGCCCATGCCGATTTGCTGGTTTCCCTCCAAGGGCTTGACAACCCAGTCGAGCAAGCGTTGGCCTATTTCTGCTCAGCCACGCGTAGCCAGTTCTATTTCGATGGGAATAAGCGGACCGCCAGGCTTGTGGCGTCCGGTCTCTTGTTAAGCCATGGATACAGCTCATTGAATATCCCCCACGCTAGGCGGCTGGAGTTCAACCTTGCCCTCGATGAGCTCTTCCATGCTGACGACGCCACAACGCTGATGGATTTTCTGTACGACTGCCTAGCGGAGTCCTCCCAGTAAGCGCAGTAGGCCCTCCGCTTCCGAAGCGGAGGCCTACGTGGGGGCTGAATGCTCAGCGCATCCTTTAGTGCATAGTGCTGTAGTGCTTAGCGGAATATCTTCTGCAGAGCGGAGAAGTCAACCTTGACCACGCCGACAGACTGCAGGAATGCGGCGATGGCGCCGAGCAGGGCAGCCACAACGCCTGCGCCCAAGAAGCCGGCGCCGACGGGGTGGCGTGGCTAAAAGGAACAGAGTTGACGACACCAGCGGACTTGTTGTGGTCAATTGCCTGCTCGGAGATTTCTTCAGGGAGTGGCCGTATGGGGACTTGCCCAGAACACCGTTGACGTCGGCAAGCACTGCGTGGACACCATAAAAGGACAAACGGTGAACCCCAGGAGGTGGGATTCACCGTGGTGAGTGAATGGGCAGATTATGCCATCTGCAGCGTGGTCACGCAGGTACCGCCTTCGTCAGAGGTATCCAGGGGAACCTCGCCGGTCTTGCCGTCCTGCTCGATGGTGATGGTGCCCTTCTTGTCGGCCGGCAGCCAGTAGCCAATGAAGCCGTTGTCGAACGTCGTGGTGTCTTCGTTGACTAGCTCATTTCCTTCGTCATCCGTGATGGTGACGTGGATGTCTTCCTGGCTGAGCTCACCGGTGCAGGTGGTCAGGGAGTGGTTGAAGCAGTCGTGCGTACGGGAGAGGTACGGCGCGATGGAGAGGTAGAACTTGTCCTCCGGCAGCGGCAGGGAGGCCTGACCCTGTTCAGTAGCGAGGATGAGCTCGTTCGGGCGCACGGATGCGAGGAGATCGCTATTGCGTTCGTCCTTGGACTGGCGGTCCAGCTTGTCCACGATTTCCTGGCCATCCAACCCTTCGAGATCGAACTCGGCGAGGATCTCCTCGGCGGAGACCTGCTGGACCTCGGTGGTGGCAGCGGCGCTCTTCGAGGCTTCGCTCGGTACGGGGCTGTCACTAGAGCAAGAGGACAGGGTGATGGCTGCGGCGCAGGCGGCAGCAAGAGAAATGAGGCGTTTCATAAGTCTTCCGAATAGGTCCGATTGTGTTGACCCAAGCCTATACCCCACCGGGGTATCAATCAAAGAAATGAGAGAAGGATCATCTTTTTGCGCCACGCGGGATAGACTGTTCCTTATGACTGATACTGCAGGCACAACGCTGCTGCCCTGACCATCGTGGACTCGGTGGGCAATGCGCTTGCCGACGGCGACACGGTCACCATCACTAAAACCCTCAAGGTCAAGGGCGCGCAGCAGCCGCTAAAGGCCGGCACGAAGGCGCGCGGCATCCGTCCCACCGCGGCCTCATCGCCAGCGTGTCGGACTCAGCAGTTACGCTGAATTACATGATTACCGGCGCACTCAAAAATAATGTCGACCGCATCTGAGACACCTTCTGGTCCGGCGGCATTTCCAACCCTGTATCCGTCATCGAGCAGTTCACCTACCTGCTCTTTATCAAGGACCTCGACGAGCGCCAGGTCCAGATTGATAAGCGCCGGGCGCTGGGGGATCCCACCGCGACGGAAGACATCTTTGACGCCAGCCAGCAGGACTTGCGGTGGCGCAACCTCATTGAGGACCGCGACATCGCCCGCCGTAAGGTCACCATCATCAACAAGGTCTTCCCCTTTATCAAAGCGATGGGCGGCAAGGGGTTCCAGGAGCACATGGCCAACGCTTCCTTCGATATCGAATCTGAAGCCACGCTCTCACGCGTCATGGAACTCATTGACCAGCTGCACTTCTCCAACAAGGACATGAAGGGCGACTTGTATGAGTACATGCTGGACAAGCTGTCCACCTCGGGTACGAACGGCCAGTTCCGCACGACCAGCCACATTATCGAGCTCCTCGTCGCGCTCATGGAGCCCACACCACAGCAGCGCATCATCGACCCAGCGTGTGGCACTGCCGGGTTCCTGGTGGCTGCCAATGATTGGATTGCCCACCATCACCGCGCAGACCTGTTTAACAAGGACACGCGCACAACGTTTACCAATGAGGGTCTGACAGGCTTCGACTTTGACAAAACCATGGTGCGCATCGCGGCGATGAACATGTTCATGCACGGCTTTGAAGAACCCAACATTTCTTACCGCGATTCGCTGCAACAGCTGCCCACAACGTTCGATGAGGCCTTTGACCTTGTCCTGGCCAACCCGCCTTTTGCGGGCAGCCTGGATAAGGATGCCGTCGATCCCAAGCTCAAGTCGGTGACGACGGCCAAGAAGACGGAGATTCTTTTTGTCCACCGCTTCCTGCAGCTACTCAAGCCGGGCGGTCGCGCTGCGGTGATTGTCCCTGAAGGTGTCCTCTTCGGCTCTACCAAGGCGCACAAAGCCCTTCGCAAAACCTTGGTTGAGGATCAGCGCCTTGATGCGGTCATCAAACTGCCCTCCGGCGCATTCAAGCCCTACTCGGGCGTGTCCACCGCCGTCCTGTGCTTTACCCGCACGGACTCTGGCGGCACTGATGAGGTGTGGTTCTATGACGTCACCGCGGATGGCTACTCACTGGATGACAAGCGCATTCCGCTTCTTGACGCCCCTCTGCTCGGCCCCTCCCCTGCCTCACACATCCAGGACCTTAGCGATCCCGCGCTTGCCGAAGACCCCACACCCGTCACCCTTACCCAGGAACAACTCAAGCTCAATAACCTTCCGGACGTTGTCGCCCGTTGGCACTCCCGCACCACCGACGAGCGTGAGCGTGCCCGCACGGACTACTCCTTCACCGTGCCGAAAGACGAGATCGCCCAAGCCGACTACGACCTATCCATGAACCGCTACAAGGAGATCGTCCTCGAAGCGCAAGAAACCCGTGACCCCATGGACATCATTGCCGAAATCGAAGAACTCGACCGTGACATCACCCAAGGCCTTGCCAACCTCAAGGCCATGCTCAGCGAGGGGAAGGGGAAATAGCATGGTGAGCACTGCAAAGCATGACTGGCCGATGGTGCGGTTGGGGGATGTGTGTGAGCTGCAATATGGCAAGGCCCTTAAGAAAGAGGACCGGGTCGAAGGGGAATATCGTGTGTTTGGCTCTGCCGGTTCGGTTGGGACCCATGTAGAGGCCAATTTTGTAGGGCCTGTCTCTGTAGTTGGCAGGAAGGGCAGTGCTGGATTCGTAGAGTGGTCCTCCGGAAACTGCTGGATTATTGATACGGCATTCGGTGTATTTCCGAAGTCTGAGGAACAGGTTGACTCTCGATGGCTGTACTGGCTACTAAAGGATTTGCGACTTGGACGGCTTCAAAAGCATGCGGCTGTTCCAGGGATCTCTAAGGCAGACGTGGTCGAAGAAAAGTTTCTTCTCCCTCCCCTCGACGAGCAGCGTCGTATCGCGGCGATTTTGGATGAGGTGGATGAGGCGCTGTTTAGGGTTAATCAGTCCTTGGGAGACTTGCTCCAGCTTAAGCAAGAATTGTTTACGGATTTGTTCCTAAGAATTGAGCGGGAATCGACAATAATTGGTGAGTATCTCGAATCCACTCAGTATGGAACTAGCGACAAGGCGAACGAGAATGTCGGCATTCCAATACTGCGAATGGGAAATGTCTCTTACAACGGTGAAATTGATCTTTCAGATTTAAAATACGTTGAACTCGACGCCAGCGATCGAGAGAAATACTCGCTGAAGGCCGGTGATTTACTCTTCAACAGGACGAATAGTAAGGACTTGGTGGGAAAAACTGCTGTCGTCCCAGAGTTGCAGGAGGAATATACGTATGCAGGCTATCTAATCAGATGTCGAGTAAACGATAAAGCGGTTCCTGAATATATCTCTGGGTTCCTCAATTCGGTGCTTGGTAAGAAGATATTGCGAAACACCGCAAAAGCAATTGTGGGAATGGCGAACATCAACGCCAACGAGTTGAAGCGGTTGCCGATTCCTCAAGCATCATTGGACGAACAACAAGAGTTCGCATTCTTAACATCGCGAATCGACGACGTTGAATCTCAAATGAAGCGCCAGAGGAAGCTTCTGCAAGAACTACAAGAGTCCCTATCCACCCGCGCATTCCAAGGAGAGCTCTAATGGCTGTCGAAAGATGGGAGGCCTACTTGGTATCGGTGTTGGAAGCTCTTCACGCAAATGGAGCTGAGCTCCGACGTAGGGAGATCATCGAGATAACTGCGTCTTATGCGGGCATTACTGACGAAGAGAGGCTTGAGACCATTGCATCGGGGCAGTCTCGTTTTGAAAACCGCGTTGGGTGGGCGTTGACATTCCTTAAGAAAGCGAATGCCATTACTTCGCCGGCGCGTGCACGCTTTCAAATTACAGACTTTGGCCGTGACCTGTTGGCGCGCTACCCCGAAGGAATGACAGAGAAGCAGCTGTTGGGAGAGATTGCGGGCACGGAAGCGGCACTTACGTGGCGGGGCAGGAATCCTGGGCGTAAGGCTGGGGACGAGGTAAGCGCTGATAAGCAAAGCGTCCTTCCAGAGGCCGAGAGCGAGCTCGACCCGGTAGAGCAGGTGGAAACCGGTGTGTCTCGCAACAACGAATTCGTGGCTGGTGAGCTGCTGACTCGGTTGCACGACAATGAGCCGGCGTTCTTTGAACAGGCAGTGCTGGACTTGCTCATGGCCATGGGATATGGCGGTACGCAGGGCAAGGCTACGCGCACGCAACTGTCTAATGATGGTGGCATCGACGGGATTATTGACCAGGATGCGCTGGGGCTGTCCCGCATTTACGTGCAGGCTAAGAGGTATGCGTTGGATAAGAGCATCGGTCGTCCGGCTATTCAGGGATTCGTAGGCGCGCTGCAGGGTGCGCAGGCGGATCGAGGGGTGTTCCTGACTACAGCGACGTTTTCAGATAAGGCGCAGGAGTATGCGGATGCGGTGTCGTCACGCGTCGTTTTAATCGACGGAGACAGGTTGGCGAAACTGATGATCCGCTATGGCGTGGGTGTGCAGGTCAAGAGGACCGTGGCGCTGGTTGAGGTGGATGAGGATTACTTTGAGTAGTTCGGCGCTGTGTTTGCCTTTTCGAATATTTCGAATTGCTCTATGATGGCCTCATGAATGAAGTACGGAATCGCCCTCACACGACTCTCCCGCCGCACGACCTAGAAGCAATGCTCGACGTGAGCAGGTTCCTGGACCAACTGGAGGGACCTGCTGCGCTTGTGGGGCCTGACGGACAGACGGTAAATCTGCCCGAAGAAGCATTTAGCGTGCTGGCAGACGTTGTCCGGGCGATGAGACAAGGAAAGGCCATTACCCTTGCGCCCGTAGACCAGTTGCTCACGACGCAGGAAGCAGCAGATTTTCTGGGCATTAGTAGGCCGACTCTGGTGAAAAAACTTGAGGACGGGTCGATAGCGTTCGAGCGTCCCTCAGGAGGCAGGCATAGGAGAGTTCGGCTCGTTGACTTACTGCAGTACCGGGATGAGCAGCGGACTGAACGTCGTAAAGCACTGCGAGAGCTAGCGTCTGAGGCCCAAGCTGCCGGGGCCTATGGCGTAAATGCCGCAGACGCAGCTGACATTGCGCAGATCCTCAAGGATGCCCGTAAGGAAGTGGCAAAGAAGGCGCGGCGTGGCTAAATTTTCAGCGCTTCTTGATGCGTGCACGTTGGTGCCGATATCGCTTGCAGATACCTTCCTGTCGTTAGCGGAAGCTGGGCTTTATCGCCCACTATGGAGCGACCGGATTCTGGAGGAAACGCAGCTTGCGGTGAAAAGGATTCGTCCGGGGCTTTCGCCGGAGTCCGTCGAGCGGCGAATAGCCGTGATGCGAGACTTCTATGAAGACGCCAATATCACCGACTGGGAAGTACTCGAAAGCGTAGTTTCCTTGCCAGATCCTGATGACGCGCATGTCCTGGCAGCTGCCATCCAAGGTCGGGCGGATGTCATTGTCACGTTCAACGTCAAAGACTTTCCGCGGGATGAGCTCCAGCGATTTGGCATTGATGTGCAGACACCGGATGAATTCCTGCTCAACCAACTAGATCTCGATCCAGATGAAGTCTTAGATTGCCTTGTCCGACAAGCTCATGCCTTGCGTTATCCACCCGTACAACTAAAGGAACTTCTAGGCAGTCTCGAGCGATTGAATCTCCCAGGGTTCACGTCTGAGGCTCGAAGGCATTTGTGGCGAGTGCGATAAGTGAAGCCCGATGATGGCTTTCCCGGTGTGGTGAAAGTGTTATTTTGGCATTGATGAGGCGGAATTAACCTTTAAGCTAGACGTGATGTCGGCCCGTGTTGTCAGCACCCTGTGATGTTAAAGATTTACCTAATAAAGTCGGAACACCAAAATGAATGCTCCTACTCCACCCCATGATTCCCGCGGTGCCGCTTCAGGCGGACCTACCCGCAGCAGCAATTTCGGTTTTGTGCGCTACGTCTGGCCCACGGCGTATGAGGAGTGTCTGAAGGTAGAGCGGTTCGTGGATGCGGATCCGGTGATTTCCTGCTTCTATGCGCGCAAGGTACTGGAGCGGGTGGTGAACCACATCTGGGCATTCCGGAGCTTAGGTGATACTCGGTATCTCAGCTTGGCGGAGATGACCAGGGACCGTGGTTTCCTTCAGTGCGTGAAGAACGAGACCATTCTGCGCAAGATGACCATCTTGCGTAAGAGCGGTAATGACGCCGCGCACGCCGATGACATGGAGGGCAAGCAAGCGCCGGCCACTCCGCAGAAGGCGCGGGCAGTGGTAGCGCATTTGTATGACCTTATGGCGTGGGCGGTGCGTTATCACTCGGCTAACCCGAAGGCCGCGCCGGGCCCGCAAGCGACTTTTGATACCAGCCTGCTGGGCCAGAGCGCAGCTGATGCTTCTGGCATCCACGTTGCTGGGCGCTCCCAAGCGCAGACCGCCGCGTACCTCAAGAAGCTGGCGCAGCAGGATGAGGAGCTAAAGAAGAACCGGCTGCTGCTCGATGAGGCGCAGGAAGCTGCCCGCGATGCAGAGGAGAAGCGTCTTCGTGAGGCGGCCCAGTTCGAGCTCAAGCGGCGGAGTGCGGAGGTTCGCGCGAAGGCGGATCTCGCCGATGCGCAGGAACAAGCCGAAGCAGAGCGTGCGGCTGCACAGAATGTTGAAGAGAAGCTTGCTGCCAAAATTGAGGCGCTTGAGGCGAAGTTAGCCGAGCAGGAAGCGGCCGCAGCCGAGCGCGCCGGGGCGGGAGCACCGTCGGCTGCGCCTTTGGCGATCGGTGAGGCCGAGACTCGCCGACAGCTCATTGACCCGATGCTGGAAGTGGCCGGTTTTAGTGGTGACTCCGTCACCCGGGAGCTTGAGCTACACGGCATGCCTAACACGTCCGGTGTCGGTTATGCGGACTATGTCCTGTGGGATGATGACCGCACACCGTTGGCCGTCATCGAGGCGAAGAAGTCCATGGAGTCCATGAGCGTGGGCTCCCACCAGGTGAAGCTGTACGCGGACTGCATCGAGCGCGAATACGGAATACGGCCTGTCATGTTGTGCACTAATGGTTATCACATCGACCTGATCGATGATGCGGCCAACCTTCCTGGTTCTGGTGCGGGCTATCCCGCCCGTGAGGTGGAGGGCTTCCCCACCGCGCAGCAATTGCGCCGCATGATTGGCCGGCGCACCATGCGCACCCTGTTGAGCGAGACGCCGGTAGACACGGACATTGCTGGCGGCGGCGCCCGTGCGTACCAACTCGAGGCCATCCGTGCGGTGACGGAGACGTTGGAGGCGCGGAGGCGTCGCCAAGCATTGCTGGTCATGGCAACAGGAACTGGTAAGACGCGTGTGGCCGTGGCCACCGCCAAGCTGTTGCGTCAGGCCGGCTGGGTGGGCAAGGTGCTGTTCCTGGCGGACCGCACTGCCTTGGTCAACCAGGCGCACAAGGCCTTTGTGAGCATGTACGCGGAGTCCACGCCCGTGAACCTCATCAAGAATCCTGAGCAGGTGGGTGATGTGTATGTCACCACCTACAACACGATGATGAATCTCATCGGGGATGACGGTGACAAGCCGGCAAGATTCGGGCCTTTCGACTTTGACCTCATCATCGTGGACGAGGCTCACCGCTCCGTGTACAACCGCTTCAAGCGGATCTTGGAGTACTTCGATGCCTACGTAGTGGGGTTGACGGCGACGCCGAAGAGCGAGATTGACCATGACACGTATGCACTCTTTGAGATGGAGGATAAGACTCCGTCCTTTGAGTACGGACTTGATGAGGCCGTGGCAGACGGAAATCTTGTTCCCTTCAAGACGGCTCGGCAGGACTCGCTTTTCCTGCGGCGGGGCATGTCCTATGACGAGCTTTCCCCGGAGGAACAGCTGGCATGGGACACGTCCGACTGGGGTACCGATGAGGACGGCGGGCGCTTGGATCCGCCTGGTCAGGTTTCTTCGGCGGAGATTAACCGCTACCTGTTCAACAAGGACACCATACGCAAGGTCCTGAAAACCGTGGTGGAGAACGGGATCCGCGTGGGCGGCGACCAACTGGGCAAGACCATCATCTTCGCCCGGACTCAACGTCACGCGGAGCTCATCAAGCAAGTCTTTGACGCTACGTTCCCGGAGTATTCGCGCACTGGAGCCTCCGTGATTACCACGCACACGAAGTATGCGCAGTCGGCATTGGACGACTTCGCAGATCCGGACGGGGACGTCAACATCGCGATTTCGGTGGACATGCTTGACACCGGCGTGGACGTGCCCGAGGTGGTCAATCTTGTGTTCTTCAAACCTGTCTACTCCCCCACCAAGTTCTGGCAGATGGTGGGCCGAGGGACGCGACTGCGCCCGGACCTCTTCGGCCCGGGGATGGACAAGACGCACTTCCTCATCTTCGACTTCTGCGGCAACGTGGACGAGTTCTTTAAGGGTGAAGCCCGTGAATCGGCCACGGGCCGACCACGGTCGCTGTCGGAAAAGCTCTTTGATGCCCGCGTGGGGTTGCTTGCTCAGTTGGATAAGCACGCTACGGCCCCAGAGATGCGCGCCGAGCTTGCTGATTCCCTTCACGGCTCGGCGGCGTCTATACCGCTAGGCCACATCATGGTCCGCCCCAGCGACAAGGAAACCTTGCTGCGATACCGCGAACGCTCTGCGTGGGATGAGCTAAGTGAAGAGAAGGCTGAGCAGCTGCGCCGCCATATTGCGCACTTGCCGCTGGACACGATGAAGGACTCTGAGACAGCTAAGCGCTTTGACCTGGTGATTTTGAAGCTCCAGGTGGGGCTGCTCGACCACAGCCCGGAGTTCGCGGCACTGCGCCAACGCGTGGAGGGTATGGCGAATGATCTCATGGCCGTGAGCTCCACCATCCCCATGGTGGCCGAGCGGCGGTCCTTCCTCGAGCGCGCGCTGGATCCGGAGTGGTGGAAGAACGTTACGGTCGAGGACCTCGAGACCATCCGCATCGGCATGCGTTCGCTCATCCAGTTCGTGCCCAAGGGAAAGCGCAACGCCGTGACCCTCGACATCCAAGATGAGATGGGTGAACTCACGATCGATGATGAGATGCCTGGGCGGCTGCCCGGAACAGGCTCTTACCCCTCTCAGGCCGAACAACAGCTGCGTGATGTGCTGCAGGAACACGACAACGTTCTCGCGATGATCAAGTTGCGCAGTGCACGCGCGCTTAACGCAGAGGATGTTGCCGCGTTGGAAGCCATGGTGGCTCAGGCTGGCGGGGGAAGCGTGGGCTTCGAGGAAAGCATTGACAAGCTGCGGGAACGCATGGGTGGAGACAGTATTCCTGCCTTCATTCGCCGCTTGGTGGGCCTTGATGAAGCTGCAGTCCAGGAGCAATTTGCAGACCTTCTCAGCAACACTTCGTTCAGCGCCGCCCAAATCCGCTTCATCAAGATGCTGGTGGACGTGCTGGTTCACAACGGTGGCGTGGCCTACGAGGAAATTTTCCAGCCGCCCTTTGATGAAGAGGGCTCTGTCGTCGATATCTTCTACAACAAGACCGATGTCATCGTGGATTTGCGCAAGCGCCTTGAACGGATTGAAGCAACGGCACAGGCTAACTAAGTGCCGCCGCGCTGCGGGAAAGGACGCGGTCTAGCTGGGTCTAACTGGGGTGATGTCCGTGCGGTGACTACACTGTCTAACCATGACTAACCCGAGCGATAACACCACCCACCGCTACACGCCGGAGCTCGCCGCGCAGATTGAAAAGGCCTGGCAGCAGTACTGGAAGGACAACGGCACGTTTAACGCGCCGAACCCAGTCGGTCCGCTCGCGGAGGAGGGTAAGGAGCTTCCCGCGGAGAAGCTGAACATCCAGGACATGTTCCCCTACCCTTCGGGCGCAGGCCTTCACGTGGGCCACCCGCTGGGCTATATCGCTACGGATACCTATGCGCGTTATCAACGCATGCTGGGCAAGAACGTCCTGCACACGCTGGGCTATGACGCCTTCGGCCTGCCGGCGGAGCAGTACGCCATCCAGACAGGTACGCACCCGCGCACCACGACGGAGGCGAATATCAAGAACATGCGCCGCCAGCTGGGCATTCTGGGCTTGGGCCACGATCCGCGCCGCTCCGTGGAGTCCACCGACCCCTCCTTCTTCAAGTGGACGCAGTGGATCTTCCTGCAGATTTATAACTCCTGGTTTGATGAGGAGCAGCAGAAGGCGCGCCCGATCTCTGAGCTCATCAAGGAGCTTGAGGTGGGCAAGCGCACCACCAAGGACGGCCGCTACTACGCGGATCTCACTAAGGAAGAGCAGCGCCACGCGCTCGACGAATTCCGCCTGGTTTACCTGTCCAACTCCACCGTGAACTGGTGCCCGGGCCTGGGCACGGTGCTGGCTAATGAGGAGGTCACCGCGGAGGGCAAGTCCGAGCGCGGTAATTTCCCGGTCTTCCGCAAGAACCTGCGCCAGTGGATGATGCGCATTACCGCCTACTCCGATCGCCTGCTCGATGACCTGGAGCTTCTGGATTGGCCGGAGAAGGTCAAGTCCATGCAGCGCAACTGGATTGGCCGCTCCCGCGGCGCGGAGGTCACTTTCCACGCTGAGGGCTACAACATCGACGTCTTCACCACTCGCCCGGATACCCTTTTCGGCGCGGAGTATGTGGTGCTGGCTCCGGAGCACGAGCTTGTCGACGCCCTCCTCTCCCCCATCCCCTACGAGGATGACGTCGACGAGCGCTGGACCTTCGGCCACGATGATCCGAAGGAGGCCGTGGAGGCCTACCGTGCTTCCATCGCCGCGAAGTCTGACCTGGAGCGCCAGGAGAACAAGGAAAAGACCGGCGTCTTCCTGGGCACTTATGCCACCAACCCGGTCAACGGCAAGAAGGTCCCGATCTTCATCGCGGACTACGTCCTCACCGGCTACGGCACCGGCGCCATCATGGCGGTCCCGGCGCACGATACCCGTGACTACGAGTTCGCCACCGTCTTTGGCCTGCCCATTACGGAGGTCGTCGCTGGCGGCGACATCACCAAGGAGGCGTATACCGAGTCCGGAAAGGCCGTAAACTCCGCTAACGATTCCCTGGACATCAACGGCATGTCCAAGGATGAGGCCATCGCCGCCATCATCCCGTGGCTGGAGGAGCAGGGCGTGGGTCGCGAGAAGATCCAGTACAAGCTGCGTGACTGGCTGTTTGCCCGCCAGCGCTACTGGGGCGAGCCCTTCCCCATCGTCTACGACGAGGCGGGCCAGGCCTACCCGCTGCCGGAGTCGATGTTGCCCATCGAGCTGCCTGAGGTGGAAGATTACAAGCCGGTGTCCTTCGACCCGGATGATGCCGAGTCCTCCCCGCAGCCGCCGCTGGCCAAGGCCCGCGAGTGGGTTGAGGTGGAGCTGGACCTGGGTCTTGGGGATGGCCCCAAGACCTACTACCGCGATACCAACGTCATGCCGCAGTGGGCAGGTTCGTCCTGGTACCAGCTGCGCTACATCGATCCGACGAACGATGAAGTCTTCTGCGATCTGGAGAACGAGCGCTACTGGACGGGCCCGCGTACAGAAGAGCATGGCGCCAACGATCCGGGCGGCGTAGACCTCTACGTCGGTGGCGTTGAGCACGCTGTGCTGCACCTGCTCTACTCCCGCTTCTGGCATAAGGTCCTCTTCGACCTGGGCTACGTGAGCTCCAAGGAGCCCTACCGCCGCCTGTACAACCAGGGATATATCCAGGCCTACGCCTACACCGATTCCCGCGGCGTCTACGTCCCGGCCGCTGAGGTAGTAGAACGCGATGGCGCGTTCTACTACGGGGATGAAGAGGTCAACCAGGAGTACGGCAAGATGGGCAAGTCCCTGAAGAACGCCGTGGCCCCGGATGACATCTGCAACGAGTACGGTGCCGATACCCTGCGCGTGTACGAGATGTCCATGGGCCCGCTGGACACTTCGCGCCCGTGGGCGACGAAGGACGTCGTCGGTGCGCAGCGCTTCCTGCAGCGCCTGTGGCGCTTGGCTATCGACGAAAACTCTGGCGAGCTGTCGACGACGGACGCCGAGCTTTCCGAGGATGACCTGAAGCAGCTCAACCGCACCATCGCCGGCGTGCGCGATGACTACGAGAACCTGCGCCTGAACACCGTGGTGGCCAAGCTCATCGAGTACGTGAACTACCTGACCAAGGCCTACCCGAAGGGCGCTCCGCGCGCCGCGGTGGAGCCCTTGGCCCAGCTGGTATCCCCTGTTGCCCCGCACATTGCGGAGGAGCTGTGGAAGCGCTTCGGTCACGAGGAGACCATTACTTACGAGTCTTTCCCGGAGTTCGATGAGAAGTACCTCGTCGACGATGAGATTGAGGTTCCGGTGCAGATCAACGGCAAGGTCAAGGCCCGCGTCATGGTGCCCGCCGATGCCGACCAAGCCACCGTCGTGGGCGTGGCAAAGAGCGATGAGCGCATCGCCGAGCTGACCGCTGGCAAGAACGTGGTCAAGGAGATCTACGTCCCGGGCCGCATGGTCAACCTGGTGGTGAAGTAAAACCAACGCGGCCCCGATCTCGGGGCTGGGGCTGGGCCAGAGCTAATCCAGCTCTTGGTTCAGCTCCTCGCGCACCTTGGTGATGATCGCGCCAAGGAAGCCCTCGCAGCCATCGGTAATCATGGGAAACGTGGAATCATCCTCAAGGACGCCCAGCGTGAAGAGCAGGTCGCGGGTGATGGCGTGCGTGTAGTCGTATTCCGGGTTGAACTCCCACTCGCCGCGGAATAAATGGACTAGTTCGAAGGACAGTTGAGGAATGCCCTCCGGTTCGGCGTAGGCATAGGGGATGTTGTTCAGGACGACCTGCGTTGCCCAGAGCGGATCGCTCATGGCCTTGCGGCCATACTTGGTGAGCTTGATATCCGTCGCCGTGGTCTTGATCCAATCCAAGTCCGTCAAGAAACCCCGCAAGTTCAGCAACGGCTGGTGGTAGTCCTCGCGCTTGACCTCATCAAAATCATTGGGGCTATTCAGTCCCTCCTTGAGCCGCGCGACGGCCGCCTGCTTGAGGTAGCCGGCCCCGGTCAGGCGTGGATATTCCTCGATGACCTCGAGGTATTCGCGTATACGCTGGCCTACGTGGAGGGCGGTGGCGTCGTCAAGCGCCGGCAGCTCATAGTCGGGGCGCAGCTCCGGGTAGGCTTCGTGGATGTCCGCGCGCCATTGTTTCAGCAGCTCCGGGGAGGGCACGGGGATGTCCTCGAAGGGTGTGGAGCGGAAGGGATCGAGCGGGAGATCCCCAGGAAGCGCGGGCTTGGTGCCGCCCTCGAGGTTGGCGGCCTCCGTGCCCATGGTGGCCAGGCGCTGTGCCACTGCTGGCGGGAAGAACGTGGTGAGGCGTTGGTGGATTTGGTCCAGTGTGTAGTTGGGGAAGAGCGCGAAGATGCGCTCCATACTATCCGTGGGCACGGCCATGTAGGCCATGGTGGCCTGGACATCGAGGACCACCTTGAACATCGCCTCGGCACTTCCGAGCTCACTCATCAGATCGGGACCCTCACCGGCGATAAGCGCGGGAAGGCCCATGACGACGCGCGAGCTATCGGCCACGCTGATGCTGATATTCCAGGCGCCGTCCGAGGGGTGGTAGTGCGCTACCTCCCGGAAAGTCTCGAAAAAGTCCTGGTCGATGATGCTGAGGACGTCGATTGGCGTGCCTTCCTCACCCACGAGGATTCCCGGATGAGAGGGCTCGAGGCCCAACGCGGCGTGAACGATGATCATCATCTCGCCCACGGTGAGTTCCGCGGGGGCGGCGACGAAGCGGGACGTGGTGAAGAAGGGATTCTCCACGTCGATGCGGACGTTCCTAGCGAGGTTCATAGTGACCGACAGTATTAGAAAACCGTGCTAGCCGCGCGCCAACGCTTCGCCCACACGCTTGCCAGAGTGGATGCATCCGCCGAGGAAGGTGCCCTCCAGCGCATTCTTGCCGTGCATGCCGCCGCCACCGAAACCGGAGGCCTCACCGCAGGCGTAAAGGCCGGGGAGTACCGTGCCATCGGGATTGAGGCACTGGCCATCGAGGTTGGTCTCCAGGCCACCGAGCGTCTTGCGGGTCAGGAACTTCAGGCGCACCGCGATGAGCGGGCCCTTGGATTCATCGAGGATGCGGTGCGGGGGAGCCACGCGGATGAGTTTGTCGCCGAGGAAGCCGCGGGCCACGCGCAGGTAGTTGACTTGGGCGTCCTTGCTGAAGGGGTTGTGCAGCTGAGAATCGCGGTCTTCCAGGACTTTTCGAAGTTGGGTCACATCAATGGTGGGGGAGCCCTCTGGAGAGATTTCGTTCATTCCAACGACGAGATCCTCCAGGTTGTCTTCCACGACCCAGTCGATACCGTTGTCCATGAAGGCCTTGACGGCCACGTGAGTGCCGGGGCCCAGCTTGCCGGCGAGCTTCTTGAATTCCTTATCTGTCAGATCCGGGTTCTGCTCCGAGCCGGAGAAGATGAACTCCTTGTCCACGATGGCCTTGTTGAGCACGAACCAGGAGTAACCGTGCCCGGTCTGGCCAATGTAGGCGAGCGCGGCCAGGTTGTCGGTGCCGGGGAAGAGGTTGGTGGGCAGGCGGTTGCCTTCGGCGTCGAGCCACAGCGCCGAGGGCCCAGGGATGATGCGGATGCCGTGGCCGGGCCAGATGGAGTTCCAGTTGGTCATGCCCTCGGTGTAGGCCCACATGCGGTCGGTGTTGACCACGGAGGCACCGGCCTGTTGGGCGATGTCGATGCCGCGGCCGTCGACATGCGCGGGAACACCCGTGACCAGTTCCTTCGGGCATTCGCCCCAACGCTCAGTGGGCCACATCTTGCGCACCTTCTCCAGGTTGCCGCCGATGCCGCCGGTGGCGATGACCACGGCGGAGCCGCGGAGCTCAAAGTGCTTGACGACGTCCCTCGGGCTCGCCTCACCACGCGCCTGGCTGGTGGGGGAGAGGACGCTGCCGCGCACGCCGACGACGCGGGGGCTACCAGTGTCGTCGTTGTCGACGACGAGCTCGTCCACGCGGTGGCGGAAGTGGAATTCGACTTGGCCCTTCTCTTCTGCCTTAAGGAGTGGTTCGCGGAAAACGCGCACGACCTCTGGGCCCGTGCCCCAGGTGAGGTGGAAGCGCGGCACGGAGTTGCCGTGGCCGGAGGCATCCCCGGAACCGCGCTCGGCCCAGCCGATGGTGGGGAGGACGTTGAGGCCCAATGACTTGAGGTAGCCGCGCTTTTCATTGGCGGCGAAGCGCACGTATTCGCGGCCCCATTTCTCACCCCAATAGTCGTGACGGTCCTCCTCGGTCACTGGGTCATAATCGGCTGAGTTGGTCCAGTCCCGCCACGCCAACTCTTCGGAGTCCTTGACCCGCATCATGGATTGTTCGGGAGAATTGACATAGTACAGCCCGCCGAGTGACCAAAAAGCCTGCCCGCCGAGGTTATTGCGGTTTTCTTGTTCAAGGAAGATGACGTGCTTGCCACCTTTGAGGGCCTCGTAGCCGGCGACCATGCCGGCGAGGCCGCTGCCGACGATGATGACGGAGCCAGTGGTCGAGGTAGTTTCTTTCATGACAGTAATGATAAAAGAAACTCGCCCGAGTTGTGTGACTTGGCTCGCAATTCAGTGGTGCAACTTAGCCGTCGGCCCCGCATGATTTAAGTCTTCATCGCTTAGCTTCCTCCCGGACCCCATCGTTTCGGGCAGGGGATAGGCGTTGAGGGGTTTGTCGGTTTTAGGCTCCTGACCATGGGGTTGGGGTGGGCTAGATGCCAAGAAATAAAAACTCAAAACGGTACCTATAGGTTGGCAGGTAGGCTAAGATTCTCGCTAATACTCGTCGTACGCGGCCCGTATAAACAATTCCTGCGGTCTTGCTCGTGCGCGATATTTGCTCAAGAAGAAAGTTCTCTCATGACCACATCAACCCCGCACAAGACTCGCTCAACGCGCGATACCTTCAATACGCGCTTTGTCTTCCTCATGGCTGCTATCGGCTCCGCCGTTGGCCTGGGTAACATCTGGCGCTTCCCGTATGTTGCCTATGACAACGGTGGCGGTGCCTTCCTCATCCCGTACATGGTTGCCCTGCTCACCGCCGGTATTCCCATCCTGTGGTTCGACCTGGCTATTGGTCACCGCTTCCGTGGTTCCGCGCCGCTGGCCTTCCGACGCATCAGCAGCCGCTGGGAGGGAATCGGCTGGTTCAAGGTCGGCGTGAACTTCTTCATCGCCATCTACTACGCCGCCATCATTGCCTGGGCGGCGCTCTACACCGTTAAGTCCGTGACCCAGGCATGGGGCGATGATCCTGCGGAGTACTTCATGGGTGACTTCCTCCAAGCTGAGCCGGAGGCGACCTACTCAGGGCACATCGTCCCGTCCATCCTTGGCGTCATGATCCTCGTGTGGATCGTCTGCATCGCCACGCTGGCCACGAGCATCAATGAGGGTATCGGCAAGCTGACGTCCATCTTCCTGCCTGTCCTGGCCGTCATGTTCATCATCCTGGTCATCCGTGCCTTCTTCCTCGACGGCGCCGCCGAGGGCCTCAACGCCTTCTTCACCCCAGATTGGTCCGTGCTGAGCAACCCGTCGGTGTGGATCGCCGCCTACGGTCAGATCTTCTTCTCCCTGTCCATTGGCTTCGGCATCATGATTACCTACGCCTCCTACCTCAAGCCGCGCACCAACCTCACCAACACCGGCCTGGTTACGGCCTTTGCTAACTCTTCCTTCGAGGTGCTGGCCGGCATCGGCGTCTTCGCCACCCTGGGCTACATGGCCGCCCAGCAGGGCGTGGCGGTGGATGAGGTGGCATCCTCCGGCATCGGCCTGGCCTTCATCGCTTTCCCGACGATCATCAACCTCATGCCGCTCGGCGGACTGTTCGGGGTCCTCTTCTTCGGCTCTCTCTTCCTGGCCGGCGTGACCTCGCTGATTTCCATCATGGAGGTCGTCGTCTCCGCCGTGGCAGATAAGTTCAACATCTCTCGCCGCGTTTCCGCCATCACCGTAGGCGGCACCATGGCTGTGGTGTCGTGTGTTCTTTTCTCCACGTCCTCGGGCCTGGTCACGCTGGACATTATGGATAAGTTCACCAACAACCTGGGCATCGTCTTCGGCTCCATCTGCGCTCTGGTGGTCGTCGGCTGGGTCACCGGCCGCCGTCGCGAGATCCAGCAGCACCTCAATGCTGTATCGCAGTTCAAGGTCGGTGGCTTCTGGCAGTTCCTGACCTTCATCGCCACCCCGCTGCTGCTGGTCTACTTCCTGGTCAACGAAATCCTCACCATTGCCCGCGAGGGCTATGAAGGCTACTCCTCCACCCAGATTGGCCTCTTTGGCTGGGCGGTGTTGGGTCTCATCCTGCTTGCTAGTTTCCTCATGCCGCTGGTGGCCTTCCGCGGGAACAAGTACCTCGATGGCATGGAGACCTCGGACTACGGCGTTCCCGTAGGTGGGCGCCCAGCCGGCACCCCGAACCCGTTTGCCACGGCTAACACCGCTACACAAACCGCGGATGACAAGTAACGAGTATTAGGAAAGGTCAACGACAATGACTACAAGCGCAATCCTGCTCTTCATCCTCTTCGTCGTCGTCATCTGGGGCGGACTGGTGATCTCCTCTATTTGGCTGGCCCGCAGCGACGATGACACCACGGGCGAGCTGGGCAATGCCCTCGGCACAGACGACGAATCCCTGTCCCACCGCGTGCACTAAACAGCGGGACGCGGTGCGCTCTGCTCCCGCTTAAATCTCAACCACCGTGCGGCCGTGGCGGGAGCCGGCGCGTAGCTCGGTGGCTGCGGTGGCGACGTCGGAAAGCGGCACCGTTTCCGTGATCGAGTTCAGCATGTTGAGGTCGAGGTGTTCGTCGAGAAGCTGCCAGGCAGCCTCGCGCACCGCGCGGGGCGCGTCGACGGAGTTACCGCCGGCCAGCACGATGCCGCGCAAGATGAACGGCAGCACCGAAGCGGGAAGATCCGGGCCGGCCGCCATACCGGTGGCCGCAACCACACCACCCCAGCGCACCTGCGCCAGCACGTTGGCCAGGACGGTGGAGCCGGCGGTGTCAATCGCGCCGTCGTACAGCGCCTTCTGCAGCGGGCGGCCGGTCTCCGACAACTCCGCGCGGTCCAGAACGTGATCTGCGCCGAGTGCGGTGAGGTAGTCCGACTGAGAATCCACGCGGCCGGTCACGGCGGTGACCTCGTAGCCAGCGGACTTGAGTAGCTGGACCGCGACGGAGCCCACGCCGCCAGTGGCGCCGGTGACCAAGATATGGCCCTGTGTCGTGCCGTGCGCGCGCAGCTGGTTCACGCAGATAGCGGCGGTGTAGCCGGCCGTGCCAATCGCGGCGGCATCGTGTGCGCTGAAGCGCTGGGGCACGGGGATGGTGGCCTCTGCATTGACGCGCTGGCGCGTGGTGTAGCCGCCGTGGCGGAACTCGCCCAAGCCATCGCCGCAGGCGACCACAAGTTGGCCGGGGCTCAAGCGGGAATCGGAGGTCTCCGCCACGGTGCCCACCGCATCGATGCCGGGGACCAGGGGATCGATGCGCATGACGCCTTTGTCACCCTCCAAGGCCATGGCGTCCTTGTAATTGAGGGAAGAAAACTGCACATCTACAACCGTGTCACCTTCCCCGAGCAGGGGCTGCTCCTGGAAGGAATGGCTTACTCCGGACTCCGTGCGAGTGACAATAAGTGTGCTCATGGGCACTATCGTACAGAGGATGTGAAGCAGCGTTTTCCGGCTAATGCTTCAGCCAGCGTCCAGAGAACATCGTTAGGGTAAAGCGCATGACTGGGATAAAAGCTCAACACCCGCGCAATAGGCTGCGGCCCGCGCCGAATCCGTATCGGCACCTGCTTCGTGATTCCTTCCTAGTCGCGGCCTTGTCCTTGGTGGTCGTGATGCTGGCGACGGTGGGCAAGCCATTCATGGACATCCCCGGCGTGGTTGACGGCTCCGCGCATGCCGTGCGCCAGGTGAACACCCAGCTCTTAGGCGGTTTTGAGAACTCTTCCGTGTGGTACGGCGGGTGGACCGACCTCGTGGGAAATATCGCTCTTTTCATGCCGCTGGGCGCGGCGCTCTACGTAGCGGGACGCAACCTGTCGGGAATTAAATGGGGCCTGGGCGGGGCGATGCTCATCGGCCTCATGGTCAGCCTGTGCATAGAAAGCGCCCAATACATATTTGCTCTGGGCTTTAGTGATGTCGATGACCTTCTATACAACACCGTGGGCTCTGTCCTCGGCGCCGTACTCATGGCGCGCTTGGGGCGCGAAGGGCAGACGAAGATTCTGCGCCGCCTGGGATTCCTCCTTGCGTTGGCAGCGGTGGTGCTCCTCGCTTTGGTGGTGCTGTAGTACTTAGCTGGGCGTACGCACGAGCTTGGCGACGTCCCCCGCCACCCGCCGCGCATAGGGTGAGACACCAGTAATCGTGGCCGAGCCCGGGCCCGTCCACGAGCCATAGCCCACGGGGAAGAAACCTTCCACCGTGGGCTTTCCTTCTGCCAGCAGCCCGGGGAAGGGGCGCAGTGCTGGGCGGAAGCCGGTGGCCCAGATGAGATCGCTAAAGCCCTCGCGGTTGAGCTCCTCGAGTGAGGAGAACATGCCGGTGGCGTTCAGAATCCCACTATCGCGGGCTTTGAGCACTGGCGGGACCATGACGATATCCCCCAGTTCTGTTTCGGGGCCCGGGTCCGGCTCGCCCCGCAGCTTGGCCAGCATGCGCTGGCGGTTGCGGCTAAAGAGCACGCGCCCGTCTACATCATCCGGCATCCAGCGCGGAGGGTGCGCGGTAAACCACGTGGTGTCCACGCCGGCGAGGGCGAGCTCGGCGGCGATCTGCGCGCCGGAATTACCAGCACCGACAACGGCTACAGGATTGTTGTGGCCGCGCTCTAAGAAAGGACCGCACCCCGGGTAGCTCGCCGTGTGCCATTGGCGCCCCTGGAATTCACCGGGGTAGAAGGGGATGAACGGCGCGGACCAGGTGCCCGTTGCGGCCACGACGGTGCGGGCACGGAACTCACCGTGGGTGGTGAGGAGGCGGAAGCGGGAGGCGTCGTCAAGCACGCGCTCCACCGCCACCCCGTGCCGGACCGGCAGGTCATAGCGCTGCTCATAGCGGGTGAGGTAGTCCACCACGTGGGAAGCCGGCGGGAAGCCCGGGTAGGCGGGCATGGGCCAGCCGGGCAGGGTGGAGGACTGGGCATCGCTAAAGAGCGTGAGTGAATCCCACACGTGCTGCCAAGCTCCGCCGGGGGAGGGGTTGGCGTCGAGGATGAGGAAGTCGAGCTTCTGGCGGCGCAGGTAGTAGCCGGTGGCCAGGCCGGATTGGCCGCCACCCACCACGATGCAATCGTAGGTATGCATCTATTGGATGAGCTTTCGTTCGCGGGCGGCGGAGACGGCTGCGGTGCGGGTTTCCACGCCGAGCTTCTGATAGACGTGGATGAGGTGGGTTTTGACCGTGGCCTCGGAGATGAAGAGCCGCTGGGCAATCTGCTTGTTGGAGGCTCCCGTGGCCAGCGCTTGCAGGATCTCCAGCTCGCGGGGAGACAGCGCGGTTTCCGGCTGCGCCAAGCGCTCCGCCAGGAGGTTCGTGACTTCAGGCGCCAAGGTCCGCTTGCCCGCGGCGGTGTCGAGCACCGCGGCGTGCAGGGTGTCTTCGGGGGCGTCCTTGAGCAGGTAGCCCAACGCGCCCGCCTCCACGGCGGCCAGGATATCCGCCTGCGTGTCATAGGTGGTCAGGATGAGTACCGGAGGTCCATCGAGCTCGCGCACGCGCCGGGTGGCGGCGATGCCGTCAACATCCGGCATCTGAATATCGCAGACGACCACGTCAATGTGGGGAGCATCAGCATCCGCCAGCTTTTCGACGGCCGAGCCATCGGAGCCTTCCAACACCACCTCGATATCGGGGAAAGCGTTTAGAATCGCGCGCAGCCCGGCGCGGACCACGGGGTGATCATCGATGAGCATCACGTTGACCATTGCTGCTGCTTCCTGTTGGGATTCGCACCGCGAGTGCGGTGCCGGCGGGTGAAGATTCTACCTGGACGGTCCCGCCGACGCTGCGAACACGCTGCTCCAGGCCGGTCAGCCCGAAGCCGCGCGGGCCCTCGATGCCACGGCCGTCATCGACCACATCGAGGATGATTCCATTCTCGAAAGAGCCCAGAGTGACCACGGCCTTGTCGGCATCGGCGTGTTTCATGACGTTGGTCAGCCCTTCCCGCGCGGCGCGCAAGATAACGTGGAAAAACTCGGCGGGGACGTCCGCACTGCCAGTGAGCTTGAGCCCGAAGCGGGTGCGCAGCCCCAGGCCCTTGGCTTGGGCTTGGAGCTCATCCACGAGGGAGCGCAGTTCCGCGTCGATGGAGGAGGCAGGGGCTGCGAGCTCTTTGACGAAGCGCCGGGCCTCGGTCAGGTTGTCCTGGGCCACCTTTTCAATGAGTGCGAGCTGTTCAGTGACGTCCTGCTGGGTAGACGTCTTCTTGGCGGCGCGGCTGAGCAGGACGATGGAGGAAAGCCCCTGCGCCACGGTGTCATGGATTTCGCGGGAGAGCCGCTCCCGCTCCTCGAGGCGCCCGGCTTGATGCTCGCTGGCGGCGAGCTCTTCCTGGGTCTCACGCAGCTGCTTGGCGACGGCCTCGTGGTGCGCCGCCTCCGCCTGAACCCGGCGGGCGGCGTGGTAGACGGCCACGGCGAAGCAGGTGCCGATGAACGGGCCGATGGCCGCGGCGGCGGTCCAGAATTGCGGGTGGATCCATGCGGGGACGAAGGCGGCCACGGCCCACAGGACCACGCTGGCGAGAATGCCCGGCCAGAAGGGCAGTGCATGGATGAAGACGAAGACCAGCGGGAACTCGAGCCACATGAAGTCTTGGGCGTGCACCATGAGGCCGATCCACAACAAGCACAAAGCGGCGAGCCACAGCGTGGTGGGGACGGGGCGGGTAATGGTGCGGGAACCGAAGATGACGAAACACGTGTAGACCACTGCGAGTGCAATGGAGAGGCCGAGGACGCGGGCGTCGAGGCGCTCATCGGCCCAGGCGCGGAGCACTCCGAACACGAGGAGGAAGCCGAACATGGCATGCAGTCCCACGGTCCACAGTTTGTTGCTCATCATCACGAGGCACCAGCCTATCGCCTAGGTAGGGGAGCGCGAATCAACCAACTGGTTGAGTAGAGGTTCAACTGGCTACCCGATTACTTTCGGCGTCCGCACACGCAGGATAAATAGTATGTTCCTGGCATTGAGAGAGATAGTCACCGCCCGCGGTCGGTTCTTCCTGATCGGCGGCGTCGTGGCTCTAATTACGTTGTTGCTCGTTATGTTGTCCGGCCTGACCCAAGGCCTGTCCAAGCAAAATACCTCCGCGCTTGAGGCACTCGGGGAGCAGAATCCTTATGTGACCTTCTCGACGGAAGATCCCTCCTTTACCGAGTCGGAGATCTTCGCCGAGGATGTCCCCGCTTCTGGTATTCCGCTGGGTACCTCCCAAACCAAGCTGGAGGGCCACGGCGGCGTGGCGGTTATCGGTTTGCCCGCCGGCACCCAGATCCCCGGCTCCAGCACCGTGATTCCGGAGGAAGGCATGGTCTTGAGCCAATCCATCGACGAGGCCCTGAACGCGCCGTCCCGGGGCACCCTCGGCGGCGTGGACCTGGACGTGAACGCGGTGGTTGAGGATGAGTATTACTCCCACTCCCCGGTGGTGTGGGTCGCTACCGAAACCTGGCAGAAGGTCTCCCATTCCCCCGAGGACATGGTGGGCGTGGCCGTGCTTTCCCAGGAGCCGACCGACACCTCCGTGTCCATGGGCAAGGCCCTGTCCGGCCTGCCGGCCTATAGCTCGGAGCGCGGTTCCCTGCTGACCATGCAGGCCTTCCTCTACGGTATCTCCGCGCTGGTCACCATCGCCTTCCTGAGCATCTGGACCATCCAGCGCACCCGTGACCTGTCCATCCTGCGCGCCCTTGGTGCCAGCGTGAAGTACCTGCTCAAGGACGCTATCGCTCAGGCAGCCATCATCTTGGCGATTGGCGTTGGGGTGGGCGCGCTCGTCGGCTGGCTGCTGGGCCTTGCCGCCCAAGGTGCCGTGCCCTTCGAGGTCTCCGCCATGACCGTCATCGTCCCCGCACTCGGCATCTGGCTGCTCGGCATCGCCGGTGCCTTCCTGGCCACCCGCCGCGTTTCCAAGATCAACCCGCTCGACGCCCTAGGAGGCAACGCCTAATGACTACCACCGTTACTCCCGCCCTGTCACTGCGCGACATCGTGGTGACCTACCCCGACGGCCAGTCCCGCACAACTGCGCTCGACGGCGTGAGCCTAGACGTTAAGCCCGGCGGGCTCACCGCCGTGATTGGTGAGTCCGGTTCCGGTAAATCCACCCTGCTCTCCGTGGCCGCTGGACTTATCGAGCCGGACTCCGGATCCGTTGAGATGCACGGCACCCGCGGGCTCATCTTCCAGCAAGCCAACCTGTTGGCAGCCCTGACTGCGCGCGAGCAGCTGCTCATCATTGACCACATGGAGGGCCGCAAGCCCCGCGGTGACCGGGCTGACGAGCTGCTCAGCTTCGTGGGCTTGGAGGGCTTTGGCAACCGCCGCATGAACCAGCTCTCCGGTGGGCAGCGCCAACGCGTCAACATTGCGCGTGCGCTCATGGGCCAGCCTTCCGTGCTGCTTGCTGATGAGCCAACCTCCGCCTTGGACTCCAAGCTCTCCCGCGAGATTGCCAAGTTGCTACGTGGTGTCACCGATGACTTCGATACCGCAACTCTGTTCATCACGCACGACCGCAGCCTGCTCGACTATGCCGACAACGTGGTCGAGGTCAAGGATGGAAAGCTCTCCGAATATTCCGAGCTAGCCGCGTAAGAACCCGCTCATCTCTCACATGTTCATACAAAGGGGTAAATTAATACCCCGTTATGATTCGACCCCGCAAACCCCGAGTAAGCCCGACTGACTACCCGCGCATGCAGCAGTGGACCGCATTGCATGCGCTTATGTTGAGCATCACCGTGGTGGCCTGCGGGGTCTTTATCGTCGCTGCCCGCAGAATCAAGGGAACCTCCCGCGAGACCTTCATCCGCCGGATGGTGGGCTGGGCCTTGCTGGTGGCGGGTACTGCGTGGACGGTTATCTCCCTGGATCCGAAGCAATTCGATATCCGCGAGTCTTTGCCTTTGCATCTGTGCGATGTGCTGCGCCCTATCCTGGCGCTGGGGCTCATTACCGGCAACGAACATGCCCTGACCTTGACCTACTTCTGGGGCATCATCCTCAACCCGCAGGCCATCATTACCCCGGATGTCATCTACTACTTCTCCCCGCGCTGGCTGCGGTTTGGTACCTATTGGTTCTTCCACATCGTGGCCCTTGCTGTTCCGCTAGCGCTGACCTTTGGTTTGGGCTACCGGCCGACGTGGAAGGGCTATCGCTTCGCCGTGAAGGTCACCCCTGTATGGATGGCCACCGCCATGGCGGTCAATGCGAAGACCGACGGCAATTATGGCTTCCTTAACCACGCGCCGGGAAGCCCCTCTATCATCAACCTGCTGGGACCCTGGCCCGGCTACATCGCGGCAGAGACTCTCGCCGTCGCAGCAGCATGGGCGGGGATGACGTGGCCCTGGGAGAACACTTCGCTGCGCCGCGGCACGGTGGCGGTGGGGCCACGCGGGCTCATGCGCAAGTCCGTCGGTACCGCGTCCGGGATCCTGCGCCGGGCCACGGTACGTTTTCGTAAATAGTGGCCCGCGAACCGCGAAATTCGAGGGCTTCGTTGCGAAAACGTACCCACACGGTGGTGGCTAGGTACGGATCGATCAAATAAGGTCCCAGATCTTCGAATTTCTGGGGTGCTATTTGATCGAAACGTACCTTGCTGCGGAGCTAGCGCCGGGCCACGGAGCTAGCGTTGCGCGTTGAGGAGCCGCGCAATGGCTTGCGGGATGGCTGCCGCGATCTGGGACGCAGAACAGGGTGCGAAGCCCTCGGGGGTCTCGGCCGCGATGGCCGCCGCGTGTGCGTGGATAGCGCCGGCGTGGAGGACCTCGGTGATGGTTCGGGCGGTGGTCGCGGCGGCGGTTTCGGTGGAGGTTTCGGCGAAGAGCTGGGCCATGACCGCGCCGAGGATGCCGGAGAGCACGTCCCCGGAGCCCGGGGTCGCGGCAAAAGAGTGACCGGCATTGAAGGAATAGAGCGGCTGGCCCGGGGCGGTAATTCGGGTGAGACGGCCTTTGAGCAGGATGATGCTGTCCAACTCTTCGGCTAGCTCGTGGAGGGCAGCGCCCCACCCAGCAGACGCATCGGGCGTAGAGCTGAAGGCGGCCTCGTAGAGGCGGCTGAACTCGCCTTCATGCGGGGTGAGGATGGTCATCGGGTGCTCGGTAGCTTTCTGGCGCAGGGAGGTGTTGCGCGCCAAAAGTGTCAGGGCGTCGGCATCGAGAACGGTGGGCAGGTCCTGCGCTAGCACCTTGCGCAGTTCGGTGGCCACCGCTGCATCGGTACCGCGGCCGGGACCCACGACCCAGGCCTGGGCCTGACCGGCGGAGGACACATCGGGATGGCAGACCAGCTCGGGCAGAAGAGAAGTGATCGAGTTATCGCCGATGAACCGCACCATCGAGGGCGTGGCGCGCACCGCCGCGGTAGCGCAGAGGATTCCCGCACCCGGGTAGGTGCCGCTTCCGGCGGCCAGGGCAACGACGCCGCCGGAGTACTTATCGGAGCGCGCGCTCGGTGTGGGATCAACGATGGGGCCAGTGCAGCCAACTGGCCAGGGGCGGGAAGCGCGCCCGCCCGGCAGATCGAGTTCGCCCGATTGCCACGCAAAGGGCGTCGGCACGGAGGGCTCGTGGGCGATGAATGCCGCTGGTTCATCGAGTTCGGCGAGGGTCTCAGCGAAAGAAGGTGCGCCGGGCAAGAAGAGATCGGAGACCACAACCTGCCCGCATTCGGCGGCCAGCGCGTGGCCGAGGCGTGGCGAGCCAAAGGTGACGGTGACGTCGGCGTGGACGGCATCCGCGGCGCACACTCCCGTGTCGGCATCGACGCCGGTAGGAATATCGACGGCTAAGACAGCAGCCCCGGCAGCGGTGGCTTCGCGGTAGAGCGAAAGCGCGGTGCCGGTTAAACCCCGTGCGGATCCGAGGCCGGCGATTGCGTCGATAAGCAGCGCGCTTCCTAAGGGCGCGCTGCCGTTAGGCAGCGCGTCGGAAGGAAGGACCGTGCCACCGGCGGCACGGAACGCGGCGAGGGCCTCCTCGTGGCAGCGGTCCGGCACCAGAGCGTGGACCGTAACCCCGCGTGAGGCCAGCTCCGCCCCGGCAAAAAGCCCGTCCCCGCCGTTGCCGCCGGAACCAGCGAGTATGAGCACCGCGCCGGGGCGAGCCTCCAGCATCACTGAAGCAGCGTCTGCCACCGCCGCGGCGGCCAGCTTCATGAGCTGATCCTCATGAGACTGCTGTTCCAGCAGGTGCTTTTCAGCGGCACGGACAGTGGCAACGGTATAAGCGGGGCGCATAACCCACACCCTAGCGCGCGGGTTGGCAGGTAGGGCACCAGAAGAGGTTGCGGCCCTGCATGACCTGCTCCCGGATTTCGGTGCCGCACACATGGCACGGCAGCCCGGCGCGGCGGTAGACATAGACCTCGCCGCCGTGGTCATCTTTGCGCGGCTCGCGGCCCATGGCCTCCGGTGTGTGCGCGGGACGGACCGTGTCGATGCGGCCGTGCTCGACGCCATAGTCCATGAGCTCCACCAGGTCCGACCAGATGGCATCGAACTCCGCGTGGTCGAGCTGCGTGCCCGGGATGAAGGGGGAGAGCCCTTGGCGGAACAGCACCTCCGCGCGGTAGATATTGCCCACACCAGCAAAGAGGCCTTGGTCCATGAGCATCGCGCCGATGCTGCGCCGCGAGGCATGCACGCGGGCCCACAGCGCATCAGAGTCGGCATCTGTGCGGAGCGGATCCTGGCCCACCTTCGCCACCTTGGCCTGGTATTCCTCCTCCGTAATGAGCGTGCAGAACTGCGGGCCGCGCAGGTTCGCGGCCGTCGTTCCGTTATCGATGCGCAGCCGGATTTGCCCCCACACATCAGCGGAAGGCTCAAAGCGCAGGGACCCAATGAGCCCCAAATGGATGTAAATCACGTGGCGCGGGTTATCCGCATCGAAGTGGAGGAAGAGGTGCTTGCCAAAAGCTTCGGCGAGGGAGAGGGGTGAGGCGTCGACAAGCGCGGCCTCCGCAGCAAACCTGCCCTGGGGGCTGCTCACAGCCAGCGGCGCGCCGCGAAAGTCCGCATTGAGTGTCCGAGCAAGGCGGTGAATAACGTGTCCCTCAGGCATGTCAGGAAGTCTACGCGGGGGCAGTGCTGCTGTAGACTTTCCGGGTACTACCCGTTGAACGGAAGGGCCATAAATACTATGGGGCGCGCAATCGGTTTTGACCGTGAAAAATACATTGAGCTGCAGTCGGAGCACATCAACGCTCGACGCAAAGAAATCGGCGGGAAGCTTTACCTGGAAATGGGTGGCAAGCTTTTCGATGACATGCATGCCTCCCGCGTGCTGCCCGGTTTCACCCCGGATAACAAGATTGCGATGCTTGAGCGCATCAAAGATGACGTAGAAATCCTCGTCTGCATCAACGCAAAGGACATCGAGCGCCAGAAGATGCGCGGTGACCTGGGGATCCTCTACGAAGACGATGTGCTGCGGCTTGTCGACGTCTTCCGGGGCCGCGGCTTCCTTGTCAATAACATCGTCATGACGCAGCTCGAGGACGGCAACAGCCAGGCGGAGGCCTTCATCGAGCGCCTCGAGCGCCTGGGGCTGACGGTGGCGCGCCACCGCGTCATCCCGGGCTACCCCGCCAACATCGACCTCATCGTCTCCGAGGAGGGGTTGGGCAAGAATGACTACGTGGAGACCACCCGTGACCTCGTGGTGGTCACCGCACCGGGGCCGGGCTCCGGCAAGCTGGCTACCGCGCTGTCGCAGGTCTACCACGAGAACGTGCGCGGTGTGCAGGCGGGCTACGCCAAGTTCGAGACCTTCCCCATCTGGAACCTCCCGCTGGATCACCCGGTGAACCTGGCCTACGAGGCCGCCACGGTGGACCTCAACGACGCCAACGTCATCGACCACTTCCACCTCTCCGCGCACGGCGAGTCCACGGTGAACTACAACCGCGACGTCGAGGCCTTCCCGCTGCTGAAGTCCCTGCTTGAGCGCCTGACCGGCACCGTTCCCTACCAGTCCCCGACGGACATGGGCGTGAACATGGTGGGCTTCTGTATCACCGACGACGAGGTCTGCCGCGAGGCCTCCCGACAGGAAATCATCCGTCGCTACTTCAAGACTTTGGTGGAGGAGGCCCGCAACGGCCTCGACTCCACGCAGTCCGAGCGCGCCGCCGTGGTCATGGCGAAGGCCGGCATCAAGTCCACCGACCGCCCGGTGGTGCTCCCGGCACGTCAGAAGGCGGAGGAGACCGACGGCCCGGCGTCCGCGCTGCAGCTTCACGACGGCACCATCATCACCGGCCGCACCTCCCCACTCCTGGGCTGCTCGGCGGCCACCTTGCTCAATGCGCTCAAGCACCTGGCGGGCATCGACGATGACCTGCACCTGCTCTCGCCGGAATCCATCGAGCCGATCCAGACGCTGAAGACCAAGCACTTGGGCTCGCAGAACCCGCGCCTGCACACCGACGAGGTGCTCATCGCACTCTCTGTCTCCGCGGCCAAGGACGAGAACGCCCGCCGCGCGCTCGACGCGCTGAAGGAACTCGAGGGCTGCGATGTCCACACCACCACCATCTTGGGTTCCGTGGATGAGGGCATCTTCCGCAACCTAGGTGTCCTGGTGACCTCCGATCCGGTCTTTGCCCGCAAGAGCGCGCTGTACCAGAAGCGCTAAGACTCCACCGAAAAATTGGGGATCTTGCCATTAGCAGGCCTAGACTTGCGGGCGTGACTATTGGCAAGATTCTCCTCTACTACTGCTTTACTCCCATTGAGGACCCCACCGCGATCATGCTGTGGCAGCGTAACCTCTGCGAGAAGCTCGGGCTGAAGGGCCGCATCCTCATTTCGGAGCACGGCATCAACGGCACCGTGGGCGGGGACATGGAGGCCTGCAAGCGCTACGTGCGCGAAACCCGCGAGTACCCGGGCTTCAAGAAGATGGAGTTCAAGTGGTCCGAGGGCGGTGCGGAGGATTTCCCGCGCCTCTCGGTTAAGGTGCGCGATGAGATCGTGGCCTTCGGCGCGCCGGGTGAGCTCAAGGTGGATGAGAACGGCGTCATCGGCGGCGGCGTTCACCTCAAACCCGAAGAGGTCAACAAGCTAGTAGCAGAGCGCGGCGAGGAGGTCGTCTTCTTCGACGGGCGCAATGCCATGGAGGCGGAAATCGGCAAGTTCAAGAATGCCGTGGTGCCGGACGTGCGCACGACGCATGACTTCATCGCCGAAATCGAGTCCGGAAAGTACGACTGGATGAAGGACAAGCCCGTGGTCTCCTACTGCACGGGCGGCATCCGCTGCGAAATCCTCTCAGCGTTGATGAAGAACAGAGGCTTCAACGAGGTCTATCAAATCGACGGCGGCATTGTGCGCTACGGCGAAAAGTACGGCAACGATGGCCTGTGGGAAGGCTCGATGTACGTCTTTGACAAGCGCATGCACCACGAGTTTGGCCAGGGCCTAGAGGATCCGGGCTTCATTCAGCTCGGCCACTGCGTGCATTGCGGGGCGGGAACCAACACGTTCCATAACTGCATTAATGAGGACACGTGCCGTAAGCAGGTGCTCATCTGCGATGACTGCATCCAGCATGTGGAAACACAGCACTGTGGGCGGCCGGATTGCGCCGAGGTGGCAGCTGCCCAGGCGCAGGGCTAGTTTTCGATAACCGGGGCGAGCAGGATCTGGATATCGTTGATGCACCAGATCATGAAGTTGCCGGCCATGACCCAGAAGATGGCCATCCAACCGCGCCAGCGCACATAGGCCTTGAGCTTGCGCACCATGATGACGGCGCAGCCAATCATGCCGATGAAGGGGATGATTAGCGTCGTCGTGGCGAACACGGTGCGCTGGGTCCTCGTGCAGAGCCAGGCGGCATACTCGGCGCGGAGGCAGTCGGTCGTGGTTCCGGCGACTTTAAAGATGCCCGCGAGGAGAAGCGCATAGAGCGCTGAGCCGATAAGGATGGCAATCATAAACCACAGAGCTTGGCGCGAGGAGCGGCGGTTGGCTTCGGCGACGGCGAGGGGATCGGGTTCGTCGGCAAGCTCGTCAAATGTGCGGGGCTCGGGGCGAGGCAGGTTCGTATAGTCCGCGTCGGACGTGAGATCGTTTTCGGGGTGCTCAGCTGCCATGGTGTGCCAGTCTAACGCGCTTGGGCCGTGTAGGTGCTGGGGCAGACCAGCACGGGCACGCCTAGGTGCGGAAGCAGCTCGGTGGCGGTGCTGCCGATGAAGACGCGCTCGATGGGGCCCATGGGGTCGGAGCCTAAGCAGAGGAGGTCGCCCTTCTTCCACTTCAGCGAGTCCACTGCGCCGGACCAGCCATGGCCGCTGCCGATGGCCGTCGTGACCGAAAGCTCGGGGTAGGCATCCGCGATGAAATCGTGTGCCCGGTCCAACAACGAAAGCGAATGCTCGCGCCAATTGGGGGCATCGGAAGGAAAGGTGGGGGAGTATTCGAGGGGGACGTCGACAAGCCCCTTGGCTGAAAACGCCAGGATGCGCAGGGGGATACCGCCGCGCTGCGCAATGCAGGCCGCATGCATGAGAGCGGGATCATCGGCGCTGCCAAGATCGGTGAAAGCAAAATTAATGCGGGTGATGCCGTGCTTAGACAGCTTGATGCCGCGCGGAGTCAAGCCCACCGGGAGTGGCGCATAATGCAAAAGCGCATCGGCGGTAGAGCCCGAGAAGAAACGGCCCTTGGGTGCGGATTGGTTTGCGCCGAGGAGGATGACGCTCGCGTTAAATTCCTTGGCCGCCTCCTCCAAGAGCTGTGGGCGCGAGGGCCCTGCGATGAGAACGGAGACGTTCTTATCGAGCTGGGACTTGTCTACCCCAGCCGCGTTCAATGCCTGTTTGACGGCCCGCTCGCAGGCGGCGCGTTCCTTCTTGAACCACTTTTTATAGGAACCGGTGAGCTTGCTGAGCGACGTCACGGTGAGTGGTTGCGAAATAGTAGATACCACGCGGATCTGAACGGGCGTGGAACGCGCGATCCACGCGGCAAACTCGATAGCTTCCGTGCCGGTGGAGCTGGGGCTCCACGAAACAAGGACGCGGAGCGGAGGGACCGTGGCGTCTGGGGAGCACTGTCCTTCCGCGGGGTGTGAAGAATTCTTAGCCATTCATCAAAAGGTTCGGGGTCGTTTTATTCATTATCGGCCCTTCACGCCTTAAAATAAAAATCCGCTCTACCGGCGCTTTTTGGTCTATTTTCCTTCCATGATTGGCCGGTAGACATCGGCCAGTTTGGAGATCAGGTTAACCAGGGAGTTGGCATCCTTGATGTCGTCCGGATCGAGCCAACGCAGGATCTCCGCCAAAGCCGCCGCACGCTGGCGAGAGACGATGGTCAGCTCGGATTCACCGAGCTGGGTAAGGGCGACGAGGACACCGCGGCGGTCCTTCTCGTCGCGGTGGCGTTCCACGAAACCTTGGCGTTCCAATTGGTACAGCGCATTGGAGGCGGTAGGCATCCGGATGAGCTCTGCCTGGGCGATGGTGCTCACGCGTGAAGGGCCGCGCATGCGCAGCTGGTTCATGATGGAGACCTGCGACGTGGTGAGGGATGTGCCCTCTGTCGTGCGCTGGAAAATGAGCATAAGTTTGTTGAGCGCGGGCTGGATCTGGCGGGCGACTTCCAGGGCATCCTCGTAAGGGATGGGGGATTCGATAGTTTCTTCACTCATGGAAAATAAGTGTAGCTAGTAATTTCGCGGAGCGGTAGTTAGCCGATTAAAAAATTTGGTTTCCCACCGCGAAGCACTATGAAAGGGCCTAGATTGTTGACGCCGCCGGCACTACACTGTCCGGCGTGAATTCTCCGTCAAAGGCAGAGTCTGCAAAGACAAGGCCAGAAGTGGCCTACCGCAACGAAGTCTCTTATGAATGGGAGCGTGCACAGCATCTGCGCGAGCTTCGCGCGGGAAAGGTGACGCGGGAAGAGCTATGTGATGCCGACTTTCTCCTTCGCGCGGCGGCGGAACACCATGGCGTCGACATGTGCAAGCCGTGCCCAGTGTGCGGTTCAGACATGCGGCTGACCCGTTGGGTTTATGGAGATGCTTTAAAACGCCGGGCGGGAAGCGCGCGGAGCGCTGCGGAAATTGCGGACATGGCCGCTGAAGGGCTGGAATTTACCGTGCATTTTGTGGAAGTGTGTCCGGCGTGCCGCTGGAATCATCTGCTTCGAGCTGCCACGGTCTATGCTCTAGGGTAGTTTTGGCTTCCCAGTTCACGCCGGTAAGCTGCATGTATTTACAGTTTTTGTACAGGATTGATGAGGACACGGATCAGTGACCGAAAAGGAAACCTCCGGGCGAAAGTCAGGTAATCGCAGGAAGAGCACCTCACAGAGCGCTCAGCGTTCGTCCGGCCGCAAGCGCCGCTGGCCGTGGATCGTGCTGGCTGTTTTGTTTGTACTAGTGGGCATTCCTGCCCTGCTCTTCGGCTACGCGTATACGCAATACGACGTCCCCGGGCCCAAGGAGCTGCAGCCGAGCCAGATCTCCACCATCGTCGCCGGCGATGGTGAAACTCAGCTGGCCAAGCTCGTTCCGCCGGAAGGCAACCGCCGTCAGGTGACGTTGGAAGAGATCCCGGATTATGTGGAGGACTCGGTCCTCGCTGCCGAGGACCGTGAGTTCTGGACCAACTCGGGCTTCTCCTTCACTGGTCTGGGCCGCGCCGTCTTGGGCAAGCTCACGGGTGATAGCACTGCCGGTGGTGGTTCCACCATCACCCAGCAATACGTGAAGAACACTCTGGTGGGTGACGAATACTCCTACGTCCGCAAGATCCGTGAGCTCATCTATTCGGTGAAGATGACCAATGAGTGGGCCAAAGAGGACATCCTGAACGCCTACCTCAACACCGTCTATTTCGGCCGCAATGCCTACGGCATCGAGGCTGCCTCCAATGCCTACTTCAATAAGGACGCCAAGGACCTCACCGTGGAGGAAGGCGCCATGCTCGCCGGCCTCATCCAGTCCCCATCGGTCTTGGATCCGTGGGTGGATGAGGAACGCTCGCAGAACCGCTGGAACTACGTCATGGATGGCCTGGTTGAGATGGGCGATCTGGATGCGGCTGAGCGGTCCCAGATGGCTTTCCCGGAGACCCGTGATCCAAGCGAATACTCCGCCTACACCGAGGCACCCGGTGCTTATGGGCACATCAAGAACCAGGTCACTGATGAACTGGCGCGTGTGGGTATTACCGAGGACCAGCTGGCCACCGGTGGCCTCAAGGTGACCACCACTATTGACATGACCGTGCAAAACGCGTCAACCGACGCCGCCCACGAGCAGCTTGGAGTGCTGCAGGAGGACGCCCGCGCCGCCGCCGTGACCATTGACCCGGCTACGGGTGCCGTGCGCGGCTACTATGGCGGCGATGATTCTGGCGGCTGGGATTATGCCAATTCCCCGCTGCAGACAGGCTCAACCTTCAAGATTATGACCCTGGCCGCAGCACTCCAGCAGGGCATCGATCTCAATACTTATTACTCCTCGGCGCCCTACCAGCTGCCAGGATCGCAGATCGTGACCAACGACGTGGGTGGCGGCTGCGGTAGCTGCTCCATCGCTGAGGCAATGAAGAAGTCTTATAACACGTCCTTCCTGCGCCTCCAGGATGACTTGGAAAACAAGACGCAGGACACCGCGGACATGGCCCACGCATTGGGCGTTGCGCGCAGCCTGCCGGGGATTGAAAAGACCCTGACAGAGAACGGCGGTACGCCGTACGAAGGCATCGTGCTGGGCCAGTACCAGTCCCGCCCCCTCGACATGGCGACCGCTATGGCTACCTTGACCAACCAGGGTGTGTGGCACCAACCGCACTTCGTGCAGAAGGTTGAAAACGCCAACGGCGAGGTTCTTTATGAGAACCCGACCGACGGCGGTGAGCGCCGTGTCTCCGCCAACGTGGCTAATAACGTTATTTCTGCGATGCAGCCAATTGCCGCATGGTCGAATGGCGCGCTAGCTGGCGGGCGCCCGTCTGCGTCTAAGACTGGTACCACCCAGCTGGGTGACACCGGTCAGAACAAAGATGCGTGGATGGTCGGTTCCACGCCGCAGCTCGCTACAGCAGTGTGGGTAGGCACGGCCGACAACACCTCCGCGATTTTCAATCAGTGGGGCGGCATCATGTACGGCTCGGACGCACCGACGAAGATCTGGAAGGCCATCTTGGATACCTCTCTGGCTAATGCTGAGCAGCAGACCTTCCCGCAGGCCTATCCGATCAACTACGGCGTCGGCAGCTGGGGTTCGGGCTATGTCTATGACCCGAGCCAGACCACGACGTGGGACCAGACCCCGGCAAGCCCGGAGGGCGAAGCCGCTGAGGGCGAGGGCGAGGCAAAACCAGAGGAAGGCCAACACCATGAGGAGGGGCATGGTGATGCCCCGGCGCAGCCGGCCCAGCCTGAGCAACCGGCTCAGCCCGCCGATCCTGAGGTCCCCTCGCTGGATGAGATTCTCAATGGAGATGGCCTCGACCAACTACTTGGCCAATAGGAGACTGATCCCTGGTGAGCCAACACACGACTTCTCAGCTAGTCCCTCTCTCTTCTGAGTCGATGGTCCGCGGCGCCGTCGACGCCCTGGGCGGGCCGACGGGGCGTTTTGCTCGCTCAGCCCACTCCGGGTGGTGGACTCCACTGCGAGTGATCATCACGCTGGCGTGGACATTCCTGGCGTTTGGGTTCTTGAGTAAGGCAACCTGTGCCGGTAGTCGCAAGGGCGAGGATGGCCTCATTAGCCTGAATTGGGACGGTAACCGTCAGTACACGTCCTTCTGCTACAACGACATCATCCCGCTCTACGGGGGCCGTGGACTAGACCAGCCGGGCTTCCCCTATGCCTATTCCTGGGTTGAGGGGGATATCACGCGCTACATGGAGTACCCGGTGTTGGCCGGCATGTTCCAGGGCGCCGTCGCTTGGCTGGCGCGCACCACGTACCCGGCCGTCGAGTGGATTGGGATTGCCGATGTCAGTTGGTACTTCGGGCTGACCGCGCTCATCATGTCCCTCGTGTGGGTAGGCACCGTGGTTATGGTTTTCCAGCTCACAGGTAACCGGGCGTGGGACACCGTCCTCATGGCAGCTAGCCCCCTCGTGGTCATGCATGCCTTTACCAATTGGGACATCCCGTCGGTGGCGTTCATGGTCGGCGCTCTGCTTGCGGTGACCAAGGGCAAGAACTGGCTCGCCGGCATTCTCATTGGGCTCGGCACGGCCTTTAAGCTGTGGCCCCTGTTTATTCTGGGTGCCTTTCTGGTGCTGGCCATCCGCAACAAGCGCTGGGCACCTTTCATCAAGATGTTCGTGGCAACTGTTGCGACGTGGCTCGTGGTGAACCTTCCCGTGGCGGTGGCCTACCCCGAAGCCTGGCGCGAATTCTTCCGGCTCAACCAAGAGCGTGGGGCGGAGTGGACCACGATCTACGCACTCCTGACTCGCGTTACGAACGTGAGCTTTGAGGCCGAATTCCTCAACACCTTCTCCCTCGTGGCCTTCCTTGTGAGCTGCGCAGCAATCGCCGTCATGGGGCTTAAAACCCCGCGTGCGCCGCGGGTGGCTGAGATGATCTACCTCATCATCATGGCCTTCCTTATCTTCAATAAGGTGTGGTCGCCGCAATACTCGCTGTGGCTCATTGTCCCGGCGCTCTTGGCGCTGCCACGGTGGCGCCTCATCTTTAGCTGGGCGCTTGCCGACGCCCTCCTCTGGCCCATCCTCACCTGGCACATGCTCGGCTCGGAGAACAAGGGCCTGCCGCACGAGATGCTGGACATCGCGGTGATCACCCGGGATGGTTTCATCATCGCCATCGGCGTGCTCATCATCCGTCAGATGTGGGGCAAGTCGGAAGACAAGGTTCGTGCCGCGCACGGTGGCAGGGATCCACTGGCGGGGGACTTTGCGCGATGACCATAACAATCGTGGGCATCATCTCCATCACGATAGGTTTCTTGTGCGTATTGGGTGCCTATTACCTGTTTCAGCGTTCTGAAGACCGAACCTGGCCCATCATGCTGGGGTTGCTGGCTCTGCTTTTCCTTACGGTGATACCTGCGAGTTCGGCAATCTTCGTCGCCGCGACTCACTAGGGGGCGGCCGAGGAGACAAGGGATTTCCTTTTCCGCCGGTCAGTGCGGTACTGTGTGAGGGTTGCTTGACGCAACAGACCCTCCTGCCATATCCGCAAAGGTGATATGGCCGATACCAATTACTAGACCATAGGAGGTGATGAGGTCCGTGCGTCACTACGAAGTCATGATCATTCTGGATCCCAATCAGGATGAGCGCACCGTAACCCCGTCCCTAGACAAGTTCCTCGAAGCAATCCGCAAGGATGGCGGCAAAGTCGAAAAGGTTGACGTGTGGGGCAAGCGCCGTCTTGCATACCCGATCAACAAGAAGGAAGAGGGCATCTACGCAGTCGTGGATCTGGAGTGCGAATCCCACTCCGTTCTCGAGCTCGATCGCCGTCTGAACCTGAACGACTCCATTCTGCGTACCAAGGTTCTGCGCACCGACAGCAAATAGCGGATACTGGGTTTCGAGCAATCCACGTAACCGATATTAAGGAGTAAAGACATGGCTCAGGGAGATACCAATATCACGGTCGTTGGCAACATTGTCGCCGACCCGGAACTGCGCTTCACCCC
This sequence comes from Corynebacterium sp. MSK004, assembly GCF_030232515.1. Lineage (NCBI taxonomy): Bacteria > Bacillati > Actinomycetota > Actinomycetes > Mycobacteriales > Corynebacteriaceae > Corynebacterium > Corynebacterium sp. MSK004. Next base: position 13,379 of record NZ_JASPKB010000003.1, on the reverse strand, counting down.
GGCGGGTGCCGCAGTGGCAAATTTCCGTGTTGCCTCCACCCCGCGTCGCTATAATCAGCAGACTTCCCAGTGGGAGGATGGCGAGGCCATGTTCCTCACCTGCAACGTGTGGCGCCAAGCCGCAGAAAACGTTGCGGAGACCCTGACCAAGGGCATGCGCGTTATTGTTACTGGCCGTTTGCGTCAGCGCTCTTACCAGACTCGTGAGGGCGAGAACCGTACTGTCTTTGAGATCGAGGTCGATGAGGTCGGCCCGTCCCTGCGTTATGCAACCGCTCAGGTAAACCGCAAGTCCGGCAACGGTGGCGGAAACTATGGCGGCGGCCAGCAGCAGGGTGGTGCTAACTACGGCGGCGGCAACCAAGGCGGTTTCTCCGGAAACCAGGGTGGTTTCTCTGGAAACCAGTCCCAGTCTTCTGCCCCGCAGCAGTCCCAGCAGTCGGCTCCGAGCAACGATCCGTGGAATTCGGCACCCCAAGCGGGAAGCTTCGGTGGTGCGGATGCAGAACCCCCGTTCTAAGACTGTCACGCAAGTATTCATTTAACTCAATTGAAAGGCAGGGATCATGAAGCTGATCCTCACCGCTGCCGTTGAGAACCTCGGCGCCCCCGGCGAAATTGTAGAGGTTAAGGACGGCTACGGACGTAACTACCTGCTTCCGCGCGGCCTGGCAATCGTTGCCACCCGCGGTGCTGAGAAGCAGATCGAGGGCATCAAGCGTGCCCAGGAAGCTCGCGCAATCCGCGACCTGGACCATGCACGCGAGATCCGTACCCAGCTGGAGGAGCTCAAGGACGTCAATGTCCCCGTGAAGACCTCCGAGTCCGGCAAGCTCTTCGGCTCCGTGTCCGCAGAGGACATCGTGAAGGCCGTTGCCGCCGCTGGCGGCCCGAAGCTGGACAAGCGCATCGTTGTGCTTCCCAAGGGCCTGGTCAAGAAGACCGGCAACTACCAAGTCGAGCTGAAGCTGCACGCTGACGTTATCGGCAAGGTGAACTTCTCGGTCGTCGCTGCCTAAGAACTAAGGCGCACGACGGTCACCCTCCGTCCAGCCGCGTGTGAGGCGCGGCGATGGTACGCAGGTAAGTGACCCACAGACAACAGCAAGGTTTAAGGCCGTGCTCCTCCCACTATGTGAGGTGGTGGAAGGTGCACGGCCTTGAGCCGTTTTCTAGGCATGTGGGATGGCGGATCGTCCCCAAGCAGGGCAAGCAGGGCATGTGGATAACTCGCGGAACTTGTGGATAAACCTGTGTGCAGTTTACAGTGAGTTTACTCACGCCGCCTTTTGTTAACCCGCAGGTAGCGCCGATTTCGGGTTGAAGGCCCTACTTTTTCACGGGTTTTGTGCGTATATTCACACCTTGAAAAACATGCTCTGACCTGCGGTAATTATCTTCGCTGGTCACGGGCTTGCAGAGTTATCCACAGGCTTGACCTCGCGCTTTGCGGAGCCTTCGTCCGCTGAGCTGGTAATTCCACAGGGATCTGTGGATAACTGTGGCAGTTATACCCAAGGGGCAGTGTCCATTGCCTCGGCTACACTGTTGTGTACTACGCGCGGTTGCCGCTTGGCACTGCCTTAAAGCCTGGCCGTCCGGAGCGGATAGAAGCTGAGATTTTCAGGGGCGGTCAGGGTGGGATCGATGAACGGTGGGATTGATGGACAATGACTAATGCCAGTTTTGATGACGATCAGGTTCCACCGCCGCCCGAACCGGTAGAGGAGGAACCCCGCCGCTCCTACCGTCAGGAGGAGCCGAAGCGTTACGGCGAATTCCGCCAGCCACCCGCGGACCGGGAAGCAGAGCAAGGCGTTCTTGGCGCTATGCTCCTGAGCCCGAACACGGTGATGGAGGTCATTGAAGAGCTGGAGCCGGAGGACTTCTACTATCCTGCGCACACGCTCATTTATCAGGCCATGATTGACCTCTATGCCGCGGGCACCGATATTGATGCGGTGATTGTGGCAGCTCGGCTCGATCGCTACAACAACCTCGAGCGGGTCGGCGGCGCGCCCTATCTGCACACCCTGCTGGCCACGGTGCCGACTGCCGCCAACGCTCGCTACTACGCGGAGATCGTGGCGGAAAAGGCGGTGCTGCGCAAGCTGGTCGACGCCGGAACCAGAGTTGTCCAGCTCGGCTTCCAAGGTTCCGAGGACATGGAGATCGAATCGGTTCTGGACCGCGCCCAGCAGGAAGTCTTCGCGGTGGCACAGAAGAAGACCACCGAGGACTACCGGGCACTGAGCGATCTTATCGATCCCACTATCGACGAACTCGCCGCCCTGCAGCAAAACGGTGTGGAATCGGGCGTGCCCACCGGGTTCATCGACTTGGATAACCTGACCAATGGCTTGCGCGCCGGCCAGATGATTATCGTCGCCGCCCGCCCCGGCGTGGGCAAGTCAACGCTCGCCATGGACTTCATGCGCTCGGCATCTCTGCAGCACAACAAGACCTCCGTGGTGTTTTCCTTGGAGATGTCCGCCTCGGAAATCGTCATGCGCTTGCTGTCGGCGGAGGCGGAAGTGAAGCTGTCGGATATGCGCGGTGGACGCGTATCGACTGAGGACTGGGCAAAGATCGATGACACCCTCAACCGCATCCAGGATGCGCCCCTGTTCATCGATGATTCCCCGAACCTCACCATGATGGAGATTCGCTCGAAAGCCCGCCGCCTCAAGCAGCAGCACGGGCTCGACCTCATTGTGCTGGACTATATGCAGCTGATGTCCTCGGGCAAGAAGGTGGAGTCCCGCCAGCAAGAGGTTTCGGAGTTCTCCCGCCAGCTCAAGCTGCTGGCCAAGGAGCTCGAGGTCCCGCTCATCGCGATTTCCCAGCTAAACCGTGGCCCAGAGTCCCGTACCGATAAGAAGCCACAGCTGGCGGATCTGCGTGAATCCGGCTCGCTCGAGCAGGACGCCGACATGGTTATGCTCCTGTATCGCCCGGACTCACAGGACCGCGATGATCCCCGCGCCGGTGAGGCGGACATCATCTTGGCCAAGCACCGTGGCGGCCCGATCGACACGGTGAAGGTGGCGCACCAGCTGCACTACTCCAAGTTCGTCAACATGGCGCACGGTTAAATCACAGGTCCACCACGGCGTTGGGGTCACCCAACCGTGGGCCGAGAATGACTAAGACTAGGAAGACGGCTGCTGCGGCGAGTGCGAGCCACCGCCACACGGGGAAGAAGCGTTCGCCACACAGCCGGGCGAATGCCGCGCCGATCAGCGCGCCGAGCGTATTGAAGATGAGGTCATCGATATCGGTGCGTCCCAGGGCGAAGGCGTACTGTGCTGTCTCCAGCGCCAGGCTCAGCGCGAAGCCCCACGCGGCCGTGGCCTTGAGTGAACGGCACATGCTGAAGACGAGCATTCCGAAGGGAATGAAGAAAGCGGTATTGCCCGCGTACTCAAAGAGCGGGCCAAACCACGTGCCACCGGAAAATTCATCGAGCGGCACCAAGCGCAGATCGCGGACACGCTGGTTCTCCGGCTTCCAGAGGTAGCCAATCTGAAAGAAGGACTTCAGCGTAGTCAGCGTAACCATGACCGCGACCCACGCGCCAAGGGCGACCCTATTGAGCAAGGGTCTTACCCTTGAATTCTGGCAGGGTCAGCGCCGCGACAGCAGCGGTGCCGAAGGCGGCCGCGAAGAGGACGAAGAGCCAGCCCGTTCCTGCCACCGCGATGAGCGGCGGAACGATGAGCGGCGCCAGGATGGATGCGAGCCTGCCGAAGCCGGCGGCAGCACCCGTACCGCGCCCGCGCAGCGCGGTGGGATAGAGCTCGGGACCGATGGCGTACAAAGCACCCCACGCGCCCAAGTTGAAGAAGGACAGCAAACAACCGGCCAGGATGATCGTGGCCTCAGTGCTGGCAAAGCCATAGAGACCTGCGGAAAGCGCGGAGCCCACGAGGAAGGCAGCCAGCGTGGTGCGGCGCCCCCATACTTCGATGAGCCAGGCCGCGGCGGCGTAGCCGGGCAGCTGGGCCAGGGTGATAATGAGCGTGAAGCTGAAGGACTTCACCAGGGAGAATCCGTCGGCGACCAGCAGCGAAGGAATCCAGATGAAGGCGCCATAGTAGGACAGGTTGACGCAGAACCAGATGGTCCACAACGCGAGAGTGCGCCCGCGCAGGGACGGCGACCAGATGCTGGCGGCGGTGACGTCTTCCTCGGAGTAGGTCGGTGCCGGGGTCGTGCGGTCGATGTCCGTCGAGTCCACCTCTGCCTCAAAGGAGGCGACGATCTCCTCTGCCTCCTCGTGGCGGCCTTTCGACTCTAGGAAGCGCACCGATTCCGGCAGGTGGAGGCGTACGAAAAGTGCATAAAGGGCGGGGACCATGCCGAGCGCGAGCGCCCAGCGCCAGCCGCTTTCCGACGCCCCCACAACAAACGTTCCAACTACCGCGGCCAGGATCCAGCCCACCGCCCAGAAGGCCTCCAGCAAGACCACCATGCGCCCGCGGACCTTGAGTGGGGCGAACTCGGAAATCAACGTGGAGGCCACCGGCAGTTCGGCGCCCAGGCCGAGACCGATGAAGAAGCGCAGGACGATGAGAAGCGTGAGGCCCGTCGCCAGGGCGGAGGCACCCGTGGCGAGGCCATAGACCAACAGGGTCAAGGCAAAGACGTGGCGGCGGCCAAACTTATCGGCCAAGAGGCCTCCGAAGGTAGCGCCCAAGGCCATGCCGATGAAGCCCACGGACGCCAGCCACGAGGATTGGGTCGGCGTGATTCCCCAGTGCACGGCCAGAGCGGCCATGATGAAGGAGATGAGGCCCACGTCCATGGCGTCGAGCGCCCAGCCAATGCCGGAGCCGAAGAGAAGACGTTTGTGTTTGCCGGTGACGGGAAGGCGGTCGAGCCTCTCCGTGCGAGAGATAGAGCGATGATCAAGACGATTCATGCAGGCTAAGCATACTCTGCGGAGTGAAAGCTTTTCAGGCGCAAAGAATTACTGACAACAAAAACCGAACTCAACGCCATGGCTATACCCGCGAAAAGGGGGTTGAGCAGGCCAAAAGCGGCAACAGGTAGAAGAATAATATTATAGGCGAAGGCCCAAAATAGGTTGCCCTTGATGATGCGCAGGGTAGCGCGCGCAAGCCGTACGGCATCGGCCACAGAGCGCAGGTCGTTATTCATCACCGTGATATCAGAGGCCTCGATGGCGACATCAGCCCCAGCACCCATCGCGATGCCGAGGTCCGCCTGTGCGAGTGCCGCGGCGTCGTTCACGCCATCGCCGACCATGGCCACGGTCTTTCCTTGCTGCTGAAGCTGGGCTACAGCGTCCACCTTGTCAGAGGGCATAACCTCTGCTGTCACGTTGGCTTCATCAATGCCTACCGCCCGCGCCACCGCGTGGGCTGCACTGGCATTGTCCCCTGTGAGCAGATGGGGTGTAAGGCCTAGGTTCTGGAGGGCGGAGATGGCGGCGGCTGCGGACTCCTTAACGCGGTCCTGTAGCTCGATGGTCCCCACCACGTCATCCGCCGCGTAGACGCCGACCTGCGTCCCAGTGCCGTCGTAGCCCGCAGGCGGGCGTCCCACCCGCACGCGGGTACCTTCAACGGTTGCTTCGATCCCTTGGCCCGCTAGCTCGTGGTAGTTCTCGGCTGCAGGGGTGTTGCCGTCGTAAGCCGCGCGGATGGCTCGCGCGATGGGGTGCTCGGAGCCCTGCTCCGCGGCGGCAGCAAGACGGAGAACCTCCTGCTCTGAGTGCCCCGCAGTGGCCTGAACCGCCGCTACTGACATCTGGCCTTCGGTGATGGTGCCCGTCTTATCCAGAACGATGGTGTCGATCTGGCGGGTCGATTCGAGGATCTCCGGGCCCTTGATGAGTATTCCCAGTTCGGCGCCGCGCCCGGTGCCCACGAGGATTGCGGTGGGCGTCGCCAAGCCCATGGCGCAAGGGCACGCAATGATGAGGACGGAGACGGCGGCCACGAAGGCCGGGGCAACTCCGCCGACCCACAGGTGAGCCACGAGCGCGAGGATAGCGATGCCGATGACGATGGGAACGAAGACAGCGGCGATGCGGTCGGCGAGGCGCTGCACCGGGGCCTTCGAGGTCTGGGCTGCGGTGACGAGCGCGCCCATCTGAGCAAGGACGGTGTCGGAGCCGACGCGGGTGGCGCGCACCTCAAGCCGCCCGGAGGCGTTGATGGTTGCACCCGTCACCGTGCTGCCGGGTGAAACCTCAACCGGTAATGATTCGCCGGTGAGCAGGGATTCGTCCACGGCGGAGTGGCCGTTGAGGACCACACCATCGGTGGCGATCTTCTCGCCGGGGCGAACCACAAAAATGTCGCCCTCGTGAAGGTCACCGATGGAGATCCGGGTTTCAGTATCGCCGCGCAGCACCGTCGCCTCTTTGGCACCCATAGTCAGCAGCGTGGTGAGCGCCTCGGAGGAGCGGCCCTTTGCTTTGAGCTCAAACCAGCGCCCAAGCAGCAGGAACGTAATGACCATCCCCACTGATTCGAGGTAAATGTGGTCCATCTGCGCGTCATTGGAACGCAGCGTCATATGCATGGTCATGCCGGGCATGCCGGCGTTGCCGAAGAAGAGCGCGTAGAGCGACCAGCCAAAGGCGGCGGTGGTGCCCAACGTGATGAGCGTGTCCATCGTGGCGGCGCCGTGCTTCAGGTTGGCCCACGTGGCGCGGTGGAAGGGCGCGCCTCCGATGACGTAGACGAGCGTTGTGAGTACCAGGCAGGCCCACTGCCAGTTCTGGAATTGGAGGGCCGGGACCATGGAGAGGAGCATCACGGGCAGCGAGAGCGCCGCAGAGACGAGCGTGCGCTGCAGGATGTCGGAAGCCTCACCCTCGCGGGCGGTGTCCGCCGTGCTTGCCGACGCCTCCCCCTCATCGTCCACCGCAAAAGCCCCGTAGCCTGCGCCTTCGACGACGTCGATGAGATCGGCGGGGGTTGTTGTGGCTGGGTCATAGCTCACGGCGGCAGATTCCGTGGCGAAGTTGACCGTGGCTTCGACGTTGTCGAGCTTGTTGAGCTTGCGTTCAACTCGGGATGAGCAGGAGGTGCAGGTCATCCCGGTGATACCGAGGGTGAGGCTGGTGGTCATGATGCTTAGGCCAACTCGTAGCCGGCTTCGGCGATGGCAGCGGCGACCTGGTCATCGCTAAAGCCCTCACCAGTCACGGTGACGGCGCCGGTGGTGTGGTCAGCGGTAACGTCGGTGACGCCCTTGATCTCCGAGATCTCTTCCTTCACGGAGAGTTCGCAGTGGCCGCAGGTCATGCCGTTAACGGTGTAGGTGGTGGTGCTCATGGTCGTGATCAGACTCCTTAAGTAGTGGGTAGATACACCGTTGAGCGTATACCCCCTAGGGGTATAGGCGCAAGGAATAATTGGGCCTTGTGTACCGTTGAGAGTTGAAAGAACCTACAAATTTCCCCGAAACAGATAGGAAGAGACATGGCAACGATTGACATCACTGAAGAGACGTTCCAGGAGACCATCTCCGGCGATGGCATCACCCTCGTGGATGCCTGGGCGGAATGGTGCGGTCCGTGCAAGCGCTTCGGCCCGGTCTTTGAGAAGGCATCCGAGGAGCACCCTGATGCCACCTTTGCCAAGTTGGATACCGAGGCAAACGAGGAGCTGGCTGCGAAGCTGCAAATTAACTCCATCCCGACGTTGATGGTTTTCCGTGACGGCATCTTGGTTTTCCGCGAGTCGGGTGCATTGCCGCCGGCAGCCCTGGAAGATCTCATTAGCCAGGTCAAGGCTCTCGATATGGATGAGGTCCGCGCCCAGGTGGAGAGCCAGCAGGCCTAATAATTCCGGATGTTTCTGAAAAGGCGGTCGAGATGGACCGCTGCGCGCTTTCCTGTGAGTATCGCTACACTCGCAGGAAAGCGTCTTTACATATAAAGCACTAACGAGCGCTGCATTGATTACTGCTGCAGGAACCACTAAGGAGTGAGCGCAATGGCAAACCCATTCAGCAAAGGTTGGAAGTATGTGATGGCTTCTTTCGATCAGAAGATCGATGAGAACGCTGATCCCAAGGTCCAAATCCAGCAGGCCGTGGAAGGTGCAAAGGAACAGCACCGCCAGATTTCCGAGCACGCAGCGGAGATTATTGGCCGCAAAACCCAGCTGGAAATGCAGCTCAACCGCCTAGTGAAAACTCAGAAGGACTACCAGGATCAGACGCGCCGGGCCTTGGAGTTGGCGGACGCTTCCGAGGATCCGCAGAAGGCCGCCGAGTACAACCAGGCAGCGGAGGTTGTGGCGAGCCAGCTGGTTGCCGTAGAAAATGAGCTGGCGAATCTGAAGTCCCAGCACGAGGCTGCCGCGCAAGCGGCGGAGCAGGCAAAGGCCCAGCAACAGCAGTCGGAGGCCCGACTGAAGGAGCAGCTCGCGCAGGTGGACCAGTTGCTGTCCCAAGCCGATCAGGCGGCGATGCAGGAGAAGAACGCTGAGGCTCTGGACTCCATGAATGAGCTCAAGCCGGATGACTCGACGCCTACGATGGATTCGGTACGCGCCAAGATTGAGAAGCGCTACGCTGATGCGCTCGGCGCCCAGGAGCTGCACCAGGCAGCTGGTGGTAGCCGGATTCAGGAGATTTCGGCGGCGGGACACGATATGGCCGCTATGTCCCGCTTGGATGAGATCCGCGCTGAGATGGCCAAGAACAAGGAGCTGGAAGGCTCATCCTCCAAGACCACAGAGGAGCTCGAGGCCGGCGCCGAAGCCAAGGACGCTGAGGATAAGTAGTAGCCAGCGCGAAAAGGGGCCTTCTGGAGCAGGCCGCATTCTGCGGCCAGGGGATTTCACCACCCCGCGCTCCAGAAGGTCCCTTTGTTAAGGTCCCTGTGCGCCTCGACGGTCTAGCTGCCCTGGCGGCGGATATTGATTAGCACGCCGCGGATGCCGGAGTGGAAGCCATCGCGCAGGTTGACGCGCTGGGTTTCGGTGAGCGTGTACTCGTGCAGCGTTTCGCAGGCGAACTGCAGCAGCGGACGGTCGATCTCCGGCGGCAGACCGCCGCCGGAAAGGAGATGGGCTTGGTCGCGCTGATCGGCGCTCGCGGCGTTGTCGAACCACCACGAGGCATATTGCTGCCCCACGTCAAAGGGGGACTGGAAGCCGGCGGAGCTCCACACTTCCTCGGGGAGGGGAACATACTTCGAGCGCAGCTTGCGGCGCGGCGCCATCATCGACGGCTTGGGCGCGGCCGGTTTGGGGGCAGGCTTCGGGGCTTCGGTGCCCGTTTCCTCTTCTGAGTCCGCGGGCTTCTGATCCGCGGCGCTGGGCTTTGTGGTTTGTTCGCCGCAGGGGGCGGGTTCCTCTTCGTCGGCGGGGGCGCTCGGTGCTGCCGACTCTGGGTGCGAGGCGGTGGCAGCCACGTCTTGCGCCGCGGCGGAAGGTGTTGCCGGCCCAGGTTTTGGCGCAGAGGGGAAGGCAGCTTGTGCCTCGGTAGGTTCGTCGCACTCTGGGGCGTCCTCGGTGGCGGAATCGCTAGCGTCTTCGCTTCCTTCTCCGGTGCTCTGGGGCTCGCGGATGGTCGGCGGCAGCGGGCCTTCAAGGACCTCAAGCTCCATCGCATCGGCGAAGTCCTCCCGCGGATCGAGGATCGTGGTGGAGTCGCAGGCATGGCGCAGAGCTGAAGACATGGAGTCCCATCCGAAGCCATAAAGGTGCACGCGCACACCATTGTTGACGGCCTCCTGGACCCCGGGAATCATGTCTGCGTCGCCGGAGACCAAGACGAAATCCGTGACTTGGCCCTTCATAGCGGAAACGATCATATCGGCGACGAGGCGGGTGTCCACGGCTTTCTGGGTTCGCCGTTCGCCCCATTCGATGAGCTGACCGGTGCGCAATTGGACGCCATCGCAGACCCGCAGTGCTCGCTGGTAACGGTGGGGGCCGGTATCGGGGATTCCGTCGTACCAGTATTGGCGGTGGATGGGGTTGCCTACTTGGTTCTCAATCATGGAACCGAGGGAGCTGACTACTTCGGGTAAATCAATCTCTAGCTGGGCGCGGGCCCCCGTCTCCCAAGAGTTATAAAAGCTGGCCAGTAGGTATGACGTGTCAACGAAGACAAGTGTTCGTTCAAGCATGGCTCCTAAATTCCGTTCTATCGTTTCTAACTAATTTTTCTATGATCACTTTCGTGAGGTCTCCAGCTTAAGGCTGGTGTCATCCAGTGTGCCCCATTAGTCACAAAACGTCGATAACCTTGGGGAAATTCCCAGGTAATAAACGTGTTTGCCGCAAGTCTTGCGGAGGTTGCAGGGCAGGTTATATGGTTAGTTACATGAGTAACCAACCAACTAGGGAGACTGCATGGATAACTCCGCGCAGCCACTCTTTCGTCAGATAGCGGTACTCATCGAGGACGCCATCATTGAGGGCACTCTCGCCGAGGGCGCCCAGGCACCGTCCACGAATGAGCTCGCCGCTTTCCACAGCATCAACCCCGCCACTGCCCGCAAGGGCCTGACCCTCCTCGTGGATCTCGGAATCCTCGAAAAACGCCGAGGTATCGGCATGTTCGTCACCTCTGGTGCCGCAGACCTTATCCGGGCGCGGCGTCGCCAAGACTTTGCGGCTGAATACGCCGCACCGCTCATCGACGAAGCCGTGCACCTGGGCTACACCCGCCAGCAACTCCATGACCTCATCGACCTTGTCGCAGAAAGTCGAGGACTCTACTCATGATTTCTACCCCGCACTTCACCTTCGACGACGGCCTCACGCACGGCCTCGTCGGCCCCAACGGCATTGGCAAGACCACCTTGCTGCGCAAGATTGCTGGCCAGCTCGGCGGCTCCGGCATCAAAGTCGACGGCGACAAGCCCTACGACAATGAAAAAGTCCTCAACAAGGTTGTCCTCATGGGCATAGATAACCCACTGCCTGAAGGTTGGAACGTGAAGAAGATCTTCACCGTGGCAAGCCTGCGCTGGCCCACGTGGAGCACAGCGCGCGCTGAGGAGCTGGTCGAGCGCTTCGAGCTTCCAATGAAGAATTACTCGGGCCTTTCCCGCGGGCAGAAGTCCGCAGCGAGCTTCATTGTTGCGGTGGCCTCGGGGGTGCCATACATGCTTCTCGACGAACCCTATCTCGGCCTCGACGCCGCCAAGCGGGAGGTATTCTACGACGTCTTGCGTGAAGAGCACGGCCGCACCATTATCGTCTCCACCCATCACCTTAACGAGCTGTCTGGTTTGCTCGATACCGTGGCGCTGATGGGGGAGAACCCGCTGTCCGGTCCCATCGATGAGTTCATTGAGGGCGTCGTCCAGCTCACTGGCTCTGCCGAAACCCTCGATCGCGCGCTGGGGCGCCTGCAGCTCCCAGTGCTTGAGCGCGAAACCTCAGCCGTAGCAGACCGCGCGCTTGTCGACGCCCGCCCCAACCACACCGCCAACGTCTTTGCCATGGCTCAGAAAATGGGGCTTCGCGCCACCGAGGTATCCCTCGAACAGGCAGTTCTGGCATTGGGGGAGGCGTGATGAAGCTTTATAGGCATATGGCGCTGAGCTGGAACAGCTTCTTCTACGCCTTGTGGATTGTCATCCTTCCGGTGCTGGGAATGGACCGCGGGCAAGGGTGGGCCATCGGGTATTCACTCCTTATGGCGCTCCAGCTCTACCTGGTCCAACCTGACTTCTCGCGCTACCTCACCTTTGGTCTCAGTACGCGCGTCTGGAACGGGCACCGGCGAATCAATGCCTCCCTGGCGCTGCTGCTCATGCTTGTCAGCGCACCCTGGGCTTTCCCGTGGTGGGTCCTCATAGCGCCAACGGCAGCGTGGATATTCTGCATGGCCAAGCGCGTCGAGCCATCGCGCATGACCGCGAGCTCCCTCATCGTAGGCAGCGATGGTGATTCTTCGACGGGCTGGTTCTCAGCGTCCCCGGTTTCGCAAATTGTGGTGCGCCCCCAGGTGCGCGCCTGGATGTGGATGGCGATCGGCATCGCCCTCGCGATCGCGGTGAATCTCGTGTTGATCAAGCTGTGGGATACTGGCGTGGGCATCGTGGGTGTCATTGTTACGTTGATTGTCCTACCGCTAGTGGCTGATTCAATCCGCAGCTCACTCAAAGATGCAGTGGCCTTTGGACTGCCGCGCGGTGTGTGGGCCAAGGTCACTTTGCTGTGCACGGCAATCCCCGTGGTCCTGTCGGTCTTGGCCGATCTTGTATCCATGATGTGGACCGGCAATCCAGCCGGATTCACCATCGTGTGTCTTGCAACGACGTCACTACTTTTAACTTTCGCGATTACCGACAAACTGACGTGGCTCTACACAACTGCGCTAGCGGGAGCAATCGCCGTACTGTTCATAGCGTGGCTTATCAATCCCAGCGTTGCGATGGGGTGGACGCTCACAGGGATGGCAATCATCTACGTCGTGTGGGTTGCCGCGTATCCCCGGATGGCAACAAAGACCAACGTGTTTAGCCCGGGCCTCATGGGCTGGTTTGGGGCACGCTGAGCGCCATCCAATGTCTGCGTTAAAAGGTTGTCTTTGTGCACTTCAAGAAGGGGTAAAAACCTTCATTGAAGTGCACATTTGTGTTTTTTCAAGGCCGTGTGTAACTTTATGTGAGTCAGCGCGACCGACAGCGCCCCACAGGAACTGAGATTCTTGGAGAGAGGCGGTAGGAAAACAGGCCCTGACAACAAATATTTTCTTTACTCGCAGTACTGCGTACCGCCAAAGGCGTTCCGTATGGCTGTGTGGTGACGATGTTTGAGAACTCAATAGTGTGCCAATGTACTTTTTGTGTTGGTTGATTTTATTCATTGTGGCCGTGTTATGCCATATGTATGGCACGGTTGGTGTATGCCGGATGGCGCTTTTCTTTCAAGCGGCGTCATTGTAAATAACATAAGTTGTTTGGGCGTAAATGATTTAAAATCTTCTGACTTTGCCAGCCTCCTGTTTATCCCCGTCGGGTTGGGGGTTGGTTTCGAGATTTTTTCTTTATGTAATTTTTGGATTTGCCAGTTCAGGTGACACTGCTTTTTGTGGTGTTGTTTGTTGTGGTTTGTCTTTTTGTCTAGGTTTGGGCTTTTCACGGCCTTTTTTGTGGAGAGTTTGATCCTGGCTCAGGACGAACGCTGGCGGCGTGCTTAACACATGCAAGTCGAACGGAAAGGCCTCTTGCTTGCAAGGGGTGCTCGAGTGGCGAACGGGTGAGTAACACGTGGGTGATCTGCCTTGCACTCTGGGATAAGCTTGGGAAACTGGGTCTAATACCGGATATGAACTGCCTTTAGTGTGGTGGTTGGAAAGTTTTTTCGGTGCAAGATGAGCTCGCGGCCTATCAGCTTGTTGGTGGGGTAATGGCCTACCAAGGCGTC
>NZ_JASPKB010000030.1:0-204 GCF_030232515.1 Corynebacterium sp. MSK004 | reverse complement strand
CAACGCTTAGAGCGCACAACCAACAGCCTGGAAGGCGGAGTGAACTCGCAAATCAAGAAACTGATGCACGCCCACCGGGGACTACGCGACGAGCAACAACGCATCGCCTGCGACTGGTGGCTCTACCTACACACGCAGCTGCCTGACGACCCCGTAGAAATCGCCAGGCAGCAAAACTGGGGCCAGGACGCACTCGCCAAAGCA